>JAZNST010000037.1:0-4585 GCA_045591405.1 Ruminiclostridium sp.
CAGGGGCTGACTTATTAGTGAATAGTGAAAATTTAATAATGCAATTGCATGGCGCATTTGTATTATTCAATATTATACGCCTCGCTGAGGCAAGAAAAAAGGAACAACCAATTAGCGAGTGCGTCATAAAGCAGTTTTGAAACCGCCGCACAGACAAAGTGTTAAATGGCATTTGTTTATTGTGCGGCGGAACTGCCAAAGGCGGCTCGCCTTAGGGTACTACCGTGAAAGAAGTTTTATCGGTACGGGCTACATGCTTTGGTTTTTCGTAAACTGAATTACGAACTGCCAAAGGCGGCTCGCCTTAGGGTTGCTCCCTATTTTTATTTGGAAGAGGGTTTTCTGCCTGTGAGGAATTCGATTGACCTTTCGATGCTTGTGCGCACGTGCTCCATATCTTTATTATGAAGCTTTCCTGCGTTACGGTAGTCAAAGCTGTTGTTGAACTCGTTGACGTCGCTTATAAGAGTATTCATATAGCCGTCAACAAGCTCGTCGAGCGCCTTTTTGAAGTCGCTGAAGTTTCCCTTTGACATCTGCTCCTTTGCCTTTGTGAGCAACAGCGAGTAGTGTGGCAGGCAGATATATTCCTGCTCCTTAAAGAGCTTTCTGAACGCTTCGTCCTTGACAAACATTGTAAACACAGTTTCAAGCGTATGGTTCACGCCCCAGTTTACCTTTGAGCAGACGAAGCACGACTGCTGAATCTGCTCTGCTTTTTTGGATTTTCCGAACGAGAGCTTACTGAAAACTTCTTTTTCCTTTTCAGCCATGTGAGTGCTGAGCATAAGTCCCAGAGACAGACGGTTATTCTGTTGAAGCAGGAGGTTGTAGTGATGATGGCAAAAGCCGAGCTTATTTGTCTCAATACGAACGTCAGGCTCCATCATAGCGGCGCCCATTATATATTCTGCAATGTGGTTTTCGATTTCGTCTCTCATTCTGCACACAGGGCAACCGCACTTTGGCATAAACACGTCATTTACGGGAATTGTTAAAATACTCTCTCTCATTGTTGCTTTTTCCTTTCGGCAAATCTTGAATTTCTACTTATATTGTATTATAATATCTGTGAGAAATCAAGAGAAAATTTCGGGGGCAATATGAGACTTGAAATTAAAATAGACTGTCTTGAGCTTAAAAAGACGCTTTTTTGCGGACAGTGCTTCCGCTTTACTGAGCGTGAGGACGGGATTTTCTGCGGCGTTGTGGGCAAAAAATACGCTGAGCTTGAACAGCTCGCCGACGGAGTTGCCGTGCTTAACGCAAACGAGGGCGACGAGGTGTTCTGGAACGAATATTTTGACTCAGAGCTTGATTACAGCCTTTTATTTGAAGAATTTTCGACCGATGAGACGCTACGCCTTGCCACAAAGGAAAAAGGGATCAGAGTTTTAAGGCAAGAGCCGTTTGAAACGCTCATAAGCTTCATTATTTCTCAGAATAACAATATAAAGCGTATTTCGGGAATTATCGGGAGGCTTTGCGAGGAGTTCGGGACGAAAATCGGCGACGGCGTTTACGCCTTTCCTACTCAAGAACAGCTAAAGGGCGTGACGGAAGCGGACCTTTCGCCGCTTCGGGCGGGCTTCAGGGCGAAATATATCGTTGACGCCGTAAATAAAGTTACAAGCGGCGAAATAAATCTTGAGGGGCTTTTTGCTCTTTCGACGGTAGAGGCGAGAGAAGAACTCAAGAAAATAAAGGGCGTGGGCAATAAGGTTGCGGATTGCGTTTTGCTGTTTGCGTTTCATAAAACGGAATGTATCCCGATGGACGTGTGGATGAAGCGGGTTATGTCGGCGTATTATCCCGACGGCTTGCCTCAAAATCTCGTAAAATACGGCGGAATCGCCCAGCAGTACCTGTTTGATTTTGCAAGAAAAAATAAGCTTTTAGTATAAAAAAGGAGTAAATATGGTTTGTAAAAAATGTGGGGCAGAGCTTCCCGAAACAGCTCTATTTTGCGGCTCTTGCGGAACGAGCGTTACTTCTGAGGTAAAGGAGGAGGCTACTTCTGAGGAAGAAAAGATGATAAACGAGCCTCAGGAGCAGACAAGCGAAGCGGCCGGTTCTGAAGCAACGCAAAAGTCTTCTATCAGCGAAGTGTTTTCAAAGATTCCCCGATGTGAGAACGACGACTGTCCGTTTTGCACGACAAAAGACGACGAAAAGCCCGAACCTCCCGCGCGAGGCTTTGGTGTTGCGGCAATCGTAGTCTGCCTTGTTCTTGTGTTCTTTACCTCAATAGCTTGCGGCGTGTTCGCAGGGCTTTATTTCTCTGAGAAAAATAATCACGCTCATTGCCTCAGCGTTCAGGATACAGAAAGATGGTAAAGCTCAATAACAGCTGGGACGGGCTTTTGGCGGAGGAATTCAGGAAGCCGTACTATCTGAAGCTCAGGGAGTTTCTAAAGGAAGAATACTCCCGTTACACCGTCTATCCGCCGATGAACGACCTGTTCAATGCGCTCAGATATGCCGATTATGACGACGTTAAGGTTGTTATTATGGGACAGGACCCCTATCACGGCGAGGGACAGGCTCACGGACTGTCCTTTTCGGTTAAAAAAGGAGTCGAGCCGCCGCCGTCGCTCAAAAATATCTATAAGGAAATCAAAAGCGATCTTGGAATCGAGCCGTCAAAAAACGGCGAGCTTACCTGTTGGGCAAGACAGGGCGTTCTTCTTCTAAATTCAGTTCTGACGGTAAGAGCCTCCTGCGCCAACAGTCACAGGGGTAAGGGCTGGGAAAGCCTCACAGATAGAGTTATCGAGCTTCTTAACCAAAGAGAAAAGCCCGTCGTGTTTATGCTTTGGGGGGCGAATGCAAGGCAAAAGGCAAGTCTCGTCACAAACAGCCGTCATCTCGTTCTCTCGTGCGCTCACCCAAGCCCCCTTTCAGCCTTTAACGGCTTTTTTGGCTGTCGTCACTTCTCCGCCGCCAACCGTTTTTTAGAGCAAAACGGACAGGCTCCGATTGATTGGAGCGTTGAATAATTTAGCTAAATTAGCCTTAAAATTACTTAAATTCACCTGTAATTTAACTAGATTATCCAAAAACACATAAATAGATTTAGTTATAATGTGCATTGACGGAAAAGTGCGTAAATGGTATAATTTATGGCATAAACGGGAATTATTACGATCCCTTAAGCAGAAGACCGAAAGGTCAAATGGAGGAAAAATTTATGAAATTAAGAAAACTTTTAGCTATGGCAGTAGCAGGCATCACAGCCGCTGCAACTATGGCAACAGCAGCAAGTGCAGCAATTTATCAGATTCCTGCTGAGGAGCTTTATATCGCTAACGAAGGCGACGCAGCTTCTCCTCTTAACACAGCAGGCAGCTGGCTCCTTCAGGTTTACAATGAAGGTAATGAAAAGGAAAACAAGCCTAAGGTTGACTACGGCGTAGACGTAACAAAGATCGCTCAGGTAATCCTCGTTATCGAACCCGCAGGCGATTTCGCAGAGCTTTTTGAAGGCGCTTGGGGCGGATCTGTTATCTTCTCCTCAAACGGTGGTGTTCTCGGTACAGCTTCTTCTCCTTTAGGAAGTGACGAGGCTGCTAACTATGCTAAGTACAACTGGCCTCAGAACGAGTGGTGGGGCGTTTGGAACACAGGTACATATCAGCAGCTCAAGGACGCAGCAGTAGAAGCTGACGGTATCACAACTTTCGCTACAATGGATCCTACCAAGGAAGTTAAGACAATGCCAACAGCTGACGGCAAGTGGGCAATTGTTTACAGCGTTCCCGAAGAAGACAGATACATCGAAGGCGGCACATGCTACCAGCTCGGTCTCCAGGAATGGGGTTCTGACCTTGCTGAACTCAAGGTTAACTACTGCATTCTCAACGACGCTGAAGGCAACAACCTCCTCACAGTTGACGAAACAGGTAAGCCTGTTGATCCTATAACAGTTGAGCCTGCAAACGAATACTACTCTGCTCTTGCTTACGGCGCTTCTGACGAAGAAATGCTCGCTATGGAAGCTCCTGTTGCAGCTCCTGAAGACGGCGGCGACGCAGCTGACGACACAACAGCAGCAGAAGGCGGCGAAGCAACTGAAGGCACAACAGCAGCAGTAGACAGCTCTGATACAACAACAACAGTTGCTCCTTCCGGTGACAACGGCGGCAACAACGGTGACAACACAACAATGATCATCATCATCGTTGCAGCAGTAGTTGTAGTAGCAGTTGTTATCGTAATCATCGTAGTTTCCAAGAAGAAGAAGAACTAATTCCAGAAACGAGTTAAGGCGTGTCGAATCGGCACGCCTTTTTGTTTACTTATAAGCTTCCTCATACTTCGTCAAACCCCCACTACCGTACAAAAGTACGCCGACGTGGTGGCTTTCCTCGTCTGAGAAAGCTTATAATAAGCTAAGTCCTCATACTTCGTCAAACCCCCACTACCGTACAAAAGTACGCTGACGTGGTGGTTTTCCTCGTCTGAGAAAGCTTATAATAAGCTAAGTCCTCATACTTCGTCAAACCCCCACTACTGTACAAGAGGAAACAGGCATGGGGGCTGTAAGGCAGACGGAGAAAACGAAGGTGCGGGTGGCTTTGGGGGG
>JAZNST010000038.1:0-5947 GCA_045591405.1 Ruminiclostridium sp.
CCTCGCTTCGCTCGGCTTCGGGGTACGCTGAGGTTTTGCGTTCTCTCGCTCGTCTCACAGCCGCCTTTTCCCCAACAAAAAACAGCCTGAAAAAACAGGCTGTCGTTGCGGTTATGGGGATTTATTATTCAAAAGAGTCCTCTTCGTCACGAGTGTTGAAAAGCTCGACAAGCTGAATCATTTCTTCTTCGGTAAGCGAAATGCCCTTTCCCATTCTCTCGTGGTCGGGAGTCCACGAACGGATGTCGTATTTTGGCTCACGGTCGTTCCACGACACCATATTAAGCTCAATTCTCATTCCTCTTGAGCCTTCGGAAATTACGCCGAGCTCTTTTGTGATTTCATACTTGAATTCTGCCATTGTATTATTCTCCTTTGATTTTTTTCTTGTTTTTCTCGCCCTTTGAGGCAGTTGCAACCTCGTTGAACAAAGCCTTATATTTGGGCGGGATAGTTTTATTAATGTGATTGCAGCCGAAGTACCACATCTTAAAATCAACCTCTGATTTTATTTTTTCAAGATATGTATTTATGTGGTTTCGGTCCGTTTTTCCGAGGGATAAGAACTCGGCAAGCTGGGCGGGAGGCTCGTAGCTCACAACAAAATCTACCGTATTCTGACAAGAGGCAAGAGCCTCGTCGCTTTTTTTAAGCTCGCTTTCCGTCGGGATTTCTCTGCGCCATTTTTCGAGCATTTTCACCCCGTCAAGATTAAGATAGCTGTCGTTTTCCTCGCTCGTTCCGCCGCCAAAGGCAAAAACCTTTTTTCCGTCAAGTTCAAAGACGTTTCCTCTTATGAGCTGACGGAGGTTTCCGCTTATCTTTCGGGTGAGTCCGCCGTTCCACTCCTCAGTCTCGTATTTTTCAAGCTCGTCGAAGTTTTCGTGGATTCCTTCGACGAAAAGAACGTTGTATTTTCTTTTTCCAAGCTTTTTGAGCGTTTTTTTCTCTTTTTTTGAGCCGTCCCAGATGAAACCGAAGTCGCCGCAGATTATAAGCGTGTCGCCCTTTTTGAGTTTCTTTATGCTCTTATCTGAAAAGCGGCTTATATCGCCGTGAGTATCACCTGTAACAAGTATCATTCGTTCTCCTGCCTGGCTTTTGGAATTAATCCTGTTGAATATTTCAAAAAACCCTTTTATTTTTCTGTGAAATTTGCTATAATTAAAGTTGAATATGAAATAGGTCAGTCTATTGTCCGTCTGTAATATTATACTCAATTTCGGGAGATTTGTCTATATGTATATTGCAAAAAAATTGTGGAAAAGCCTTTTTACTGTCGTAACGTGTGCGGCGGTGATATTGAATATAGCCGATTTTTCGGCAGTAAGCGCATTTGAGCCTGACGTTAAGGTTCATAGTGACGGCGTTTTTATGGTAAATCTTGACACGGATATTGTTGTTTATCAGAAGAACGCTACGAAAAAGCTCTACCCCGCTTCAACTACGAAGATTATGACTTGTATCATTGCTATGGAGCTTATCGACGACTGGAACGAATTCGTCAAAATCACCTATGACGCAACTAACGAGTTCTGGGAGGGAGATCCCAATAAGGAAGGCCCTTCAAACGCCGCACTTGAGGCAGGGCAGGACAACATAACCTATAAGGACTGCATTTACGGGCTTATGGTTTCGTCGGCGTGTGAGGCGGCAAATATTCTCGCTATAAATACCTGTGGGAATATCGAAAACTTTGTCGCAAAGATGAACGAAAAGGCGGCACAGCTCGGCTGCGTCAACACCCACTTCGGAAACACTCACGGTCTTTGGCAGGAGGATAACTATTCTTGTGCGTATGATATGTATCTTATTGCAAAATACGCCTATGACACTATCCCGAACCTCCTTGAAATCTGCGATACCTATCAGTATGAGTTCCCGCCCAATGAATTTAACCCCGACGGCTACATAAAGACGGCAACTAATGCACTCATAATCAACTCGGCGGAAAACCCCTTCTACTACGAATACGCTCACGGAATCAAAACAGGAAGCATCGACTATTACTGGGACGAGGAGGGTAACGTCCACGAGGGCGGCAGATGCCTCGTTTCTATGGCGAAAAAGGGCGGCTATACCTATATGATTTCGTCGCTCCAGGCGCCTTACTTTGACGAAAACGGCGAAAAATACAATTATTCGGCGCTTGACCACGTCAATCTCTATGATTGGGCATTCTCAACCTTTAACTATGAAACCGTGATTTCGGAAAATGACGTTGTTGCAGAGATGAAGGTCGTACAGGGCGAAGGAAAGGACCACGTTTCTCTGCGTCCTGCCGCTTCGTTTGCAACGCTTCTTCCCGATTATCTCAATAAGTCCGCTATTCAGCGTATACTTAACGTCGATTCAAGCGTTGTCGCTCCCGTAGAGGAGGGACAGGTGCTCGGTTCGCTTGAGCTGAGGCTCGACGGCGAAACTATGGCTAAGATTGATCTCGTTGCAACAGAAGCAATCTCACGCTCTCAGATCGAATATATCAAGGAGCAGGTTGGCAACGTAACGGGTACCGCCTGGTTCAAGATTCTGCTCGTGCTTTTGATTGTTCTTATCATCATTCTTATCGTTCTTCTTCATATAAGAAAAAGACGAAGACAGGCTCAGGCACGAAAGCGTGCAAGAAAAAATAAATCGGTTTACAGATAAATGAGGCGGTCCTGTCGCGCGACGCGTACGCCAAGGCGCACAGCGAAGCGTGGGCGGAAGGCACACAGCGAAGCGTGGGCGCAAGGCGTGCAGGCGAGCGTGACACGGCAAAGCGAAGCGGAGCCTTCCCTGAGCGCAGCGAGGGGAACGACCGCCGTATGCGTGGAGGGTGTATGAACGTTCAGATTATTGCGCTCGGAAAGCTCAAGGAGGACTATCTTCGTGAGGCTTGCGCTGAATATGAAAAAAGACTCGGCGCGTTTTGTAAGCTCACGATTACCCAGCTCGACCCCGTGAAGCTACCCGAAAACGCAGGAGAAAACCAGATCGAAGCGGCGCTTATGGCGGAGGGGGATAAAATCCTCTCGAAAATTCCCGCTTCGTGCTACACGGTTGCAATGTGTATCGAGGGCAAGCAGCTTTCAAGCGAGGAGCTGGCGCAGACCTTTAAGAACGCCGCTAACGAGGGGATTTCTGATATTGCCTTTGTAATCGGCTCGTCGTGCGGTCTTTCTGATAAGGTAAAGCGAATCGCAGACAGCAGACTTTCAATGTCAAAAATGACCTTCCCCCACCAGCTCGCAAGAGTTATGCTTTTAGAACAGATTTACCGTGCCTTTACGATAATCAACAACAGGAAATATCACAAATGAGGTAATTATGAGTTTTCGCAGACACTTTTATCCCGCAATCTGCCTCGTCTATGGACTGGGGTTTATTGCGCTGGGAATAGTTTTTCTGTGTATGAGAGAGTTCGTTCTTGATTATGCGGCGTATTTTGGCGGAATAATAATGATTATTCACGGGGTTTATACCCTTTTGCGCTGCTTTGCAAGAAGGGCGGCGCTCCAGAAGCTCGGAATGGGCAATATGATTTTCACGGGAATTGTAAACGTGGCGGGAGGAATCGTCACGATTCTCGCCCCCATTATTGCAAAGAGCTTCGTTTATATCTTCTTTGCGCTTTATATGCTTTTTAATGCGCTTCTTAATATAATTGACGTCTACGTTCAGGGAAAAAACGGAACCAAGGGACGTTGGGTAGGGGCGGTGCTTTCGTTTATCTACTTCGTCTGTGCGCTTACGATGGTGCTTCTGCCCGAAATCGGAACAAGCGGTTTTCTTATAATTTGCGGTTGTTACTGCATTGTTTATGGGGCGACCTTCGTTCTTGACTTTGTGGTTCAGGTCGTTCCTCAGCAGGCAACGAAAAATCATCGCCGCCGCCGTATTCTTTCTCCTACGGTTTTCAATTTCCTTATGCCTCTTCGTAAAATGAAGGAGGATAAGGTTGAGATGTATTCGGTTGAAAAGGGGCTCCCAAAGGAGCCGATCACCTTTTTCCCCGAAGGAAAAGAGACGGACGTTCCTCCCGACGTTGAGATAGTTATTCACGTTTCAGACGACGGCGTGGGGAAAATGGGGCATTGCGACGTCGTATTTGAAGGGGAAATCCTCTCCTATGGCTCTTATGACGTGAGCACCATTACGCTTTTCGGAGGACTTGGCGACGGCGTTTTCTTCATCAGTAACCGCCGTGACTATTATCCCTTCGCTGTGCGTCACGACCATAAGACGCTCTTTGCATACGGAATAAGGTTAACCCCTGAGCAAAAGCAGAAGGTAAAGGAAGAAATCGACAACATAAAAAGTAATCTCGTGGAGTGGGCTTCGCCGCTTGAACGGGCGATGAGGGAAAACCCCGACGCAAAGCTTGAGGATTATGACGACTTCGGCTCTCAGGTGTGGTGCGATACGGGCGCTCAGTTCTATAAGTTCAAGGAGGGTAAGTTCAAGACCTACTTTGTGCTTACTACAAACTGCGTGCTTTTGGCGGATAAGATTATTGCGCCTACGGGTATGGACGACGTTACTCCAAACGGTATTATGACGCCGGGCGCGTATTATGAGTTCCTTGAACGACAGCTTGCAATGAAGGATTCGATGGTTTTCTGTAAAACCGTTTATAATAAGGAAAATACAGCTGACTGGGTTGCTCCCGTTCCAAAGGACGGCGTGGGCGACTGGCACAGGTGCTAAGAAAGGGCAGAATATGGCTAGAGTTACAGAATATGACAGATTTATGGGGGCAATGTACGGATCGGCAATCGGCGACGCCTTCGGTTACCCCCTCAGAGATTTGAGCTATGAGGAAATCTGTGCGAGGTTTGAAAAAATCGGGGCGCTTGAGCTTGCGGTAAGCGAAAAGACAGAAACAGCCCTTTTCACCGACGCAACTCAGATGGCTCTTTTTACCGTTGACGGTATAATCTGGGCGGATATTTATGATAAGGCGTACGAGAATGCGGCGGTTGCAAGCTACGTTTTCTATTCGTATCAGCTCTGGCTCTATACCCAGACCAAAACCGTAGCAGGTCAGGAATACGCCTGGCTCTTTGACAAGAAGGAAAACCCCAACCTCTCGTCGCTTCTGAGAGTAAAGGGGCTTACAAGAAAGCGCTATAACCGTGACACCAACATCAACGCTCTTCTCGACGCTCACAGTAATAAATTCGGTAGACTCAATGCACCCGTTAACACCAACTCAGATAACGGGGCGGTAAAGCGTGTTACTCCTGTCGGACTGTTTTACGCTCAGGACGAAGAAATGGCGTTCAGAATGGCGTGCGATATAGGAGCAATCACCCATTCCTCCCCCGACGGCTATCTTCCCTGCGGCGTCTATGCGGCAACGATAGCGTGCCTTGTAAACGGAAAGAGTATCGTTCAGAGCGTGGAGCGTGCGCTTGAAATCCTTGAGGACTATAAAGGTCACGAGCGTACCTATAACGAGGTTAAGGACGCACTCGACAAGGCTGTGAAAAAAGAGGACGACCCTCAGCTCACGGTTAAGGAAATCGGACAGGGAATTGAGGCGGTTGAGGCTCTTGCAATAGCCGTTTATGCCGCTGTGCTTCACGAAAAACGCTATAAATTCGCAATTCAGCTCGCCGCTAATCACGACGGAGACAGCGCCGCTTGTGCGTGTCTTACGGGAGGACTTCTCGGAGCTTCGGGCGGTTTTAAGGCTATACCTAAGAGCTGGTATAAGAAGCTTCAGTATAAAAACCTCATAGAAACGCTCACAGATGCGCTTTATGAGAACTCGCTCGTGTCAGCGGACGAGGAAGAGGAAGAGGACGACGAAAAGCCCGTTAAGGTAAAGGCTCTCGGAAAAGAGGAGAAAACCGCTGAGAAAGCCGACGAGCAAGCGGAAGAATAAACGAGCGCTTATTGGTAGGAGATAGGGGCGTAGCCCCCTGCGAGCGTTAGCGAGCAGGGCAGCCGCCGGAGGCGG
>JAZNST010000039.1:0-5248 GCA_045591405.1 Ruminiclostridium sp.
GAGTGCGCGAGAGGGCGTGGCTGCGCCTTACCTATGAAGACGCACAGCTGTGAGGGAGAGTGGCTGTGAAGAGCCGGTAGAAAAAGAAAGAGAGTTCTCGTTGGGCGGCTGTGGGCTTGCGGCTCGCTTCGGTTAAGAGAAGCGCCTTTTCCCGTGCCGCCTATTCGTCGGGAAACGAAAGCGCAACCCACGCCTGCTCACATCTTTAACTTTAACAGGCTCGCCTGAATTTCAGAGTACCCAAGCCATCGCCGAGCTCGGCGCACCCCGAAGGCGAGCGGCTCGATGTTGCGGGGCGACAACGAGCCGTGAGCCTGAGTGGGTGCCAAGAGAGAGGCGACTTGACTTGCAGACGGATATAAAAAGGAGAACGGATCTCTCCGTTCCTTAGGCAAAAATATAGCGAAAGCTTCGGCAAAAGAAAAAGGACGGATTTCTCCGTCCTTTGTTTGTTTTATTGAAGCGTTAGTTTCTTGCCTGCTGATCCTTGAGGATAACGTCGTGTGAACCGCCCTCAACAATACTCGTCGAAGAAACGAGCGTGAGCTTAGCGTTCTTCTGAAGCTCAGGAATTGTAAGACAGCCGCAGTTGCACATGGTTGAACGAACCTTTGCAAGAGAACGGGTTACGTTGTCCTTGAGGCTTCCTGCGTAAGGAACGTAGCTATCAACACCTTCTTCAAATGAAAGCTTCTTGTCGCCGCCAAGGTCGTAACGCTGCCAGTTTCTCGCTCTGTTAGAGCCTTCGCCCCAGTATTCCTTAACGTAGGTTCCGTTGAGCATAAGCTTATTCGTAGGGGATTCGTCAAAACGGCTGAAATAACGGCCGAGCATTATGAAATCTGCGCCCATTGCAAGAGCAAGAGTCATGTGGTAGTCGTGAACTATACCGCCGTCGGAGCAAACGGGAACGTAGATTCCTGTTTCTTCAAAGTAACGGTCACGCTCCTCGCAAACCTCGATAAGAGCAGTAGCCTGACCTCTGCCAATACCCTTCTGCTCTCTTGTGATGCAGATAGAGCCGCCGCCGATACCAACCTTTACGAAGTCGGCGCCACATTCAGCGAGGAAGCGGAAGCCTTCCTTATCAACAACGTTTCCTGCGCCGACCTTAACCTTGTCGCCGTAGGTTTTTCTTATCCAGTCAATTGTGAGCTTCTGCCATTCGGAGTAGCCCTCGGAGCTATCAATACAAAGAACGTCTGCACCTGCGTTTACGAGGGCGGGAACACGCTCTGCGTAGTCACGGGTGTTGATACCTGCGCCGACGATGTAACGCTTCTTGCTGTCAAGAAGCTCGTTGGGGTTTGTCTTATGAGTTTCATAGTCCTTACGGAAAACGAGGTAGAGAAGCTTTCCGTCCTTATCAATAATAGGCAGGGAGTTGAGCTTATGCTCCCAGATTATGTCGTTAGCTTCCTTGAGGGTTGTTTCAGCTGGAGCCGTAACGAGCTTATCAAGGGGAGTCATAAAGTCCTTTACCTTTTCGTCGGTAGACATTCTTGACACACGGTAATCTCTTCCCGTAACGATACCGATAAGCTTTGTGTTAGCTGTTCCGTCTTCGGTAACGGGCATTGTGGAGTGACCTGTCTTTTCCTTGAGCGCGAGCACCTCGCCCAGAGTCGTTTCAGGAGAAAGGTTGCTGTCGCTCTTTACGTAGCCTGCTTTATAAGCCTTTACTCTTGCTACCATCTCAGCCTCGTCTTCGATAGTCTGAGAGCCGTAGATAAACGATATTCCGCCTTCTTTAGCGAGAGCAACTGCCATCTTGTCGTCAGAAACTGACTGCATGATAGCAGAAACGAGGGGGATATTCATTGTGATTTCGGATTCCTCGCCCTTTTTGAACTTTACAACGGGTGTTTTGAGAGAAACGTTAGAGGGAACACATTCGCTTGACGAATAGCCCGGAACGAGCAGGTATTCACCAAATGTGTGGGATGGTTCTGAGTAAATAAAAGCCATAATTTTCTCCTTTTCTGTCTTTTTCGTGTTTATAATATTATCCTTAATCTTATCACTTTCAGCCCTCAAAGTCAAGACAAAAGCAACCTCTCAGACCGCTTTTGTAGGCTTGACCAATAAATGTGTTCAGAGTGGGGGGGGCGCTTAGATAATATTTCTGTTTTCAAGCGCACGCTGAAGTGTAACGTCGTCTGCATATTCAAGTGCAGAGCCGGCGGGAAGACCGTAGGCGAGTCGTGTGACCTTTATCCCAAGAGGCTTTATGAGGCGGCTTATATAAGTCGCCGTCGTTTCGCCCTCAATAGTCGGGTTCGTCGCCATAATCACCTCGTCAACCTCGCCCGTGAGCCTTGACATAAGCTCCTTTATGCGTAAGTCTTCGGGCGTCACGTTGTCAGCGGGAGACAAAAGCCCGTGAAGCACGTGGTAAACTCCGTTGAAGCCGCCCGTTCTTTCAAAGGCGGAAACGTCCTTTGGAGATTCGACAACGCAGATTACTCTTTTGTTTCTTCGCTCGTCGTTACAGCAAGCACAAATCTCGCTTTCGGTAAAGTTCTGACACACGCTGCAAAAGCGCACCGAGCTTCTTGAGTCGAGAATTGCCGTTGCAAACTCGTTAACCTCGTCTTTAGGCATATTAAGAATATAGTAAGCGAGGCGCTGAGCAGTTTTAAGACCGATTCCCGGAAGCTTTGCAAGCTGTTCAGCTACTCTCAGAAGCGGCAATGGAGTATATTCAGCCATAGATTTTTCCTTTCAGACTAATGAGAAAACGCCTTCGGAAACCGAAAGCGTTTATTTCACGATACCTCAGGCAATCAGAAAAGGCCCGGCATACTTACGCCGTTGGTTACCTTTTCCATTTCCTTTGCGCCTTCCTCGTCAACCTTTGTGAGAATTGCGTTTACGCCTGCGATAATAATATCGTGGAGGTCGTCGAGGTTATCCTTATCAACACAGTCGGGGTTAATCTTTACAGACTTGAGGACTCTTCCGCCTGTCATAGTAAGCTCAATCATTCCGCCGCCTGCTGTTGTTGTGTACTCGGTAGCTTCAAGCTGCTTTTGAACCTCTGCGATGTCGTCCTGCATCTTCTGAGCCTGTCTGATCATCTGGTTCATATTGCCAGCGCCCTTGTTCTGAAATTCAGCCGGTAATCTTGCTTTCATAATAAAATCCATCCTTTATTTTAATTTTATTGATACCCGTAGGTAAGTTGACTTTATTTATCCGTTAGTCTTACGGAAATCCCGCTTTGCTTTGCCATATCAAGAAAAGCGTCGAGCTTGGATTTTTCCTGCTCTTTTTCCTCCTCCTTACACATAAGGACGGGAAGCTCCTTTCCCAAAACGCCGTAAACGGCGCTTCTGAGCTTTGAGGCTCTTTCGGAGTTAGTGAGTATTTCTTGAGCCGCAGGGGTTACGCACACGATAAAGGAATCGTCGTGGATAAACGCCTCGGCGCCTTCAAGAAAGCCTGCGAGCGTCATCGGCAGAGCCTTCAGCACGTCGTCCCAACGGAAGAACTTATCCGATTGAGGAAGCTCGCTTTGTAAAAACGGTGAAATCCCGATGGGGCCTTTTACGGTCGATTCGGGGAGTATTCTTTCAACACTCTGAGCCTTTTGCGGTTCGGGAGGAGTTGGCTCCGTGATTTTTTCTTCTACCGGAACAGGAGGCTCGTCCATAATCGGCGGCGCTTCCGTCAAAACAGGAGGCTCGTCCGTAGCCTTTGGGGCAACCGCCTCTTCTTTTATCGGGGCTTCGTCTTTTACTGCCACAGGGATTTTTCCTGAATTTATGCGTTGCTCAAGAGCGTCAAGACGGAGCGAGAGAGCCTTTGTGTCGCTATCGAGCTTAGGCGTACAAAGCGACACTATCAGCATTTCGGCAAGAAGTCTTGCTTGCCCTGTCTGCTTCATTCGGTTAATTTTATCAAGCGACGCCGTGAGTAAATCAAGGCAACGCATTATCATTTCAAGAGTATAACCCTCAAGAAGTCGCTCGTAGTCGGCAAGCTCGTTATCTGTTGCCCTCACTATCGGGTTTTTCGGGGTAAGCTTCAGGAGCATAAGGTTCCTGTAATGCTGGATAAGCTCTTCGACGAGCTTTCCCATATCCTTTGAATTTTCGATAAGGTCGTTGAGCACACGAAGCGCTGAGGCGCAGTTTGAATAAAGCACAGCCTCGCAGATTTCAAAAAGCTGTTCGTTCCCCGCAACTCCGCAGCTTTCCCTCACTACCTCTTCCGTAACGCTTTTGCTTACGGAAATGCACTGGTCGAGCAGAGAATATGCGTCACGCATTGCCCCCTCGCTCAATCGGGCGATAAGCTGAGCCGCAGGCTTATCAAGGGTTACGTCCTCCTTCTGAGCAACCTCAAGCAAAAGCTCAACGCAGTCGTCAGGGTCGATCTTTCTGAACTGATAACGCTGACACCTTGAAAGTATCGTGGCGGGAATTTTATGAACGTCTGTTGTTGCAAGAATAAAAATAACGTGAGAGGGAGGTTCTTCTATCGTTTTGAGCAAGGCGTTGAATGCGCTTATAGAAAGCATATGAACCTCGTCGATTATATAAACCTTATATTTCACGTCAATAGGCGTATAAACGATTTCGTCCCTCAGCACGCGCACATCGTCAACGCCGTTATTTGAAGCGGCGTCGATTTCGATTATATCCGTACTTCCGTTTTCGATTTTTTTACACGAGTCACACTCGCCGCACGGGTTTCCGTCAGGCGTAGGATTAAGACAGTTCACTGCCTTAGAAAGTATCTTGGCGCAGGTAGTTTTTCCTGTTCCCCTTGTCCCCGTGAAAAGATAAGCGTGCGAAAACTCCCCCGACTTTATCTGATTCTGCAAGGTCGTGGTAATATGTTCTTGAGAAATAACATCCCTGAAAACCTGAGGGCGATATTTTCTATAAAGGGCAAGGTACATATTTTTCTCCGTTTACGCTATGAAGCCTCTCATTACAGGGGCAAGCTTACTGCGGCACAAACTGAAATCCGCTTAATGCTGCTCGGTTCCCCGCCTGACATGGTTCGCGGCACAATTTTGCACAGGGCTTGCACCCATAATCAAAGGCTTCACATTGCTCAATATTTATCTCCCCTATTATACAGGATTTATTCTGAAAAATCAAGGGGGTTGTGAAATTTTAGGGGGAGAATTACGAGAGTGGCTGTATTGGCTCAGCTGACGGTGGTTGAGAGGCACTCGCAGGGGGGGCGGATCTCCTTTTTCTTCGTTTTCGTAGGCGCACGGGGCGCAGCCCCG
>JAZNST010000040.1:0-11074 GCA_045591405.1 Ruminiclostridium sp.
AATTTTCAGGGATTTGCCTGAATAGTCGGTGTTTATTGCGGTGAGGTCCCACCTGTTCCCATTCCGAACACAGTAGTTAAGCTCACTCGCGTCCACAATACTTGGCTGGCGACGGCCCGGGAAGATAGATAATGCCGACACTATGCACCTTTAGCTCAGTTGGTAGAGCAAATGACTCTTAATCATTGGGTCCAGGGTTCGAGTCCCTGAAGGTGTACCAAAGAGTTAAGGATAGACACAGTCTATCCTTAATCTATTTGGCCCGTTAGTCAAGCGGTTAAGACGTTGGCCTCTCACGCCGAAGACATGGGTTCGATTCCCGTACGGGTCACCAAAAAATCCGAACACTCTAATTAAGATGTTGTTCGGATTTTTATTTTTATGTGTTTTGAAAAAACCTGCTTGAACGTAGATAATTCAGAGGGAAATAGGATTACAGGCGAAAAACTAACGGAGGATATGCAATGACTACAACACAAATGCTAAAGATACAGTTTTACGACAGCTATAATATGCTCAAGGAAATCGTCAGAAAATGCCCTGATGAATTATGGTGTTCACAAAATCACGGCTTACCTATCTGGAATCACGTCATCCATACTCTGATGGGAAGCGCATTTTGGCTCCGTGAAAGCTACAACGACGAATTTCAATGGGGCTTCCCCTTTCCGCAAGAGCTTGGCGAAAAAATAATCAATAACGATTGGGTTGGTGTCTCAGACGGATTTTTAACAAAGGTGCAAGTGCAAGAATGTCTTGCTTACCTTGACGAAAGGCTTGAAAAATTCTGGAATATTGTAAACGACGACATACTTAATAAAAACACTTGGGAAGGTCACGGTTTTACATATTTGAGTGTAATTTCAGCGCAGATACGCCATATTATGTGTCACGTTGGAATGTGCAATGCGGCGCTTATTGAAAACGGATTTGATGAAGTCGAGTGGATTGCTTATGGGGAAAACTGACGCGGCGATGCAATAGCTGAATTTTCAGCACAGCATACCGCTTTGCAAGCGTTTTGAAGCGTCAAAAGCACAATCTTCTCTTCAAATCGCGCAAGACGGCTTAATTATACGCTCATAAAAAGGCAAGGGGATTATCCCCCTTGAATTTCTTTTACATAGCTTCTTCTTTCAATATCTCAACACACCTATCCAAATGCACCCCCGAATAATTATTCTCCCTTTCAACCAATGTAACAGCCTTATCCAAATCAACCCACACAAGACCGTCAACCTCGTTGGAGCTGTTGAATTCACTCGCCTTGACATAAGCGATAAAGCCCGTCATAATCAGATTTTTTGGTGCGAAATAATAGCTTTGCACATATTCGCAGGAAATCACACGCTGTCCTGTTTCCTCAAACACCTCACGAGCAACGGTTTCTTCGAGAGTATCGCCCTTTTTC
Organism: Ruminiclostridium sp.; assembly: GCA_045591405.1. Taxonomy (GTDB): domain Bacteria; phylum Bacillota; class Clostridia; order Oscillospirales; family Ruminococcaceae; genus Ruminiclostridium_E. The sequence goes on from JAZNST010000040.1 coordinate 1,412, forward strand.
AGATAGCCAGAGCAGAGCGTGTAATTCTTCGTTGAAATATAATTTTGTTTCAGCAGTAGCACCTGATTATTTTCGTTGATGATTGCCACAAGCACGCAGCTTGCTGGATTATCAAAATAGAATTTGTTGCAGCATTCGCAATATTTCTGCTCACCCTCATCACCGATTGCCTTGTATGTAAGCGGTTTGCCGCATTGTGTGCAAAAGTTAATATCCATTATAGTCCCTCTTTCATATACGACATATCATTCAATCGTGTAATAATACGATTTCCGTCATCATCATCCTGCAAAACAGAAACACCGCCTGTCTTGCCCGATAGATTACACTTATTCAACATTTCAATATCCATACCAAGCCATAACGCATAAAGTATGCTCAATGTACCGTCGTGTGAAACGATGATAATATCGTCATCTGTTTCAGCACAGCATACCGCTTTGCAGGCGTTTTGAAGCGTCAAAAGCGCAATCTTCTCTTCAAATTGCGCAAGACGGCTAATTATACGCTCATAAAAAGGCAAGGGGATTATCCCCCTTGAATTTCTTTTACATAGCTTCTTCTTTCAAAATCCCAACGCTCAATATAGGGTTTATTCTCCTCGTAAATCCACGACGAAATAAGCCTTGGCTTTATTTCAAGCACGCACTCCGTAGGTAGCCCCGACCAGCGTGAAACAGCGTCGGGATAGTGCTTTTTCATTGCGTCGATAAAAACGCTGTTATCCGAGGGCTTGCCCACGAAGCTGCAGCTGCCCTCAATCGAAAAATTATTCACACAAAGGCAAACGCTCGGATTGGCTTTAATCTGGGCGCATTTTGGGTACCGTTCGTCCGTCTGGCAATAGAATTTTCCGTCAATTACAACGACGCTCATTGCCCTTGACGTGACGCGGTTATCAGCACAGGTTGAAAGCACCATCACGGCGTTGCTTCCGATTTTGCTCCAAAGACGTTCAAATTCCTTTTGCTGATTGCACATAAAAACACCTCGATTTTTCAAAATTTATTTTTAATAAAATATCTGTATTCAGGATGTTCGCTTGCTTCTTCATATTCACGCTTCACCGTGTCGGCAATCCATTTGAGCTTAGCGTCGCTTAATTGCTCATAACGTGTAATTCTGATAAGACCGTTTTCTTCAGCTTTGATAATTTCCTCGTAAGCGTCCTCAATGAATTCACAGCCTGAAACGCTAACCTTTTCTCTTGAAGTAACCGCATAAGGAACGCCTATTGTATCGCCTGAATTATTGACGTTATCGGCAGAGTAAATATATCCTGAAACACCTTTGTATGTGTCGATTAAAGCATGGGGATAATACTCGTCTAAAGTCAGAATACCGTCTTTGTCGAAGCCGTAGCTTGCCCATTTGTGCCATACGCCTGAGTAATTAAAGCCCGTTTCCTTGCAGAATTTTTCAACGGCATTGCTTAAATATACAAGGACGTTTTCTCTTTTTTCAGAAAAATAAATCAAGGGAATATCGTGGTTTGAAATTCTCGGTTCAAGTATTTTTATCCCTTTGACAGAAGAAGCGTGATAAAACATCAAAGCACCTCCTTAAACCCATTCCTGCTCCAGAGCCACAGCGGAGTATGAATATCAATCGGTTTATACTTTGTCCCCTTGAACAGTTCTTTCCACGCTTCAATTACTACCTGCTGAACATTCGGCGAGTTATACTCTTTCTCGGTTATCAGCCCAAGCTGTAAACTTGCCTTGCAGACGTGAGTATCGGGTGCGACGGTAAGTGCGTCAAGATCATTAAACTTTCTGTCAGTGTACTGATGAATGACGTACAGCCAATAGTTACATATCTTCACGCCTGAAAGATAAGGAAATGCCTTTTTATTTTCAAGCTGAACATAACGTTTTATCTGTTCAATATCATTGTTATTTTCATCAAACATTCGTCTGATATCGCCATCAAAATGACTTACAAATGTTTCACAGAGCCTAATCCATATCTCCGTCTGTTTTTGCTTTTGCAATGCAACCTTGTATTTGGTAAGAGCGTACTGAACCTCCTCAAAAGAATGAGTAAGGCATTCCTTTGGTGAGAATGCGAACTGCGTTTCGCTGTCTGTATATGTTTGTTTTGCACTTTGCCAAAGAGTGTATGAATTACGCTGATAATTCAGCGACATAGGAAGAGTGAAATAAAGATAATTCTCTGCACTTGACTTTTTCAAATTTGGATTAGCGTCCTCTGGCATAACCTTGCCTCCAAGCAATCCTTCCTTGTGCATTTGCATAAGGCGTTCAGCTTTTTCAAGTGTATCAAATTTATCTGTAAATTCAAACATATTTATTCCTCAATTTATAAAATTTCAAGATAATCCTTTATATCCCCCACGAACTGATTTCCACAGCGTGCAAGCTCACCGAGAACCCTGTCTGTTCCGTATTCGGTACGGTACCAATTTTCCTTTGTAATATTATAGCAATGCACAGGACAAACCTTTATATCAACATCAGGAAACGCCATCTGGTAAAGCATAAGGCAGCGGCGTGCGTGAAAGGCTTTGCATACGATGATAGCTGTCTTTATTTCTATCCCCTTTTCGTCAATAACCTTACGTGAAAGAAACGCATTATCACGGGTATGTCCCGATTTATTTTCTTCAATAATTGCAGACACGGGAACGCCGTTTTTTATTAACGCGTCTGTGAAAAATTCACAATCGGAGTGATAATCACCGTTATATATTTCTGCTTTGGAGCGAACACCCTGCCACTTTTTCATTTTTACGCTTACTCCGCCCGACGGAACGAGCCACTTTGAAAATCCCTTGCGATAAAGCTCTGCCGCATATTCGGGCTGCTGCGGGTGAGAGCTACCCGGAAGAAAAATTGCGTCAACCTTCTGCGGCGCATTGTTTACAAATATGAAATCTGAGATATCAGTAATAATTCGGCTTATCATAAGCAACCTCCGTAAAATCGCCCACGCTTCTACTTGCAATTATACCACCAACTCCCACTCTTATCAAGCTTGTGCTCGCTTTCGTGTGCAACGGCTTGATTTTTTGGCTTTGATGAGTTATAATTTATAAAAATCACATTCAAGGACGGATTAGATGATTGTTCTTATTTCGGGAGCGTCTCACGTGGGAAAAACCCTGTTGGCGCAAAGGCTTCTTGAAAAATATAAATTCCCTTATCTTTCGATTGACCATCTGAAAATGGGGCTTATCAGAAGCAAAAACACCACTCTCACGCCAAACGACGACGATGAGCTGACTCAGTATCTGTGGCCCATTGTTCGTGAAATTATAAAAACAGCGGTAGAAAACAAGCAGAATCTAGTTGTCGAGGGCTGTTATATCCCTTTTGATTGGGCAAAGTATTTTTCTGCCGATTACCTTGAGTGCATTCGCCACTACTGCCTCGTAATGACCGAAAAATATATAAGAAACAATTTTTCCAAGATAAAAGGCTATGCGAATGCAATCGAAAAACGCCTTGACGACAGCGATTGCACGGTAGAAAGCCTCGTCAGAGACAATGAACGGACGCTTGCTCTTGCACGAAGGCACGGCGCAAATTGCATCATCATAGATGACAAATACGAAATTGATATAGAACTGTGATTTTTTCACGAGAACGTAGCATAATAACAAAAAGCTAAAAATTTTATAGAGGTGAAAATATGTTTTTTGACGAGCTTGAGGTCGGAATGACAACAAAGATTGCTCCTGTTGTTATTGAAAAGAACAAAATGATTGAATTTGCGAGGGATTACGACAATATTCCGCTTCATACCGATGAGCAATACGCAAAAACCACTCCCTTCGGGAAGCTGATTGCTCCCGGCGTTATGTCTTTTATGGCAGTCTGGTCAAAGTATCTTGAGGTAGATTTTTTCGGCGAGGAGCTTCTTGCGGGAAAATCAACTAAGATCGAGTGGCTAAAGCCCGTTTTCGCCGACGACGTTCTGACGGCAACAGCAACCGTCACCCGTCTTCAGAAACGAAGCGAGCGAAACGGCATCGCAGAAATCACAATCGAAGCGAGAAATCAGAACTCAGAGCTTGTTCTGACTAACGTGACCGAGGCTGTCGTAAAGTGTAAGCCCAAGTCTTAATCTGAGAAAAAACCGTAAGCGTACAGGCGTTTACGGTTTTTTGTAAAATACGCTTTACACAAAAAAACTTTTGTGCTATAATCAGATTATAAAATTTAAGGAGTAACTTATGAAAAAGAAAATATACATAGCTATCGCCTGCCTTGTTGTACTTGCACTTGCGATTTTTGCAGTTATAGCGCTCACAAGTCAGAACAGTGGCGAAGAAGCGCCGATTACAGAAGCCACCACAACCACAGCGGAGGAAATTGCAACCGAGGGAATCACGACTACTGTCGGAACAACGCCCGAAGAAACAACCACGGAAGAAACCACCACAGAGGAAACAACCACAAAAGAAACCACGACGACTGAAGCTACGACGACTACTGCTGCGGAAACTATAACCGAAGCTACCACGACGACCGCCGCTACCGTCACAACAACGACAGTTCCCGAAACCGTCCCGATTGTTACCACGAAAGAACCTGTGACAACAGTCGCAACCACAGTCGTAACAACTCAGGCTGTGTCGTCTACAACAAAAAAACCGCTTCCGACATTGCCGCCTTTATATGTAGATCCTTCTGAAACGCTCGGAACTATCGGAAGAGATTATATCGAATAAAAATAAAACGACTTTTTTCTCAAAAAAGTCTCAAAAAAGTCTCAAAAAAATCTCACGATGAAAACGCCTGCCCGATTTGTTACGCACCTATCGGTTATGATTGAATTTTTGAGGGAGATGTGGTATAATGAGTTAATTTTATTTAAGAAAATTATGGAGGTAGGAGCAATGCACGATTGTGGATTTACAAAAGAAAAGAACTGGTTTCGATACAGAGCCGCTGCAATAATAATTGAAAACGACTGTGTTCTGTTTGCAGGAAACTCAACCGCTGATTATTTTTACTCTATTGGCGGAGGTGTTTTTATGGGCGAGACCGCCGAAGAAGCTGTCAAACGAGAAGTGTACGAGGAAACGGGCGTAAACTATGAAGTAGAACGTTTAGCGGTAATTCACGAAAACTTCTTTAATGATGACAGCGGTGTATTAAAAGGTCTTGATTGCCACGAAGTTTGTTTTTATTTTCTTATGAAGCCAAGAGGAACTCAAGAATTACACAGCGATAGTTATACTTGCGGCGTAAAAGAAGAAATGCATTGGATTCCTATTTCTGATTTGGATAAACATAAAGCATTTCCAAGTTTCTTGAAAGAATATTTAAGCAGGAAACATAGTGGAATCGAACATATCATAACTGATGAAAGAATATAAAATCTGATTTTCCATCACGCTACCCTGTTTCGTTACGCACCCATTATCAACAGACCGATTTGTTACGCACCGCCTTTCGGGTATTGAGTTATCGGGGTTGATATGGTATAATTATGTCATTGGCGATTTGTGAGGTGTAAAACGTATGGTTTTTGAAAAAGCAAATTTGAATGATTTGTCATCTTTAATCAATTTACGAATTGCATATTTACTTGAAGATTATGGAGAATTACCCGAAAATCAGATTAAACAGATAACTGATAATTTGAGTAGCTACTTTCAAAAACATATAAACAACGATTTACTGGTTTTTGTTTGTAGAGATGTCGATAAAATTGTAAGTTGCTGTTTCTTATGCATTACAGAAAAGCCGTCAAATCCGTCTTTTATAAATGGCAGAACAGGTACAATTCTTAATGTTTATACTTTGCCGGAATATCGAAGAAAAGGAATTGCAGGAAAGCTTATTAAAATGCTGCTTGATGAAGCTGAAACATCAAAACTTGATTTTGTAGAACTCAAAGCTACGGATTCAGGATATTCTTTATACAAAACTCTTGGATTTGAAGATGTACTTTCCAAATATCATAATATGAAATTTGTTTTTGATTCAAGCAACAATCAATAATATGAGTAGCCGTACCAACGAGTACGGCTTTACTATTTCTATGGTCTCGTTTCGTTACGCACCCATTATCAACAGCACGTTTTGTTACGCACCGCCTTTCGAGTATTGAGTTTTTGGGGGTGATGTGGTATAGTAAACCTATAATTTGAAATTTATCTGAGCAACTATAGCGATAAAAGGAGTATTATTATTTATGAAAATACAGAAACTTAAAGCAGATAACATAGAGAATATTGTTATTTGGTGTGAGAATAAAGATGCTGATTTTCTCAATCAGTGGGCAGGAAGAGGATACGAATATCCATTAACCAGACAACAGATTGAAAAAAGATTATTTGATGGTGCGGAAATTTATGAAGCAGATTCAGACGAGCAAATGATTGGTACAATAGAAATTATCACAAGAGAAGAGGAATCAGAAGTTGCTTTAATCGGTAGATTCTTATTAAATCCTGAACTTACAGGAAAAGGGTTGGGCACAAAAGCCTTAAACGCCTTTATCAATTTTTGCAAAACTGAATACAGCATAAGAAAAATCAGATTATCTGTATTTGATTTTAATATTGCGGCATTTAAGTGTTATAAGAAATGCGGTTTTTCTGAAATAGAAACAGTTATGCGACCAAATGGCTGGAAGGCTATTTGTATGGAAAAGGAAGTAGAATAATTTAGCCAATAAATATCAGCCGTACCCGTACCCACGAGTACGGCTTTACTATTTATACTGTCTCAATTCGTTACGCACCTCTTATGAAGCTTCTGAAAACTCCACACCAATAACATTTTCATCACAAAGTCGCTTGCAGGTATCGGGATTTTCCGTGAGAAAGTCTACCACATGGCTCTGCTTCATCTTCCTCAGACGGCGCTTTTTTGCGTATTTGTGAGGTTGACTATTTTTACCTGCTGATATATAATTGTGAAAGAATAACAGGAAAAGAGTAGCTTATGGAAATAAAAAAATGTGAGCTTTTCGGAAAGTGCAGCGGCTGTCAGCTTATGAATCTGAGCTATGAAAAACAGCTTAGCTTTAAGCAGAAAACCGCAATCAGACTTCTTGGCGGCTTTTGCCACGTCGATGAGATAATCGGTATGGAAAATCCGCTTTACTATCGTAACAAGGTGCAGATTGCATTCGGAAAAAAACACGGAAAAGCGGTTAGCGGAATATATCAGTCAAAAACAAAAAATATCGTTGAAGCTCAGGGCTGTATGATAGAAAATAAAAAGGCGGGGGAAATTGCGCAGACTCTCGCAAAGCTTTTCAAAAGCTTTAAGCTAAAGCCCTACGACCGCGAGAATAAAACGGGCTTCGTGCGTCACGTGCTTGTCAGAAGCGGCTTTGTCAGCGGACAGATAATGGTTGTTATCGTGACGGCAGAGGGCGAATTTCCCTCTGAGCGCTCGTTTGTGAATGCGCTCACGTCACGCTTTCCCGAAATCACGACTATCGTTCACAACGTCTCGGTTGACGAGCTTGAGCTTACTCTTGGTGAAAAGAGCAGAACCCTTTACGGCAACGGCTTTATCGAAGAAAGGCTGTGCGGACTTGATTTTAGAATAAGCCCGCGCTCTTTTTATCAGGTCAACCCTGTTCAGACCGAAATCCTCTACGCTAAGGCAAAGGAGCTTGCCCTTCTTGGCGAGGAGGGAAAAATCGGAAGGCTTATCGACGCTTATTGCGGAACGGGGACGATAGGTCTTACAATGGCTGATAGCTGTGAGAGCGTAATCGGCATCGAGCTTAACGGGGACGCCGTTTGTGACGCAGAAAAAAACGCCGAGCTTAACGGAGTTAAAAACGCACAGTTTTTCTGCGCCGACGCGGGCGAATTTATGACCGAACTTTCAAGAAAAAAGGAAAAGGCGGACGTTGTAATCACTGATCCTCCCCGTGCAGGCTGTAGCCGTGAGTTCTTACAAAGCCTCATAAAGCTCTCGCCGAGAAAAATCGTCTATGTTTCCTGTAACCCCGAAACGCTCGCAAGGGATCTGAGATTTCTTTCAAAAAGAGGCTACCGCCCCATAAAAATCCAGCCCGTCGATATGTTCCCTTTTACGAGGCATTTGGAGACGGTTGTTCTTTTAAGTAGGGAAAAGGCCGACGATTATATTCGCATATCCGTTCATACGAAGGATTTGCAAACGAAGTCGAACAGACCGGTAAACCTGAATTTGACGAGGTGATTTGATTATGGAAGCAAAGCTTGAATATTGTGGTGATTATCTTGCAATCAGAGATTTTCACCATTCTATTGATGACGAGAAAAACGGGAATCCATATAACTGTTCATTTGATATCATAGTCAAATCAGGTGTATTTTCTGGTATTGCAGATGGTTGTGAATGCGATTATAAGGAATTACAGAAATTCATTGTGGCACTGGAAGATTTAATCTCATTCAAGAGAAAAAATGTGACTTTTTGTGAGATTGGTTATGGAAACACTATCCAATTCGAATGTGACAGAACTGGACACATCGAGGTGTTCGGAGAAATACAGGGTGATGCGGGAAGCCACATTTTGAAATTTGAATTTATGACAGACCAGACGGTTTTTCCCCAATTTATCAATGAACTAAAAAGTCTGTAAATTTCAATATATCAAACAAACACTTTGGTAGACTCCCTACCTAAAGGGATAATCGTCGAGACGGTAGTCCTTTTAAGCCGGAAAGATGTCCACGAGCAAATCAAGTTTGATGTGAATGTTCAGGACCTGCCCAAAACCACAAGAACCACCGCAACCTATCCGGAGATAAAAGCCTACGTCAAAGAGAAATACGGTTTGAATGTTACCTCTCTCAACATCGCACAGGTGAAAGAGAAACACGGTTTTGAGAAAAGAGAAAACTACAACAAGGGCAAAGATGGACACAGAGTGCCAAACTGCCCACCGGAAAAAGAAAAAGCAATCGAAGATGCTTTTAAGCACTTTGGAATGCTCTAAATCGGCGCAGAATCGCTTTTAAGCGGTTCGGTGGTGTAATTCTACAAGGAACAAAGCACCGCTTAAAATTGGTCCTATAAGGAAACAAAAAATGCTATGAGGAAATTCCCCATAGCATTTTTAACTGTTCGAGTAAATTGGGATTTAACCACCAGGTCGATATCCCTCGCGGGTGTTGTAGGCAACACCGTTTTCGTCAAACTGAATGAAAACAAGCCATTCTGGGTCTGTACCCAAAAATCCTTTCTTTGGCTCTTGGATGGTATATCCGCAAGCGGTATTTCTATATAACCCATCATCACTAATGGGCATGTAACAGCAATCGAATTTTCCGTATTCTGCTTCGATTTGTGCGGATGTCTTCCCGATATAGTCCTCTGCGTTATACTTTTGCTTGGTACTGCATCCGGCAAGGGTGAACAAGAACAAAATACAAATGATGATTGTTGCAATTTGTTTTCTCATCGGAATACCTCCTCCGTCAAATTCTTATTTGCCAAATAGATTATACCATAAATATGTGGGATTGTCAATATGTGCAAAATAGTTTGCTAAAAAATCAAAAATGCTATGGGGAAATTCCTCATAGCATTTTTAACTGTTCGAGTAAATTGGGATTTGTTGTTTACAGCGGTGTTCCTACTTCAATTAAATTCCCATCCAAATCGTAGAATCTGACCACCTTTTGTCCCCAACTGTGTGTCATCAGGTGATTGACATATTCGATTTCAGGGTAAA
>JAZNST010000041.1:0-17939 GCA_045591405.1 Ruminiclostridium sp.
TCTCTAAGCAATCTGAAAGGATAGAGTCACCATGTTCTTTTTCAAGATATTCGGTTAATATCAATAATCTAAGCCAATATTCTGTTTCAGCAGTTTCCTTTAGAGAGATCTGTAACTTTGCTATGAAATCGGCAGTACTGAAGCCATATGCCGCTTCACTAGCATTTGCGCCAATAGAAGTACCGCTACGAATTATTTGTTTTGAAATGATTGTTTCGTGTTTTTCCTTTTGGAGATAATTGCATAGCTTTACAATGCGAGCTGCAAATAAAAGTGATTTTTCGAGCAACGGGTTTTCGTTCATAAATCAATCCTTCCTTTATTGAATAACGAAAAGTGAATAATGAATATTGAATAATACAAATGCGCCGTGCAAATATATTATTAAATATTCATTATTCACTATTCAATATTAAATTAGCCCCTGCGATTAGCAGGGACGCATTTGGTTGGGGCGGAAGGATTTGAACCCTCGAAATGGTGGAGTCAGAGTCCACTGCCTTACCACTTGGCGACGCCCCAGTAATTCAACTGTTATATATTAACACACATTACAGGGTTTGTCAAGTGGTTTTTGAAAATTTATTTTTCTTTTTTCAGATTTCGGTCATAAAATAAAGTCTTGAGTCAAAATCCTTGAAGCGACGGATTTCAGAACCCTCGCCAAAGCCCGAAAAAGCTTGCTTCAAGTGAACTCCGCCGTTCATAAGCGTATCGCCGTAGCCGACGCATTCCTCGATTTCCGTGCCGTCTGTCCCAAGGCTAAAGAATCGGTATTTTTTCTCAGGACAAAGTCCCACGGGGAAAAATCTCTCCTGTTGCTTGTTGGCAACGGCAAGCTTTTGCATAAAAAGTCCCGCCGCCGTTTTTTTATCGGGAGAAACGACCGTCCACTCGGTAATATTTCCGCCCGTTCTTCCTCGGTAGAAGCTTCCCTTCTGAAACAGCTCACGCCACTGCTTATAAATGGAAATTTTCTCCTTTATTCCGTCAAGGTCGCTCTGAGACATCTGCGTGAGGTTACATTCACAGCCGAATATGCCGAACGCCGCCACGTTGAATCTCGTGTAAAGCGAGGTCTCGCGAAGTGTCTGATGATTGGGAGAGGCTGAAAGGTGAGCAGTAAGCGACGACATCGGATACCCGAAGCTGTAACCCGTCTGAATCTGAGAACGGCACACGGCGTCGGAATTATCGCTTGCCCATATCTGAGGGAAAAAGCACAGCATACCAAGGTCAAAGCGGTTTCCTCCCGAAGCACAGCCCTCAAAAAGAATATCGGGAAAACGCTCCGTAAGCGTTTTTATGCAACGGTAAAAGCCCTTGATATAACGGTGTCCGACCTCGCCCTGTCGTCTGCTGTCAAGCATCGACGAATAAAAATCCGTAAAGGGTCTGTTCATATCCCATTTGACGTAAGCGATGGGGGCTGAGCCGAAAATATCGCTCATTCTTTCAATAACGTATTCGCACACGTCGTCACGGGTAAGGTCAAGAATACGCTGATTTCTTCCCTCGCTGTGATTTTTTCCCGTGATTTCGATTGCCCAATCGGGATGAGCCTTATAAAGCTCGCTCTTTACGCTTATCATCTCAGGCTCAACCCATATACCGAAATCAAGCCCGATTTCGTTTATTTTACGGCAGATTCCCTCAATTCCTCCGGGGAGCTTCTGCTCGTCGGGAGTCCAGTCGCCAAGAGAGGTTGAATCGTCGTTTCTCTTACCGAACCAACCGTCGTCCATAACGAAAAGCTCAACGCCCGCTTCCTTTGCCTTTTGTGCAAGACCAACCAGCTTTTCCTCCGTTATATCAAAATAGTTGGCTTCCCAGCTGTTTATGAGCACAGGGCGGCTCTTATCCTTCCACTCTCCTCTTATGATATGCTCACGGACGAAGCTGTGAAGGTTATTGCTCATGGCGTTGAAGCCCTCGCCCGAAAAGGTCATAACGGCCTGGGGCGCTTCAAAGCTTTCTGCACTCTGAAGAATAAATCTGAACGACTGAGGGTTTATTCCCTGAGTAAAGCGAAGCTTCCCAAAGCCGCTTACCTCTGCGCTTTCGTAGTGGTTGGCGCTGTAAACGAGGTTAAAGCCGTAGCAGTCGCCCCATTGCTCCGTCGTATCGGGGCGGGAAAGCATAACGAAGGGATTAGCTCTGCTTGAGCTTGTTCCCATAGCGGAGCTGTTGACGATTTTTCCTCCTCTGAGTCTTGTTTCGTGGCGCTCCATTTCTCTTATCCATTCGCCGTTAAAGCTTGTAAAAATATAATCGCTGTCGTCAAAGTCGATGGCGTTACTCATAAGGCGCAAAAGCTCAAGCTCTCCGTCGGTGCAGTTTATAAGTCTTGCGCTTCTTGTAATGACGTTACATTGCTCATAAACGCCGTAAAAAACCTCAAGGAGCGCTCCGCTGTTTTTATCTCTGAAGCTGAGCCTTACGCCGTTTCCCTCCTCAAGTCCATAAGAGCAAGGCAAATCCTCAAGCATCTCCTCGTCGCACACGCAAGCGCTTTCATAAACAAAATCCGAGGTGAAGCTTCCGTCGGGATAGATTATTTCGACAAAAGGCTCCCTTACGTCGCCCTTTCCCAAGGACGAAAGCTCATAGCGAAAATCCTCAGGAGCATAGCTTCCGTCAGACTCGTAGTTCGTCGTGTTTCCCGGTGCAACAGCGTGCTTTTCTGCAAGCGTTGCTGCGTCGTCTTTATTTTCAATCGTGATTTTTCTTCCGTAATAAAGGTGCTCAGCGTGACCGTCGGGGGTTATCCCGAAGCAATAGGTCGTGTTGTCCGTATCAAGAACGAAGACGTTATCAAAAATTCTTATCATAATTTCACCTCGCTGTTTTTTTCCCATTATAGCACGATATTATTTTTTGTTCAATATGCTGTTTTTTGTTTGACAACTGAGGCGTCTATGGTATAATGTAAATAACAACTTATTAATAAAGGAGAAGAAAATGCACCTCAAGGATTTACTCAGCTTTGACGACATTGTTATCCAGTGCCATGACTTTCCCGACGCAGACACTATCGCTTCAGGCTACGCCGTTTACCGCTATCTGGTTTCAAACGGAAAAAAGCCACGTCTTGTTTATAGCGGAAAAACAGAGATTTCAAAGCCAAATCTTCTGCTCTTTATCTCAGAGCTTGAAATCCCCCTCGAATACGTTAAGGAGCTTTGCGACGTCAAGCTTTTGCTGACTGTTGACTGCGTTCACGGCGAGGGGAACGTGACCTTGTTTGACGCTGATTATTACGCGGCGATTGACCATCACATCTGTGCTCAGCCGCCGTGTGCGCTTGCTGAAATAAGAGAGAATTACGCAAGCTGTGCGACTGTCGTTTACAGAATGTTAAGGCACGAAGCCCCTGAGCTTTTGAGCGACCTTTCGGTTTCAACTGCGCTTTACTACGGGCTTTATATGGACACGAACGCATTTTCTGAAATAAAGCACGCCTACGACCGTGACCTTCGTGACCTTACCGATTACGATAGAAATCTTATACTGAGACTTCATAACGCAAACTTTACCCTGAGCGAGCTTGAAATAGCAGGAGAAGCGTTCAGTCACAACGTGCGCTTCAATCAGGACAAGCGCTTTGCAATCGTAAAGGTAAAGCCGTGCGACCCAAGCATACTTGCAATTATCTGCGACCTTGTGCTTCAGGTTGACGATATAGACACGGATATAGTTTTCTGCGAGCTTCCCAACGGTATTAAATTCTCGGTAAGAAGCTGCGTCAACGAAATCAGAGCCAATGAAATCGCCGAGTTCGTCACGAAAGGAATCGGAAACGGCGGCGGTCACGCAATGAAGGCGGCGGGCTTTATAAGCTCAGGACTTGCCGCTGACGAGATTTCAAGAGACGAAATCTCCGATTTCTTTGAAGAAAAAATGCTGTCTTATCTTGAAAGCTTTGACGTGGCGTGGTACGACGAGCTTAAAATTGACGTGGAAAATCTTCCACTTTACGCCGAAAAAGAACACAATCTCGGCTATTTTGTTTCGTCCGAGGTTGTTCCGTCGGGAGCAACCGTGAAGCTTCGTTCGGCAAAGGGTGACGTTTCGTTTGAAGCTTCATCCAACAAATATATCGTAACCGACAAATCGGGAAGGTGCTTCCCTGTTGATAAGCCCGACTTTGACTTTCACTATCTGCCTGTTGACGACTCCTTTGAATTTGACGGCTGTGACTATACTCCAACGATTATCACCGACGACAACAACGCTCACGAAATCACCCGATATTTCCGCCCTTGCGTTACAAGACACGCCAACCCCGTTTACGTAAAGAGGCTTGAACGCTCGTTGAAGCTTTACACAAAGCACGACAGACACGATTATCTTATGGGGCAGGAGGGAGATTATCTCGCTGTAAAGGTAGAAGACCCGTCTGATATTTATATTATTGACGTAGCGATTCTTGAGAGTCTTTACGAAAAGCTGAGCTGATGTGATTCAAAAATCAAGGCTGATTCATATTTTCATAATGCTTATAAGGTAAAATGAAGTTATTGCCATAATATTATAGCTTTTATAAAAGCCGCTGTTGTTTTTGCAGTAGAAAATCATAATAATATATTGACAATGGCTCTCTGTGATGTTATGATACTAATTAAGAATGGAGATGATAAAAATGTATGTTGCTAACGAAAAAAGATACGATAAGATGATTTACAATCATTGCGGAAAATGGGGGCTGAGACTTCCTGCCGTTTCACTCGGACTGTGGCAGAATTTCTCAAAGCGAGACAGCTTTGCAAATATGGAGCAGATGATTCATACTGCGTTCGACCTCGGAATTACCCATTTTGACATCGCTAATAACTACGGATCCCCCGATAACGGCTCGGCTGAAGAAAATTTCTGTAAGATTCTTGACAGAGGGCTGAGAAACTACCGTGACGAAATCGTGGTTTCAACAAAGGCGGGCTACGATATGTGGAAAGGCCCGTACGGCGATAAAAACGGTTGCCGTAAATATCTGACGGCAAGCCTTGACCAGAGCTTAAAGCGTCTCAATCTTGATTACGTTGATATTTTTTATCACCACGTTTTCGATCCGAACACTCCGCTTGAAGAAACCGCTGTTGCACTCGATAACGCAGTAAGACAGGGAAAAGCTCTTTACGTCGGAATTTCAAATTATAATAAGGCTCAGACGGCTGAAATTACAAAAATTTTTAAGGAGCTTCACACCCCCTTTATCCTCAATCAGCCCTCTTACTCTATGCTTAACCGCTGGATTGAAGCGGACGGGCTTGACGCTTACGCTAAGGAGGAGGGATTCGGGCTCGCCGTATTCTCGCCGCTTTATCAGGGCTTTTTGACCGACAAATACTTAAACGGCGTTCCTGCCGATTCAAGAGTGGGAAAGGGCAAAACGTGGCTTGCTAACCAGCTTGACGACAAGATGCTCCAAAGACTCAATAAGCTCAACGAAATCGCTCAGAACAGAGGTCAGAAGCTTTCTCAGCTTGCTCTTTCGTGGATTCTTAAAAACAAGGCGGTTACTACCGTTCTTATCGGCGCAAGTAAGCCCTCTCAGATTGAAGAAAACGTTGAGGCGATTTTTAAGACTGAATTTTCCGACGAGGAAATCACTCAGATAGAAAACGCATTAAAATAACAACCAAAGGAGAACGACAATGAAAACACCACTCGCATTTACTCCCCCTATGGGCTGGAACAGCTGGAACACTTTTGGCTGGAACATCAACGAACAGCTTATCAAGGAAATGGCAGACCGCTTCGTTGAGCTTGGACTCAAGGACGCAGGTTATGAATATATCGTTATCGACGACTGCTGGAGCGAAAAACAGCGCGATGAAAACGGCTGTCTCGTTCCTGACAGAACAAAGTTCCCCAACGGCATCAAGCCTGTTGCCGACTACGTTCACTCAAAAGGACTCAAGTTCGGAATTTACAGCTGTGCGGGAACTCACACCTGTGCAGGCTATCCCGGAAGCTTTGAGCACGAATTTACCGACGCCAAGACCTTTGCGGAATGGGGCGTTGACTATCTCAAGTACGACTACTGCTACCGCCCTATTCACTCAAACGGAGAAAATCTCTATAAGAGAATGGCGATGGCTCTGAGAAACTGCGGCAGAGATATTGTGTTCTCCGCTTGCAACTGGGGCAACGACAACGTAAAGAAGTGGATAAGAGAAAGCGGCGCTCAGCTTTACCGTTCAACAGGCGATATCCAGGACAACTGGCAGTCAATCAAGAACATCGCAGAATCTCAGATAGGCGAGGAATATTCGGGCGGAACCTTCTGCTGGAATGATATGGATATGCTCGTTGTTGGTATGCACGGCGTTGGCGACAACACGGAGGTTCTCGGCGGAGAGGGCAAGCTCGCAGGCTGCACAGACACAGAGTACAGAACCCACTTCTCTCTCTGGGCAATGATGAACAGCGCACTTATGATAGGCTGTGACGTGAGAAAGGCAAGTAAGGAAGCCCTTGATATTCTCAAGAATAAGTACGTTATTGAAATCAACCAGGACATCGAAGGAAGAGGCCCTTACTGCATCAGACAGTGGAACAACCCCGATCACGTTTTTGCTCTTATAAAGCCCCTTTCAAACGGCGATTACGCAGTAGGTATGTATAACCTCAGCGACTCGAAATCTGAAATGTCGCTTCAGTTCTTCGACATCGGTCTTCCCACTTCGACAGGTCTTGGCTTCCGGTTCTTCAACTGTTGGGACGAAAAGGACGAGGGAGTATTCACTGAGCGTTACACAACTCAGATCGAGCCTCACGACTGCCGTATGTTCCGTTGTAAGCTGGTGAGCGCAAAGTGAAGTGTAAAAACTGCAACAAGCCTGAGCTTTCAGGCGACGAGCTTGCGATATACAGAAAGCTTGTGAATAAGGGCGCAACCGAATTTCTTTGCATAGACTGTCTTGCCGATTTTTTCAAATGCGACCGAAAAGAAATCGAAGACAGGATTCAGTACTACAAGGAAAGCGGAACCTGTACCCTCTTCTGTAAATAATTTACCGCCGACAAATCCGGGTAGGCACCTCGGAGGAGTCGGCGGTTTTGTTTTCGGTTTATCCGTTTTAACGCGGCACGGGGCTACGCCTTCTTCCCCTTTCGTTTGAAAACCAAGGCTCCGATAAGTCCAAAGACCATCGCCGCCGCTATTCCTGTTGCACAAGCGGTAAACCCTCCTTTAAGAACGCCGAGAAGCCCCTCTTTTTCTACCGCTTCTCTGACGCCTTTGGCAAGAGCGTTCCCAAAGCCTGTAAGCGGCACCGACGCCCCTGCGCCCGCAAAGTCAATCAGCGGCTCATAAACGCCGACGGCACCGAGCACAACGCCCGCCACAACGTAGCTCACAAGTATCCTTGCAGGGGTAAGCTTCGTAAGGTCAATAAGCACCTGACCTATCGCACAAAAAGCGCCTCCTACAAGAAACGCCTTGAGATATTCCATAAGCATTTCCATTTTTTCTGCCTCCTATTCTGCGCAAATATGAACCGCGTGAGAAATTCCCGGAATTGATTCCCCCTGCTGAAGAACTGTCGGCGACATAAGAGCGCCTGTTGCGGCAAAGAGGACGTTTTTTAGCTCACCGCGCCTTACTTTGTCAAGAACGTAGCCGCAAAGCACGCTCGCACTGCACCCACAGCCCGATCCACCTGCGTGAACGTCTTGCTTCTGAAGGTTATAGAGCATCATTCCGCAGTCGTTGTGAACGGCTGAAATATCGGTTTTTTCACGGGCAAAAAGCTCAACCAGTATATCAGAGCCAACCTTTCCGAGATCGCCTGTGAGAATAAGGTCAAAGTCCCTTGGAGTAAGCCCCGTGTTTTTTAGGTGCGTGCTTATCGTTTCATAAGCCGCCATCGCCATAGCCGCCCCCATATTGTTCGTGTCGGTAACACCCATATCCTTCACACAGCCAAAAGTCACAGCTCTCAGATACGGCGGCTCCTGACTCCTTCCGACAATAGCACAGCCGCTTGCCGTAGCTGTCCACTGGGCAGTCGGCGTTCTCACCCCTCCGTAATTAAGGGGGAATCTGAATTGACGCTCGGCGGAGCAAAAGTGAGACGAGGTAAGCGCCGCAAGATTATCTCCAAGAAGGTTGTCGGCAAAAATCGCCGCAAAGCAAAGACTTTCAGCCATTGTCGAGCAAGCTCCGTAAAGCCCTGCAAAGGGGATTTTCAGCTCTCTTGCGTTATAGCCTGAGCTTACGCACTGGTTGAGTAAATCCCCTGCAAAAAGAAAATCAATATCCTCCTGAGCTATTTTCGCCTTTGCCGCCGCTTTTTCGAGTGCAAGCTGCTGAAGCTTTTTTTCAGCCTTCTCCCAGCTTTCTTCGCCAAGCGTATCGTCAGAGCTTACGAAATCGAAAAATTCACCGAGAGGCCCTTCTCCCTCGTTTTTTCCTACTGCCGCCGCAAAGCCCTTGACCGAGGGCTTATTTTCAAGAACAACCGTCCCGTTTTTTATAAATTTGCTCATAATGCCTCCTAAAAGAGCCTGATTCCACAGAGTATCAGCCCGTAAACAACCGAAGCCGTTATTCCGTAAACTATGACAGGCCCTGCAATCACAAACATCTTTGCCGCCGTACCAAGAATAAAGCCCTCGGTTTTGAACTCAAGCGACGGAGACGCAACCGCATTAGCAAACCCCGTAATCGGAACAAGCGTACCTGCGCCGCCGTGCCGGGCGATTTTTGCATAAAGCCCAAGCCCCGTAAGAAGCACGCTCAGAAAAATAAGCGTAACCGAAGTTACCGTCGAAGCGTCCGTTTCGCTAAGCCCAAGGAGCTTATATAAATTCGTGAAGGCTTGTCCGATTGTGCAGATGAAGCCTCCGATTAAAAACGCTTTTGGAATTGTGACGTAGAGCTTTGAGTTCGGGGATTTTTCCTCCGTAAGCTTTCCGAACTCCTTTTTTGTCATATTCATAGCAAGCAACCTCCTGAGAATATAAGAAGCCCCGACTCCCGAAAGAGGGAGGGCTTTAAGTTGACGAAATGTTGTAAAAACGCTTAGTACAGGCGTTTCGTTGTTATATAATATGCCGAAAATTATCGGAATTATTCAAAAAGTATTGCATTTTTGACAATCGTGTGATATTATGATAATGGATAGAGATATTTTTTAATTTAAGACGAAAAGAGGTGATAAGCATGATTGACACAACGTATGAAAAATGGTATCTGCATAATCTTATCGAAACTCAGCATACTCAGAATAACAGGTTCACACAAAAAAGACAGGCTGAGATTGACGCAAAAGAAAACGAAATCTCCTCGGCTAAGCGTTTTGACATCGTTGACTTTAGCGATGAGGCAATCGAAGCTACAAGACTTCAGTCCATCGAGAAATCAACCGAAGCTGCCCAGACAGAGCCTTATAACGAACCCGAAGACGTAATAAAGACAACTTATTCACCCGCAGATTTCATCGCACAGGCTCAAAAGCCTCAGTCGCTGACCGAAATTTCGATCGAAAAGGCACAGGAGGAGGACGAGTTCCATATCGGTCTGCTTGATCTGATTGATAGCGGCTCGATTGACGCACCTCAGCTTGACTTTGACGAAATTATGAAGCGTAAAGAGGAAATAAAGCCCGTCGAGCGTAACGGACAGGACGAGGAAAACACCATAACCGTTACCGATTATCCTCGCGACGAGGAAGAGCTTGGCGTTAACAGACCTCAGGCTAAAGCCGCTGAGCCACTCGTTGAATCCGCTGAAGCAAGACGCACCGACAGATCAGCGCCTATAAGCAACGAAAAGCTTGAACAAATCGAAAAGCAGAGCGAAAATTCCGCAAGCTTCAACACCTCCGATGAAATTCAGCTCAAGCGCTCAGAGGCAAAGGTTACTCCCGCACAGCAAGAGGGCATTCAGGCTTATCAACGAATTCAGGCATATACTAACCCCTACCAGATGTCCATCAATGCGGCAAGTAACGTCGCATAATCAAAGTCTTGAAAGCTACCCAATCAATTCTTGGGTAGCTTTTTTAATAGAGAATAAAGGAGAAAAGCTATGGTAAACGTAAAAGGAAAATGGGCGCTTATTACGGGGGCGGCACGAGGAATCGGCTACCTCACGGCAAAAATGATGGCACAGTACGGCTGTAACCTTATCCTCCACGCAAGAAAGACCGAAAACTGCCAAAAGATTCTAAGCGTAGTAAAGCAGATGGGCGTTGAGGCTTTTGCAGTAGAAGCTGAGCTTTCAGACCTCGACGCTGTTGAGCGTATGCTTGCTCAGATTGACCAATCGGGCGTTCAGGTTGACATTGTGCTTAATAACGCAGGTATGCAGATTGCATACAGAAACGAATATTTCAAAACTCCCGTAAGCGATTATACGGAAAGCTTCAAGATAAACACAATCGCCCCCGCAATGATTTGTTATCACTTTATGCCAAAGATGATTGAAAGAGGCTTTGGAAGAATAGTCAATACAACCAGCGGAATCGCCCTTGAGCCTCAACAGGCAGGCTATTCTGCAAGTAAGGCGGCTCTTGATAAGATTACGATTGACCTTGGCTCAACGGTTGAAGGAACGGACGTTATGATAAATCTTACGGATCCGGGCTGGTGCAGAACCGACCTTGGCGGCCCTCACGCGCCTAATGCTCCAGAAACGGCAATCCCCGGAATCGCCGTCGGAGCGTTCGTTGACGACAAAAAATCGGGACGCTATCTCAACGCCCCTCACTTTACAGGTATGACGCTCGAAGAAGCCGTCGAAAAAGCGGAGCGTGAATTTGACAGCCCTTACAAAAAGTAAGTCGGAGGAATACGATGGGATTTTTTTCGTGGCTCAAGAGGTCAGTCAAGGGCAACAGATACCTTATAACAAGAGAAATTTTCGCTGATTACGTTAACGATTCAATGAAATTTTCGACCGAACACGACTTGTCGGCTGTTGATGAGTTTTATATCTGTGCTTATGAAAACGACTATGAGGAGCATATCGTAATCACCAATAACGACGCAACCTGTGATTGTCCGCTTGATTCAGAAATCGGACTTACGGGCTTTTCAATCTACGTCAACAGGACAAGATTCTACGATCCCGAAAAAGACGAGGTTTTCAAAAGCGTTGAGGAGCTTATCAACGCCAAGCTCAAGGAGTATCCGAAGTGGTTTTATTTCAGGCACGACATTTGCCTATCGCCTGAGTTTGAGCAATATAAAATAGACTAAAAAATATAGGCTTAGCTTGCTAAAGCATGCTAAGCCTCTTTTTTATAAAAAACGGCGCACGGTATCAGAACCGTACGCCGTATGTCAAAGGAGAATGGTTTAAGCTGTTTTTTTCGCTTTTGTGACAACGAGTGCAACCGAGAAAAGCGCCGCCGCAAAGAGCAGTTCAATTCCCATTGAACTGAGAACTGTTGTCATATCAAATTTCTGACCGTTCATCTGTGCGATGTTGTCAAGCGCCTGAACGTACCAGTAAGCAGGTAAAAGTCGTCCGACTGTTGCAATTCCCTCGCCCATAAGAGCCTGAGGTACGAAAACACCGGAAAGGAAGCTCATTCCAAGGCTCACGATATTTGAAATCATAACGATAACGGCGCTCTGAGCACGGTTTGTCGTGCCGGCACCCGAAATGAAGGTGCAAATAAGAACTGAAATCGCAACCGCAACAAGCATAAAAACCAAGCTGTTGAGGATTATGAGCGCACCCTGAGTTGTAAAGAGAACGTCTACGCCAATAAGAAGGGCTGACGCTACAACCATAAAGAGCCAAACGATGAAGCTTACAAAAACCGTTCCGAGAACGAGCTGAGAGGTAAAGGTTACGTTTGAAATGGGAGCGCAAAGGATTCTCTCTCTTAAAATCTTTTTTCTTACTGCAACGATAACGCCCGAAACTCCCGTGATAATAACCGTCAGGAACAGATAAGGGAGTAAGCGGTAATAGTTATAGGCAAATGCGTCGTATTCGCCGTCGCCGTTACCGAAGGTCTCAACGGTAATCTCTGTCTTGACGTCAGATTCTGCCGCTTTTTTAACCGCCTCAGCGACAGTTGAGCCGCCTGCACGGTACATATTTACAGTTGAAATATACTGATTTATCTGAGAGTCGGCATAAGCCGTAGAATAAGTCATCGGGAGCGTCAAAGAGGTGAAAAGTCCGTCTGTTTCACCGCCATTGAGCTTTTCAGCGTAGCCCTCGTTGATAGTAAGAACGTAGTCTGTTACTCTGTAAAAAAGCTCTGCGGTTATCTCCTGTTGCGTCATTTCCTTTTCAACAATATCATTTGACTTTGAAAGGTATTCGATAAGCGCACGGCTTTCGTCGGTCTTGTCGTTATCGAAAACTGTAATGTTAAGTCTTTCCGATTCGTAAATCGCTTCGTCGGAGGTGTTGATTGAAACAATGACAACGCTTACGCTGAAAAATATGATAATGTAGGTTATAATTGATGGGATTTTCTTCAAAGCAACCTTGAGGAACGTATTAAAGACTTGCATATTTTCTCCTCCTTGAAATAAGTGAACCTGCAATGCAGAAAATCAGGAACTCAGCGGCAAGAATCAGAAGATTCTCTGTCAGTCTGCCGTAATCGTTAAAGACGTTGACTGCATAGAAGCTGTCGGAAATAAGTCCTGCGGGGCTTATCTTGTTGATAATCGGGCAGCTTGTGTTGATTGAATAAACGATATCCTGGTCAATAAGACCTGCAAGGATTGAGCCTACCATAGTGATACCAAGAAGTATTCCGTTCTTGACTCCATCGCTCATTCTGCCGAGCGTTCCAACAAAGAAGCCCATGCCCACGGCAGTTATTGAGCCGATAATGCAAATAAATAAGAATAAGCCGAAGCTTACGCCCATATCTATTCCAAGAATGAAGTAAGCGTAAACGCACGCTAATGTAACGGCAAGAGTCTGAATAAGCGCACTTGAAAGAAGAGCCGAAACAATAAGCGGAAATTTCTTCACAGGAGATACGGATATTCTCATACCTGTTGCAGAGAGGTTAGCCTGGAAGGTTATCGAGCAGAACATTCCGTGCATTGAAGCAAACAGACAGGTCATTGCAAAAAGACCGTAGTAAAGGACAACAAACACGTCGGTATTTTCGCCTGAGGGAGTTGTGCTTTCAATAGAGTTGATTTCAGTCTCCATTGCCTTGAGAACACTTTCAATGTTCTGAGGGTTAGTTTCAAGAATGTCCTTGATTATTGAAACATTTACGTTGTACTGTGTAACGAAGCCTGAAAGAATACTCTTTGAAATTGAACTTCCTGCGTCTGTTGAAAGAGAAAGTATATCGTCGGCAACAGTTATTATTCCTTCAACCTTTCCGTCCTTCAAAAGACCGAGCGCTTCGTCTTTGGTTGTATAGGTGAGTAAAAAGAGCTTTTCTCCCCCATTTTCAACCCCCTCGATTGCAGTTTTGAAAGTCTCGCTTTCTTCGTCTGAAACTACTGCAACGGGTATCTGATTGAAGTTTTCGGTATTCGCTGTTATGTTTGAAAAGGCGAACTTAAAGAGCGTAAGAAGCGCAAGAGGGAAAATAAACACCCAGAAGGTCATAGAAGTGCTTCTCAGAAGCTCTCTTGTAAAATATTTGAAATTATGAAAAAACATTTTCTTTCCTCCCGTCAGGCGTTGTCTCTGAGCTCTTTACCTGTGATTTCAAGGAACACGTCGTTGAGTGTGGGCTGTTCGGAATAAACTCTTCCGACGCTTACCTCTACGCTTCTGAGATAGTCAAGAACGCGAATCACGTTGTGCTTTCCGCCGTTGCAGAGAATCTTCACCTTTCCGTCAGCCTTACTTACCTCGTAAACGTGAGGGAGCTCCTTTATTTCAGCAAGCTGAGCGTCGTTTATTTCGGGAGCCTCAACCGTTATCGTTTCGGTGTTCTTTATCATCTTTACAAGCTCCTGCTTTGTGCCTATTGCGAGGTTTTTGCCCTTATCCATAATGGCGATTCTTGTGCAGATCTGTTCAACCTCCTCCATATAGTGAGAGGTGTAGATGATGGTAGCGCCCTGCTTGTTGAGCTGTTGGATTCCTTCAAGAATCTTGTTTCGGCTCTGTGGGTCAACTGCAACAGTAGGCTCGTCAAGAATAATCAGAGCAGGCTTATGAGCTATACCGCAAGCGATATTGAGTCGGCGGAGAAGACCGCCTGAAAGCTTTTTGGGGTAGAATTTTTCAAATTCCTCAAGCCCAACAAATTCGATAGCTTCATCAACAAGCTTTTTTCTGGTTTTCTTGTCCTTAACGTAAAGTCCGCAGAAGAAGTCGATATTCTCACGAACCGTAAGCTCGTCAAAAACTGACACATTCTGCATAATTACGCCGATGTTCTTCTTTATGTCGTAGCTTGACGGAGTCATCTTCTTTCCGAAAAGCTCGATTGTTCCCTTGTTATATTCAAGGAGCGAAAGAAGGCAGTTGATTGTAGTTGTCTTTCCTGAGCCGTTAGGACCGAGAAGACCGAAGATTTCGCCTTCTTCAATCTGAAGGTTGAAGTGGTCAAGAGCAATCAGCTCCTTATATCTCTTTACAAGATTTTCAATTTTTACTACTGTTGCCATAATCATTTTCCTTTCTGACATATCTCTTACTTTAGCTATATTTTATCACTGATTTTTCCCGTTTCCAAGTGTCGCAAGTCAAATTCTCAGATGACATTTGTCACATTTTCACCTCAGCCTATCCGTAAGGAAATCAACCCTGCGCCCCAATAAAAAAGCTCCCGCAAGAGAGGCGACAGCCTCATTGCAGGAGCTATTCTATTAGTTTAATCAGCCCTCGTATTCGCTGAACTTGGGAGCCTTTGCAATAACGTCGGCTTCAAGGTTAGAGGGGAGCTGTTGATAGCGTGCAAATTCCATTGTGTAGCTTCCCATACCTCTTGTCATCTGACGAATTACCGTTGCAAAATCAGAAATTTCAGCCATAGGCATTTCAGCCTGAATTTCCGTCATTCCCGTTTCAACAGGATTCATACCCAGAACTGCGCCTCTGCGCTTATTGACAATTCCCATAACATCGCCCGTGTTATCATCGGGAACGACAATGGAAAGCGACTGGATAGGCTCTAAGAGGCAAGGCGAAGCCTGAGAAAGACCTGCCTTATATGCAAGGTGAGCCGCCATCTTGAAGGCTTGCTCGGAGCTGTCTACGGGGTGATAAGAGCCGTCAAAGAGGGTAGCTTTAAGACGCACGACAGGATAGCCCGCAATAACGCCGTGAACGATGCTTTCCTGAAGGCCTTTTTCTACTGCGGGGAAATAGTTCTTAGGAACAGCGCCGCCGACAACTCTTTCTTCGAACACAAGCTCGTCTGTATCGCCCGGCTCGAACTCAATCTTAACGTGACCGTACTGACCGTGACCGCCCGACTGCTTCTTGTGTTTTCCTTCTACGCTTACCTTTTTGGTAATAGTTTCACGGTAAGCAATAATCGGCTCTGAAAGTTCAACGTCAACGCCGAACTTATTTTTGAGCTTCTGAATTGCAACGTCAATATGCTGCTCGCCAAGACCGCCGATAATGCGCTGATGAGTTTCGTGGTTATGGGAGTAGCTGAGGGTTCTGTCTTCTTCAAGAAGTCTTCTTATCGCCGCGCTTATCTTTGTTTCGTCGCCCTTGTTCTTGGCGGAAATTGCCTTAAAGAAGCAAGGCACGGGGAACGACGGCTTTTCGTATTCAACAACGCCGGAAGGATCGCACAGAGTATCGCCTGTGTTTGCGTTGAGCTTTGTGAGTGCAACAATGTCGCCTGCGTACGCTTCAATCATTTCGTCCTGCTTTTTGCCCTTGAGCGCAAGCATTTTACCGATTTTTTCAGATTCACCCGTCGTTGCATTGACAATCGGGCTATTCACGTTAAGAGCGCCTGTAACTATCTTTACATAGCTCATTTTACCTACGAACGGATCGGCGACGGTCTTAAAGACATAAGCGGACAAAGCGCCGTCTTCAGAGTAAGCGACAAACTTTTCAGCGGTCTTTTCGCCCTTTCCCTCGTCAGCGGACGGAAGCATATATGTAATAGTATCAAGAAGCATATCAACAGAAGCGAGCGTATCGCCTGAGCAGCAAACAACAGGTGTGATAACGCCCTGGTCGATTCCGTCGTGAATACCCTTGATAATTTCTGCGTAGGTGAAGTCCTCGCCCTCGTTTTCAAAAAACTTCATCATAAGCTCTTCGTCAGTTTCGGCGATAGATTCTGCCATTGCCGCACGAAGACCGTTAAGACGGTTTTCAGACGCAGGCATTTCAACCTCTGTGGGCTTTCCTCCGTCGTATTTGTACGCCTTCATCTCAAGAAGGTTTATGTAGCTTTCAACCGTTCCGTATTTATCAAAGGGAACAACGATAGGGCAGATAGACGGACCGAAGCTTGTTTTAAGCTCTTCAAGGCATTTGTAGAAGTTGGAGTTTTCTTCCTCCATTCTCGTTACAACGAACATTGTCGCCTTGTTCTGTCTTCTTGCTTCCTTATAGGCTTTTATTGTTCCGACCTGAACGCCGTCCTTGGCGGGAAGAGTCACAACAACGCTTTCAGCCGCTTTTATACCTTCAATCATTCCTCCTGCAAAGTCAAACTGACCGGGAGTATCTATAATATTGATTTTAACGTCTTTCCATTCAGCGTAAGCCATAGAAGTATTAAGAGAGATTTTGCGCTTGATTTCATCGGGATCAAAGTCGCAGACGCTTGTTCCGTCAGAAACCTTTCCCATCCTGTCAAGCCCGCCGCTTACGAACATCAGCGCTTCTGCAAGAGATGTCTTTCCGCTTCCGCCGTGTCCGGCAAGAGCCACGTTACGAATATTTTTGCACTTATAGGTTTTCATTATCCGACATTCCTTTCAGGATTTATTGCGTTGTAATTACAATTATAATTACGCTGATACAATTATACTACAAAATCATTAAAAAATCTAGTGGTTTATTGTGTTTTTTTCATATCAAGCAGAAAATAAATTGTAATGTTTTTGTTGATTTTGACGAATAATGGGCATTTTGCCAACCAAAAAGAGCTAAAAAAGAGCTGAGAACACTCAGCCAGGCGTTTTTGATTTTTTCGACAATTTGTTGAAAGTTGACAAATTCGTGATAATATATTGCTTTTTTTATTGCAATATGATATAATAGTTCAGTAAGCAAATCTTAATTCTTGTTTGAAAGGAACAAAACATTTATGGAAAAAAGAATGATTGAGATTACCTACAAGAAAAATAAGCACATCAAGCTCGGAATTATACCGGGACATTTTGCCACCAACCATTCTCACGTCAACTACTACGTCGATCTCAATAAAATCAAAAGAAGCTATAAAACCGCACACGAAGCGGCTTCTGAAATCGCCAGCCTCTATTCGGGCACGGAAATTGACACCATCGTTTGCCTTGAAGGAACTCAGATGCTCGGCGGTCTTATCGCTCAGGCGCTTACTGAGGGAAGCCTCCACTCGCTCAACCACGGTAACGATATAAACGTCCTTATTCCCGAAATGGACTCGAACAACCAGATGATTTTCCGTGACGACACTCAGGAAATGATATGGAATAAGCGCATCCTTCTGCTCATCTCATCCGCTTCAACAGGTTGGACGATTGATCGCTGTATCGAATGCTTCAAGTATTACAGCGGAAATCTTGTCGGCGTTTCTGCCCTCTTCAGTGCAATAACAGAAACAAACGGAATCCCCGTTACTTCCCTTTTCTCTCCTGAGGATATTCACGATTATCAGTCAAATATCCCCTCCGAATGTCCTATGTGTAAGGAGAAGAAGCGTGTTGACGCTCTGGTAAACGCTTTTGGCTATTCAAAATTCTGATATGAGACGGCGGCTTCACGGCTGCCGTTTTTTTACGCCCCTCACGGCACAGGAGCCATTCGCCCGTCCCACAGCGGCTTCAGCTTTTATAGGTAAGGCGCAGCCGCCCCC
>JAZNST010000042.1:0-12291 GCA_045591405.1 Ruminiclostridium sp.
CCCCGTGCGCCTGTGGCGAGTGGCTTCCTGTAAAAAGGAGAGTGCGGTTTATTCTGCGTGCGTAGGGATAAGCCTCCGCCTTTTACCGCAAGCTCACGGGCAATAAAAAAGAGCCGTTATTCACGGCCCTTTTATTTTATCAGAATACTCGCTGAATTGACGAAACGAATTCCTTGAAGACGTCTATAATGTCGTTGAGATTATCTCTGAAGAGGATAAGCAGAACGATAATTCCGGCGGCAAGAAGGATTCCCAGAGCAAGTGAAACGATAAGGAAAGCTCTTGCAAAAGCAACCTTACATTTATACTTTGACTTTCCGCAAGCCCAGAGAATAATCATAACGATATCAACAACAGGGATAATGAGAAGAAGGAAGGTAAGAAGCCAGCTTCCTATTTTCATTGAAGGAGCGTCAGCCTTAGCGGTCTGAGCTGTTGGCTGAGTTGTTGGCTGAGCAGTCGGCTGAGGCGTGGGCTGAACGGGAGCCACGAACGGAACGGGCGCAGGGATGGGGGCAGGTGTGGGAGTCGGCTCTATGTAGGTTTCGTTAGCTGTGGGCGCTGACGGTTCAGCAGCAGGCTCAGAAACAGGCTCGGAAGCTACTGCCTCAACGGGAGCTTCAACCTCAGCGGCAACCTCAACTGCCTCCTCAACAGGTTCAGCAGGAGTTTGGGGAGCGACGGCTTCGATTTTTGTTCCGCACGCAGTACAGAACTTTGTATCATCAGGAAGCTCAACGCCACAGAAAGGACAATTAATCATATCAATTCCTCCATTGTAGTTTATTATAGTTATTTTAGCATAATCTGATAAAAAATGAAATAGCCTTTAGGAAAAAAATTCCTGTGTTTTTTTAGATATTATAGACAAAAAGAGAGCGTTTACGACACAAAGCGGTTTATGATCAAAGCTCGGTGATGTGTCTGAACGCCTTATCGGAGCTGAAGAAGAACATATCGTACTTGAAGCGTTCCTTAAAGCCTGTTCGCTCCATCATCTGCATTACGGGAGGCTGAACGCAGGCGAAATAAACCATAACGCCTCTTGAAACAAGGCTTTCGCAGTACTCCTTGAACGCCTCTATTCCCGAAATATCGGCAACAGTCACACCTCTCATCGAAAAGATCACGTTTATATTTTCGCCCTCAAGCGTGATTTTTTCTTCAAGCTTGTTACAGGTTCCAAAGTAAAGAGGGCCTGTTATGTAAACAACGCTCGTATCGGAAAGCTTTTCCTTATTGGAGATAGTGTCGTCAAGTCGCTCTGCGTTTACCTTTGCAACAGTAACCTGCATATCGGAAACCTTCACGACGAACATAACGATTGAGAACGCAACGCCGATGAGAATAGCGATTGTGAGGTCAAATACGACCGTTGCAACCATCGTGATGAGGAACTGAAGAATTGCGGTCTTGATTTTTTTGCTGAAAATTGAACGGATAGCGCTCCATTCGTTCATTCTCCACGCCGTGACGATAAGAACGCCCGCAAGCGCAGAAAGAGGAATTATTGACATTACTCCGCCAAGAGCGAACATCGAAAGAAGAAGAACAGCGGCGTGAATAACCGAAACGAGTCTTGTCTGTCCTCCCGCCTTTATCGCTACGCTCGTTCTTGCAATAGCCGCCGTCGCGGGAACGCCGCCGAGAAACGGAATAGCCATATTGCCCACGCCCTGAGCGACAAGCTCTACGTTGGCGTTAAGCTTTTCGTTTTTCATACGCCCTGCGCTCGCACCGCAAAGAAGCGATTCGATAAGACCAAGCGCGGCGATTGAAATAGCGGGAACGATGAGCTGACTTACCGTTTCCCAGTTTATTGCCGTAAGGTCAAGCCTCTGGTCAAGAAGAAGCGTCTGTGGGATTGCCCCTACGGTTGCAACGTCAAAGCTGAAGATTGCATTTGCGGCAGTTGCAAGAATAATCGCAACAAGCGACGAGGGGACGTACTGCTGAAGCTTTTTGGGGTAAATAAACATAAACACGATAACCGAAAGACCTATTATGAGCGAGGTTACGTTGAGATTCTGTTCAAGTCTGAAATAGCTTGCGATTTTTTCGATATTGTTAAGCCCCTCGCTCTGAAGTCCTGTGAGGTTATTTACCTGTCCCAAAGCGATTATGATTGCAATACCGCTTGTAAAGCCCGTGATTACAGGCATTGGCAGATAAGAAACGAGCGAGCCGAGCTTCAGTATTCCGCACACGAGCATCAACGCTCCTGCAAGAAAGCTTGCGATAAAAACGCCCTGCATTCCGTGCTGAGCGACAAGCGAAACAAGAATAGCCGTCATCGCACCCGTAGGCCCGCTTATCTGATAAGAAGCTCCGCTTAGACTTCCGATTACGACGCCGGCGATAATGGCGGTTACAAGTCCTGCGGCGGCGGTTGCCCCTGAGCTTACGCCAAAGGCAAGAGCAAGCGGCAGCGCAACGGCGGCGACGGTTATGCCTGCGAGAAGGTCTTTTGCAAAGCGTTTTCCGTTATATCCTCTGAATTCTCTTTTTACAGTGCTTACATAATCCTTTATAATCATTTCATCTCTCCTTTTACACGATATTTATTTTACTCTCCTTTTCCCACAAGTCAAGGAAAATCGCCATTTCACGACTAATTTCATCGTTTTGACAAAATTTTTTAACCACGCTATTGACAAGTGAGGAAAAAGTGCTATAATATTTTTAGCACTCTAAGCCTAAGAGTGCTAAAATCTGAAAGCCGATAAAGAAAGGAAGTTGTGCAATGTCAGCAAAAAAGGCTTTTAAGGCAGAGTCAAAAAGACTCCTCGAAATGATGATAAACTCAATTTACACTCATAAGGAAATCGCCCTTCGTGAGCTTATTTCAAACGCAAGCGACGCAATGGACAAGCTTTATTTCAAGTCCCTGAGCGAAAATCTCGGTATGTCAAGAGACGACTTTGAAATCAATATCATACCCGACGTAAAGGAAAGAACCCTCACCATTACCGATAACGGTATCGGAATGACCAAGGAGGAGCTTGAAAATAATCTTGGCGTTATCGCCAACTCAGGCTCTTTTAAGTTCAAGGAAGAAAATAAGGACAACAGCGTTGAGGACGTGTCCGTAATCGGTCAGTTCGGCGTAGGCTTTTATTCTGCGTTTATGATTGCCTCAAAGGTAATCGTCAGAAGTAAGGCGTTCGGAAGCGACGAAGCGTTCCAGTGGGAAAGCTCAGGCGTTGACGGATATACTGTCGATAAGTGCGACAAGGCTCAAAACGGAACGGTAATCATTCTTCACCTCAAGCAAGACTGCGAGGACGAGAATTACAGCGAATATCTCCTTGAATATAAAATAAGAGGACTTATCAAGAAATACAGCGACTATATTCACTACCCCATAAAGATGGAATGTACTCACCGTCACCTCAAGGATAACGCCGACGAGCTTCCTGAGGGAGAAAAATACGAGGAGCATAAGGCGGTCGAAACCCTCAACAGTATGGTTCCCCTTTGGGAAAAGAGCAAGTCTGAGCTCAAGGACGAGGACTACAACGAATTTTATAAGGAAAAATATTACGATTACAGCGACCCGATTCTTCATATCCACAGCAAGACCGAGGGCGCTGCAACCTACTCTGCTCTTATGTTCGTTCCGGGAAAGGCTCCCTTTGATTTTTACACCAAGGAATACGAAAAGGGACTTTCTCTTTACTCAAACGGCGTAATGATAATGGAAAAGTGCGCCGACCTTATCCCCGACCATTTCAGCTTTGTAAGAGGTCTTGTCGATAGTGCTGACCTTTCTCTTAATATCAGCCGTGAAATGCTTCAGCACGACAGACAGCTCAGAGTTATCGCAAAGAGCATCGAAAGAACGATAAAGAACGAGCTTACAAAGCTTCTCAATAACGACCGTGAAAAGTACGAGGAGTTCTGGAAGGCGTTCGGGCTTCAGCTCAAATTCGGCGTCTATAACGGCTACGGAATGAATAAGGAGCTTCTTAAAGACCTTCTGATGTTCTATTCGTCAAACGATAAGAAGCTCACGACTCTCGGCGAATACTGCGACAGAATGAAGGAAGGTCAGGACTGTATTTATTTCGCAAGCGGCGACAGCCTTGACAGAATCGATAAGCTTCCCATTACCGAGACAGTAAAGGAAAAAGGCTACGAGGTTCTTTACCTTATTGATAACGTCGATGAATTCTGCCTCCAGATGATGATGGATTATAACGAAAAGAAGTTCAAGTCCATTCAGGGCGGAGATCTTGACCTTGACACAGAGGAAGAAAAGAAACAGCTCAAGGAAAAGAACGAGGAAAATAAGGAGCTTTTTGCCTTTATCAAGGAAGCTCTCGGCGATAAGGTCGCTGACGTAAGAGCGTCGTCAAGACTCAAAAAACACCCCGTTTGCCTTACTGCCGACGGAACGCTCTCAATCGAGATGGAAAAGGTGCTTGCGGCAATGCCTACCGAGCACAAGGCGAAGGCGGACAAGGTTCTTGAAATCAACCCCTCTCACGAAATTTTCAATAAGCTTCAATTCCTCTTTGACAACGACAAGGAAACTCTGAAAATTTACAGCGAGCTTTTATTCGGACAGGCGATGCTGATTGAGGGAATGACGCTTGAAAACCCTGTTGAATTCAGCGAAAAGCTTTGTTCAATCCTCACAAAGTAACTTAAAAAGGAGATGAGTGAATGTTTGGTTCAAAAACGGTCAACCTTGCGCTGACGGTAGGGATTCTTGTCATTTCGCTCGTTTCTTTGTTGCTTTCTCTTCACGCTTATTCGTGCATCAGAAAAAAGCTTTCTTTTAAGTCTGTGCCTGACCGGAGGCTCAGAATACTTAAAAATATCTGTCTTACGTTCATTCCGATAAATATCTGTGCGCTCCTTTTTTCAATAACCTCCCTCATCACACTGTTTTTCTTTATCAACACCTCGTATTACAGCCTCAAAGGCTTTGAGGGAGATTACTTCCCCGGCGGAATTGCTCTTGCAATCGCCCCTATTCTGATTTCGCTTTTGGGACTGCTTTTTTGCGGTCTTGCGTATGCAAAATCAGCCGCTGTGCTTAAAGAGGACGTAGCGCTTCTTGAAACCGACGAGCAAAAGACGATAGAATAAAAGCTAAATAACGCCGCTGTCTGCGCCTTTACGCCGACGGCGGTTTTTCTTTGAGGGCGGTTTTCTTCTGAAAAAAGCGACGCCGCCGAGCGAGTAGGGCTTGAATCAAGCTAGGGCTTCGTTGGTAAAGCTGTGGCTTTAACACAGACAATATTGTTAAAATATAACAAAGAAATAGAAAAGCTAAGAAAAAAGTTGACAATTTGTTACAAATATGGTAAAATGGTAGGCAGAAAGTTATACTTTTTCCCAAAGAAAGAGAGGACCCCCTTATGAAAACGAGTATCCGAAGCAGAATGTTGCGCTTGGTTCTCATTCCGCTTTTCATTCTTGCGCTTATCCTGATTATCTATTCCAGTATCAGCAGTATCTCGTCTACAAGACACGCTGTTGAGCAGGTTTCGGTTTCACTTATGGAAAACGTTTCCGAGCTTGTAAAGGAAGAAATAAGATATTATCAGACCGTCGCTCAGGAAATAGGCTGTGCTCAGGTTATTTCGAGCAAAACGGCTACTACTGACGAAAAAATAGCGTATCTTAACCAGAAGGTTAAGCAGTACGGCTTTGAAAGAGGCGACCTTATCGGCGCTGACGGTCTTTCAATTACTAACGCCAACGACTATAACGACAGAGCTTGGTATCAGACCTCAAAGACGGGTGTTGTTGCAGTAAGCGAGCCTCTCATCGGAAAATCAACGGGAAAGCTTACTAACATAATCGCCGCACCTATTTGGGAGGGCGGCGTTTACGGCTCTAAGGTAGTGGGCGCGGTTTATCTCGTTCCCCCCGTTACCTTCCTTGACGATATTATAAAGGATATTAAGATAAGCGCTGATTCTATAACTTATCTTGCCGATAAGAACGGCACAATCATCGCCTTTAACGATAGCTCCGTTGTCGAGCAGTTCGTGAAGTTCTCCGAATACTGCACCGACGCTTCGGCAAAGCCCGGCTTTGAAACCGTAGAAGCAAAGATTGCCGAGGGACAGACAGGCTCCGTTTCCTTCAGCTACAATGGCGCTGACAGCGAGGTGTTCTTCTATCCGCTTAATAACGAAAACGGCTGGAGCGTAGTTTCGGTTGTAAACCTCAATAACTTTATGGGCGAGGCTTATACTTCGGTTTTAGTTACGATTATTATCTGCATTTGCGCTCTTGCTCTTGCACTTGGCGTCTGCTTACCCGTATCTAACAGAATCGGCCGCCACATCACACTCAGCACAAAGAGAATTGAGCTTCTTGCAAAGGGCGACTTACATACTCCCGTTCCCGTTATCACGGCTAACGACGAAACAAGAACTCTTGCAATTTCAACCGCAAGCCTTGCTCAGACGCTTAATAACGTAATAAGCGAGATGACCGACGACCTTACAAGAATGGCAAGCGGTGACTTCAATATCGATGAAGTACAGCGTTATAACTACGTTGGCGACTTTGCTCCGCTTTGTGACGCAGTAGAAAATATCCCCGACAGCATTTCGAAGGCACTCAGAACCATTGACCTTTCCGCTACTCAGGTTACAACAAGCTCAGAACAGGTAGCAAACAGCTCTCAGGCTCTCAGCCAGGGCGCAACCGAACAGGCTTCGGCTGTTGAGGAGCTTGCCGCTACTATAAGCGATATTTCCGAACGCACCAAGCAGAACGCCGCACACGCAATGGAAGCAAACGAAAGCGTGAGCCGTGTCGGCGAGGCTATCCTTGAAAGCAACGAAAAGATGAATACGCTTATAAGCGCTATGAAGGATATAAGCAACTGCTCGGCTGAAATCGAAAAGATTATAAAGACTATCGAAGATATCGCCTTCCAGACAAATATCCTTGCGCTTAACGCCGCTGTTGAGGCAGCAAGAGCAGGCGACGCAGGTAAGGGCTTTGCAGTAGTTGCAGAGGAAGTAAGAAACCTCGCAAGTAAGTCCGCCGAGGCGGCAAAGGAAACGACTGCTCTTATTCAGAACAGCGTTCAGGCAATCGGTAAGGGAACTCAGATTGTAAATGAGACGGCTAGTGCGCTTACAACTACCGTTGAGGGAACTCAGACGATTGTTTCTGCTATTGACGAAATTGCCGAAGCTTCTCAGCATCAGAATATGGCAATTGAACAGATTACGCTCGGAATCGACCAGATTTCGTCCGTTGTTCAGACCAACTCCGCAACGGCTGAGCAGAGTGCCGCCGCTTCTCAGGAGCTTTCAAGTCAGGCAAATGAAATGAGAACGCTCATTTCTCACTTTAAGATTAAGGAATAATTTCCGATTGAATTTCAGACCGCCGATAATTCGTGCTTTGGGTGCGAGTTGTCGGCGGTTTTATTGTGAAAAAGATATTCGCAATAAATTTTCGTTTACCTCTTGAAATCTATACAAAAATGGTATATAATATCTCTTGCAGTAAAAGATAACGAAAAAGATAAAATAAAAGAAAGGGGCGAAGAATTTTGCCTACAAAAATATATCTCGATAATGCCGCTACCACAAAGATAAGCGATAAGGTCTTCGACGCAATTATGCCTTATCTCAAGGACGGCTATGGAAACGCTTCGTCGATTTATTCTCTGGGACGAGAGAGCGCCGTTGCGATTATGGACGCAAGAAAGCGTGCGGCTAAGGTTCTTGGCTGTGAGGAAAAAGAAATTTTCTTTACCGCAGGCGGAAGCGAAAGCGATAACTGGGCGATAAAATCAACGGCTAAGCTGATGGCGAAAAAGGGCAAGAAGCACATCATCTCAACCGTTTTTGAGCACCACGCTGTTCTTCACGTTCTTGAAACGCTTGAAAAAGAAGGGTTCGAGGTGACTTACCTCCCCGTTTACAATAACGGAATTATAAAGGTTGAGGATTTCGTCAACGCTATTCGTGAGGACACGGGCTTTGTTACTATAATGTACGCAAATAACGAAATCGGAACCGTTCAGCCTATTGCACAAATCGGCGAAATCTGCCACGAAAAGGGAATCATCTTCCACACCGACGCAGTTCAGGCGGTGGGAAACGTCCCGATAAACGTAAAGGAACAGCATATTGATATGCTGTCTATGTCCGGTCACAAGATTCACGCTCCAAAGGGCGTAGGATTGCTTTACGTTGATAAGAAATATCGCCTTGCGCCTTTTATCGAGGGCGGAGCACAGGAAAACGGTCGCCGCGCAGGTACCGA
Organism: Ruminiclostridium sp.; assembly: GCA_045591405.1. Lineage (GTDB taxonomy): Bacteria > Bacillota > Clostridia > Oscillospirales > Ruminococcaceae > Ruminiclostridium_E. Next base: position 8,254 of record JAZNST010000042.1, read on the forward strand.
AAACGTTGCAGGAATCGTGGGGCTTGCTACTGCGCTTGAAGACGCACAGGCAAATATGGAAGAAAAGAACAAGCGTCTTAAAGGCTATCAGGACAGAATTATCGAGGCGTTCTCAAAAATCGAACGCTCACACCTCAACGGCGACAGAGAAAATCGCCTTTGCGGTAACGTCAACTTCTCGTTTGAAGGAGTTGAGGGCGAAGCGCTTCTTCTTCAGCTTGACCTCAGAGGAATTGCCGCAAGCAGTGGCTCTGCCTGCACGTCAGGCTCGCTTGACCCGTCTCACGTTCTTCTTTCAATAGGTCTTCCGCACGAAATTGCACACGGAAGCCTCAGAGTAAGTATGAGCGATATGACGACAGAGCAGGAGGTTGACGCTGTTATCGAGGCTGTGCCTGAGGTCGTTGAAAAGCTCAGACAGATGTCGCCTCTCTGGGAGCATATTATCAAGGGCGAGACCTTCAAAATAAAGTAACTGAAAGGACAAAAGGAAATGGTATATTCTGAAAAGGTAATGGAGCATTTTGCAAACCCAAGAAACGTGGGTGAAATCGAGGACGCAAACGGCGTAGGTGAAATCGGAAACGCTAAGTGCGGCGATATTATGAAGATGTATCTCAAGATTGAGAACGGTATAATCGAGGACGTTAAGTTCAAGACCTTTGGTTGTGGTGCGGCTATTGCAACTTCGTCCATCGCAACCGAGATGATTAAGGGAAAATCGCTTGACGACGCTCTCAAGCTCACAAATAAGGCTGTAATCGAGGCTCTTGACGGTCTTCCTGCTGCAAAAATTCACTGCTCGGTTCTCGCTGAACAGGCGGTAAAGGCGGCGATCGCCGATTATTACACAAGACAGGGCATTGACCCGACTCCGTTCGTTGGAGTTATTGAGGAGCATTGCCACGATTGTGGATGTGATTGATAAAACCCCCGGCTAGCGTACTTTTTGGCTAGTCGGGGATTTTGTTTTCGTGAAGGCTTTCACAGATAAAGACTTCGCGGCGTAGGGGGTTGTGCTGTTAAAACGGACTTTTCTTCCGAGGCTGATTTGGCTCTCTCTCTCTTTTTTCGCCACCCGGAAGGACAGTATATCAGCGTCAGCAATTAATCTATTATGCGTCTGAAAAATTCCGTTGGCGGCTTTTTCGACGGTATTGTAACAAAAAAGCCCTGTTGCTTTTAACAACAGGACTGCTATTATCTTTTCGGTTTTCCCGTGGGCTTCATAAGCGAGGACTTACTGCTTTTTTGGCGTGAAAGTCTCAGGAAGTAAAAGGCAAACGCAACAACGACGATTATTCCTACCCAGAGCCAGCGTGAAAGCCCGATATTTCCGACCTCTACGATAGAAAGCTCACTGCTGAGCGCCATCACGGACGGAATTTCAGAGGGCTTTATGCTTGACATAATCTGAGTGTCGCTGAAAAGAAGGTAGAAGTTTCTGAAAAAGACGTTAACCTTTCCGTCGCCGTCGGCGTCCCTTGCGTTCAAGGTCACGGTGAAGCTTGTAGCGTTTTTGTCAACGGGGAAAAACTCGCTCTCCTTTGCACAGGAACAGCGGTGATAATTTTTTCGTGAGTTTATGACTTCGGAGGTGCTTGTTGCCAGAAGCGTTCCCTCGCTGTCTGAAAAGGAGAGCTTAACCGTACCGAAATCGGAGGTTGTCTGCCCGTTTCCCAAGTCAGCGTAGAACATAAAGCCCTTCGCCTTATTTTCGGGCAAGCTGATGACAAGCTCTGCGCTGTAATCGGTCTTTCCTTCAGAAGTAGTAAAGCTGAGGGTTTTTGAATAGCTGTCGTAGCTAAGAGCGTCGCCGTTCCACGAGAGACTCTGATAGTCGGCAAGAAGGTTCTCGTCAGCCTTATATTCAGCGCCTACGCAGGAGGAAAGTGCGGTGATTGCAACAAGAGCAGAGGCGACAAAAGCGGTGATTTTCATTATCATCTGCTCCTCTCCTTGAGCGCACGGTCAATTGCTCGCTTTGCGTCACGCTTGGCGGCGTCCTCACGCTTATCGTAGAGCTTTTTACCCTTACAGAGTCCGACCTGGACCTTGACTCTGCTTCCCTTGAAGTACATTGAAATGGGGATAAGGGTGAGTCCGCCCTGCTTTACCTGAGAGAAAAGTCTGATGATTTCACGCTTGTGCATCAGGAGCTTTCTTTCACGGTAGGGGTCTTTATTGAAGATGTTTCCCTTTTCATAAGGGGCAATGTGCATCTGCTTTACGAAGGCTTCTCCGTCTTCTATTGAAATCCATGCTTCCTTGAGGCTCACGCCTCCTGCACGGATTGATTTTACTTCTGTTCCGAAAAGCTCGATTCCCGCCTCGACGCTTTCTAAAATAAAGTATTCGTGGCGTGCCTGCCGGTTTTCTGCTATTGTTTTTATATTTTCTGCCATAATCTTTCCTTTTCCGTCTTGCTTGCGGCTCATTTCATTATACACTATTTCGGCGGTAAAAACAAGAGCAATTTTGTCGATTTGAACAGTGCGATTTTGCAAGTTTTGAAAATAAAAGTTGCAAAAACGGAAAAAATTTCAAAAAAACTATTGCATTGTTATTTCATTTGTGCTAGAATAATAAAGGCGTAATAATGACAATCTACGGATAATTTTTTAACAAACCCGTCCCGTTTTCTGCGAAAGACGAGTTTAAGAATTATTCAGAGTTGTCAACAAATTATTTTCAGGAGGATTTCAGAAATGGCATTAAAAAATCAGTACCTTATTGACCTTTTAGAAAGAGTCAAGATAAGAAACGCAGGCGAGCCTGAGTTCATTCAGACAGTAACAGAGGTTTTCGAGAGCATCGAGCCTGTGGTTGAGCAGAGAAAGGACCTTGTTGACGCAGGCGTTCTTGAAAGAATTGTTGAGCCTGAAAGACAGGTTACTTTCCGTGTTCCCTGGGTTGACGACAACGGTAAGGTTCAGGTAAACAGAGGCTTCAGAGTTCAGTTCAACTCTGCTATCGGTCCTTACAAGGGCGGTATCAGATTTGCTCCTAACGTATATAGCGGTATCATCAAGTTCCTTGGCTTTGAACAGACATTCAAGAACAGCCTTACTTCTCTCCCTATGGGCGGCGGTAAGGGCGGCGCTGACTTTGATCCTCAGGGTAAGTCTGACGGAGAGGTTATGCGCTTCTGCCAGAGCTTTATGACAGAGCTTTCAAGACATATCGGACCTAACCTTGACGTTCCCGCAGGCGACCTTGGCGTAGGCGCAAGAGAAATCGGCTATATGTTCGGTCAGTACAAGAGACTCAGAAACGAGTTCACAGGCGTTCTTACAGGTAAGGGAATGCAGTATGGCGGTTCTCTTATTCGTCCTGAGGCAACAGGCTATGGTGCAACATACTACACAGTTGAAATGCTCAAGCACTTCAAGGACGACATCAAGGGCAAGACCTTCGCTATCTCCGGCTTTGGTAACGTTGCTTGGGGCGCAGTAAAGAAGATTACTGAGCTTGGCGGTAAGGTTGTTACAATTTCCGGTCCCGACGGCTATATCTACGACAAGGACGGAATCAACACAGATGAAAAGATTGAATATATGCTTGAAATGCGTGCTTCTTGCCGCAACAGAGCAGAAGACTATGCTGACAAGTTCGGCGCTGAATTCCACAAGGGTGAAAAGCCTTGGGGCGTTAAGGTTGATATCGTTATGCCTTGTGCAACTCAGAACGAGGTTGGCATGGAAGAAGCTAAGAAGATTGCTGCAAACGGCGTTAAGTACTACGTTGAGGTTTCCAATATGCCTACGACAAACGAGGCTGTTGCTTATCTCAAGGAAAACGGCGTAATCGTTGCTCCTTCTAAGGCAGTAAACGCAGGCGGCGTTGCAGTTTCCGGTCTTGAAATGAGCCAGAACTCCATGCGTTACAGCTGGACAGCTGAAGAAGTTGACGCAAAGCTCAAGACGATTATGAAGAATATCTTCGAGGCTTCCGTGAACGCAGCTAACACCTACGGACTCGGCGACGACCTTGTTGCAGGCGCTAACATCGCAGGCTTCATCAAGGTTGCTGAAGCTA
>JAZNST010000043.1:0-17138 GCA_045591405.1 Ruminiclostridium sp.
CAAAGTGGCCGCCGCCGATACCTGCGCCAGAGTCGCCGCCTGTTGCGGTAACCTTACCGCCGCTGATTTCGATATTGCTGCCGTTGCCTTCAATGCCGCCGCCACCGATACCTGCAGCTCTATAGCCGCCTGTTGCGGTAACTGTACCGCCGCTGATTTCGATATTGCTGCCGTCGCAACTGTCACCGCCGCCTATGCCTGCACCTGTGATACCTATTGCGGTTACCTCGCCGCCGCTGATAGTGATATAACTGCCGCTGCCACGCCAGCCTCCGCCGATACCTGTGCCGCCTTGTGCTTCTACTGTACCGCCGCTGATTTCGATATTGCTACTGCTGCCGCTTTTGCCGCCGCCTATGCCTGCACCGTAGTTGCCGCCTGTTGCGGTAAGCATACCTGGACCTGTGATGGTGAGCTTACCGAGGGTTTCGGAATATTCGCCGTTCTTCTGTAAGCCTGCACAGTTACCTCCGCTTTTCAGCGTATTTAACGTACCGTCTGCAAGTGTGATTTTTACATTTCCAGCACTGTTGTCGGCTATTTTGAACGCCGCCGCATTTTCTGTTCCCGAAACATCAATGTTTACCCATGCGAGGGTGATGTTTGCGGAAATACCTAATGCAACCTCAATTCTGTCGGTTGTAGGTGTTGAGCGGGTTGTGTTTTTGATAGTGAGTGGCGTAGAGGTATAGATTGTCAGCACGCCGCCTGCGTAGGCGTAATCAGTATAGAGAACACCGCCCGTTACCTCGAACGCTCCTACGGTTGCCGCATCTGCCGCACTTACGGTAATATCCAGCCCAAGCTCGCTGAACGGTATGCCCGTCATAAGCGAGAGAGCCATTGCCATAGCCGTAAAGACGGATAAGGCTTTCTTAAAGAATTTGTTTTTCATCAGTTCCTCCAAAAAACAAGTAACGTAAAAAGTATATTCTTAAATACTTAAACTGATTAATTTTATCATATTTTCCGCCCTTTTTCAAGAGAGAAATTACATTTTTTCAAGAAAATAGTCACAAATATGAAACGGACGGTTTAGTGAGGTTGCATAAAAAAACTGTGCGGTAAAAAACCGCACAGCTGTTTATATTTTCTGCTTTTACTCATTTTCAAGCTTCATCATCTTATCAACTCTTACAGCGTGTCTTCCGCCCTCAAATTCAGTTGTCAGAAAAACGCTGAGAGATTCCTTTGCCGTTCCTGCGCCCATCGTTCTTCCGCCAAAGCAGATTACGTTCGAGTCGTTATGAAGTCTTGTGTATTTTGCTGAGAAATAATCGGCGCAAAGTGCCGCCCTTATTCCCTTGATTTTATTTGCCGCCATAGAAATGCCTATCCCTGTGCCGCAGATAAGAATCCCCTTATCAGCACGCTTTTCAACGATTTCAGCGCAGACTTTTTTTGCAATATCGGGATAGTCAACCGCTTCTCCGTCACAGCCAAAATCCTTATACTCATAATTATTCTCGTCAAGAAACGCCATAAGCTCTTTTTTAAGCTCATATCCTCCGTGATCGCAACCAATAGCTATCATTCTTTTGTCCCCTTTTCTCTGTTTTTTTCAAGTCGCTCTCTTTCAGCCTGAGGCAGTCTCAGATACGACGGCATAAGCGCCACTGCATCAATAGGCTCATAAGAAGCCGCCGCAAAGCAAACGCTTTCTGCGCTCTGAAATCTTTGTGAAGGCACGGCAAGCGCCGTATTCTCAAGCTTTATTTTTTTCATTGCAAGCTCAGCGCCGTCGCCGACAAAGATAATTTTCTCGCTGAATTTCTGAAGCTCGTCATAAAGCTCCTCAGTGAAAAGTGCTCTGTCATCGCAAAGTCGCTCCGTTTTTCCGTCCTTGATTCTGAAAAGAGCGTTATAAAACTGGTTGCAACGAGCGTCCATAACTGCACAGGCGATACAGTCCGTCTGAATAAGATTATGTGCAAGTGCCTCAAGCGTAGAAACCCCGACCGTCTTTTTCCCAAGAGCAAACGCCATTCCCTTGATTGCCGAGACGCCTATTCTAAGCCCCGTAAACGAACCGGGACCGTTTGCCGCCGCAAAAAGATCAATATCTGAAAGCTTAATATCAGCGTTTTTCAGCATATCCTCAATAATCGGGACAAGCGTCTGGGAGTGGGTTATTTTATTGTTGATTTTTGCGCCTGCAATCACCTTTTCGCTTTCGCCGATTTCGCAAACAGCGCAAGAGGCAGTGATTGCCGACGAGTCAATACCCAAAACAAGCATTAGCTTTCCTTCTTCTCAATCGTAATCTGTCTTGAATTTTCATCAAGCTTTTTTATATCAACGTAGTACACGCTTTCAAGATTATCTCCAAGCGACGGAATATTCTCACTCCACTCAATGCAAAGCACGCCGTCTCGGTCAAGATAATCAAAAAAGCCTATTGCATAAAGGTCGTCGTAGCTGTTGATTCTGAACAGGTCAAAGTGAAAAACGCCAAAATCGCCCTGATATTCGTTCACAAGAGCAAAGGTCGGACTTGTAACCTCGTCCTCAACTCCGAATGCTCTTGCGATTCCCTTTGTAAAGTGGGTTTTTCCTGCGCCCATCTCGCCTGTGTATAAAACTACGTCGCCGCTTCTGAGCCTTTTTGCGAAATTCTGTGCAATTTCAAGCGTTTCTTCAACGCCTGACGATTTATATACTTCCATCAGAAAAGCCCCGTAATTACGCCGTTTTCGTCAACGTCAATCTTATCAGCGGCGGGAACCTTGGGAAGCCCCGGCATTGTCATAATATCACCCGTAAGCGCTACGACAAAGCCTGCGCCTGCAGAAAGCTTAACGTCTCTTACTGTGATTTCAAAATCTGTGGGGAGTCCGAGCTTTGTCGGGTCGTCTGAGAGCGAATACTGAGTTTTCGCAACGCAGACAGGAAGCTTATCAAAACCGATTGCTTCAATTTCCTTTACTGCCTTTTGAGCCTGTGCAGTAAAGATTACGCCCTTTGCTCTGTAAATTTCCTTTGCAATAGTTTCAAGCTTTTCCTTGATGCTGAGCTTTTCGTCGTAAAGCACCTTGAAGCCTTCGGCTGTGTTCTTGCCTTCAACTGTGTCAATTACAGCCTGTGCAAGCTCCTTGCCGCCCTCGCCGCCCTTGAGGAACACGTCCGCAAAAGCAACCTTTACGCCAAGCTCGTTACAGTAATCCTTGATGCACTGAATTTCAGCGTCTGTATCAGTAAAGAAGTGATTGATTGCAACAACAACGGGAATACCGTACTTACGCATATTTTCAACGTGAGCCTTGAGGTTTACTATGCCCTTTTTGAGTGCCTCAAGATTTTCCTCGGCAAGCTCTGCCTTAGGAACGCCGCCGTTATATTTAAGCGCTCTGATAGTTGCGACAAGAACAGTACAAGATGGCTTGAGTCCTGCGTAGCGGCACTTGATGTCAAAGAACTTTTCAGCGCCAAGGTCTGAACCGAAACCTGCTTCTGTGATTGCGTAATCGCCGAGCTTGAGAGCAAGCTTTGTGGCTCTTACCGAGTTACAACCGTGAGCGATGTTTGCAAAAGGTCCGCCGTGAACGATTGCGGGCGTATTTTCAAGCGTCTGAACAAGGTTGGGGTTAACCGCTGTTTTAAGAAGGGCTGTCATTGCGCCTACTGCGTTTATATCTCTTGCAAAAACGGGCTTTCCGTCGTATGTATATGCGATAAGGATATTTCCGAGACGGTTTTTAAGGTCGGATAAATCTGTTGCAAGGCAAAGAATAGCCATAATCTCAGTAGCAACGGTAATGCAGAAATGGTCCTCTCTGGGAACGCCGTCTACTCTTGAGCCAAGACCGACAATGCAGTTTCTGAGCGCTCTGTCGTTCATATCAAGGCATCTTTTTATCTGAACCCTTCTGCTGTCGATTCCGAGTACGTTTCCTTGCTGAATATGGTTATCCATAAGAGCGCAGAGAAGATTGTTTGCAGAAGTGATAGCATGCATATCGCCTGTAAAGTGAAGGTTTATATCCTCCATCGGTACAACTTGCGAATAGCCGCCGCCTGCTGCTCCGCCCTTTATGCCGAAAACGGGGCCGAGCGAAGGCTCGCGAAGCGCAAGTACAGCCTTTTTTCCAAGCTTATACATCCCCTGAGCAAGTCCGATGCTTGTTGTTGTTTTACCCTCGCCTGCGGGAGTGGGGTTGATTGCGGTAACAAGTATCAGCTTTCCGTCTTCCTTATCTGAAAGGCGATTGATACATTCCTGAGAAATCTTCGCTTTATAGTGACCGTAAGGCTCAAGCTCGTCCTCGTCAACTCCAAGGTCCTTTGCAATGTCCTTAATCTTCATCATTTTTGCATTCTGAGCAATTTCAATATCAGTGAGCATAGCACCTGTTCCTTTCACATTTCAGTTATTACATTATACCACAGCAATGCGGCAATTACAACTAAATAAATTTTATCTGCTGAACGTCGTCGTTGTTCATTTTTCCGGCTGACGGAATATTTTTCACGATATATTCTTCAGGATTTCTCAGCTCGCCTTCAACGTAAACCTTAGCCGAGGCAAGCTTTGCTTTTGTAAGGCGCATTACCTGAACGCCCTGAGTGTCTCTTGCCGCCTTTGGCATAACAAGGTCAGACGGGAACACAATAGCCTTTCCTGCGTCGGACTGAAGAAGGAACATCGTATTTTCTTTTATCACAAACATTGCAACAACAGGAGAAAGGTCGCTGTAAGCGCCCGTGAGCTTTTTGCGCTTGGTTTTGGTTGAGAATGACGATAGAGGAACCTTGGCGCACTTTCCGTTTTCAAAGAAAATTACGAGCGTTTCGCTGTAATCAAGCGTAGTGAGAGCGTACATAAACTGCTCGCCATCTTCAAATTCAAGCTTACTCGGCACATATTCGCCAAGAACGCTTGCCTTTGTATCGTCAAAGTCGCTGCAGCGTGATTTATATACAGTGCACTTATCTGTAAAGAACAGCACATCGTGAAGATTTGTCGCTTCCTGAGAAAGAACGATAATGTCGTTTTCTTTAAGCTTCTGCTCGTTGCTGAGTCTGAGCGACTGTGCGGTAATCTTTTTGAAATAGCCTTCTCTTGTAACAAAAACGTTGACAGGATAATCAGGGATTTCTTCTGCCGCTTCGACAGCCTCCTCCGTAACGTAAGCAAAGAGCGATTTTCTTGGCTGACCGTACTTATCGGATATTTCCTTGAGGTCGGATATGATAATGTTCTTTATTCTTCGTGGACTTTCTACAATATCCTCCATATCTGCAATCGAAGCACGAAGATCGTTTATTTCTTCAAGACGCTTGAGAATATATTCCTTATTGATATGACGAAGCTTTATTTCCGCAACGTAATCCGCCTGAATTTCGTCTATGCCAAAGCCAATCATAAGGTTAGGGACAACTTCGCTTTCTTCCGCTGTTTCTCTTATAATCTTTATAGCCTTATCAATATCGAGAAGAATCTTTTGCAAGCCAAGAAGAAGATGCAGCTTTTCCTTTTTCTTCGTAAGGTCAAACTGAACACGTCTTTTCACGCAGTTCATTCTGAATTCTACCCACTCGCCGAGCAGCTGCCTTACGCCCATAACTCTTGGACTTCCATTGACAAGGATATTAAAGTTACAGCTAAAGGTATCCTGAAGCGGGGTAAGTCGGTAAAGCTTTTGCATAAGCGCTTCGGGATCAACACCTCGTTTGAGATCAATAGCAAGCTTGAGACCTGAAAGGTCTGTTTCGTCTCTTGCATCAGAAATTTCTTTTATTTTACCAAGCTTTATCTGTTCGCTGAGCTTGTCCATAATCGCTTCGACGGTCGTCGTAGGAGGAATCTCAACTATTTCTATTATGTTTTCGCTTTTATCATAGTTATACTTTGCACGGACCTTAACCGAACCAAGCCCTGTCTCATAGATTTTTCTCAGCTCGTTTTCGTCATAGATAATATAAGCGCCGCCGGGAAAATCGGGAGCCTTGAGCGTTGAAATTATATCATGCTCAGGATCTCTCATAAGAGCAATAGTCGTCTCGCATACTTCGGAAAGATTGAACGAGCAGATACTGCTTGCCATAGAAACGGCAATACCTATGTTATTATTTACAAGCACCGACGGGAACTTAACAGGCAAAAGCGACGGCTCAAGCATTGTGTTGTCGTAGTTCGGGATAAAATCGACTGTGTTCTTGTCGATTTCTTCAAAAAGCTCGTTACAGATTTTTTCAAGCTTTGCCTCTGTGTAACGGCTTGCCGCAAACGCCATATCTCTCGAATACGCTTTACCGAAGTTACCCTTACTGTCTACGTAGGGTAAAAGGAGAGTTTCGTTTCCTCTTGCAAGGCGCACCATCGTTTCGTAAATCGCCATATCGCCGTGAGGGTTAAGTCTCATCGTCTGACCGACTATGTTTGCAGACTTGGTTCTGGCGCCCGTCAGAAGTCCCATCTTATACATCGTATAAAGGAGCTTTCTGTGCGAAGGCTTAAAGCCGTCGATTTCAGGAAGCGCACGGGAAACGATAACGCTCATTGCATAGGGCATATAGTTTTCACGGAGAGTATCTACAATCTCCATCTGTTCGACAATTCCTGCACCCTCGATATGTGCGTTTTTATTGAAAGTTCTTTTCTGTGGGGTTTTCTTTTCTTTCTTCAATTCCTTAACTCCGTTTCAAATTGAATCAGCTTACGTCTATATTGTCAAGATACTGACTGCCGTATTCTGCGATATAATCTTTTCTTCCCGAAAGATTATTTCCAAGGAAAAGCTCAAACGATTCCGCCGTTGCCTCAACGTCAGAGGGAACGACCTTTATAAGTCTTCTCGTTTCGGGATTCATCGTCGTCTGAGACATCATATCAGGCTCGTTTTCACCAAGTCCCTTTGAACGCTGAATTGTATATTTCTTACCGTCAAGCTTTTCGAGAATTTTAGCTTTTTCCACTTCGGTGTAGGCAAAATAAGTATCGTCCTTACAGTTTATTTCGTAAAGCGGAGACTCGGCAATAAACACATATCCTTTTTCAATAAGCGTAGGGGTAAGAACGTAAAGCATCGTAAGCACAAGCGTTCGTATCTGATAGCCGTCGTAGTCGGCATCGGTACAGATTACGATTTTACTCCAGCGCAGATTCGCAAGGTCAAAGTTCGATAAATCCTTATTCTGCTTTGCCTTGACTTCGACGCCGCAACCAAGCACCTTTATAAGATTTGTGATAATTTCACTCTTAAATATCTTGTCATAGCCTGCCTTGAGACAGTTGAGGATTTTACCTCTTACGGGCATAACCGCCTGATATTCGCTGTCGCGGGCAAGCTTAACCGAGCCGAGCGCCGAGTCGCCCTCAACGATATAAAGCTCACGCTTTGAGAGATCCTTGCTTCTGCAATCAACGAACTTTTCAACTCTATTCGTGATGTCAAGCTTTCCTGCGAGCTTACCTTTTATATTGAGTCTTGTTTTCTCTGCGTTTTCGCGGGAACGCTTATTGATAAGTATCTGCTCACAGATTTTAAGTGCTTCGTCCTTATTCTCTACGAAATAGACCTCAAGGCTGTGCTTGAGCCATTCTGTCATTGCGTCGTAGATAAATTTATTCGTAATAGCCTTTTTCGTCTGGTTTTCATAGCTCGTCTGAGTTGAAAAGTTTGACGAAATAAACACAAGGCACTCTTCTATGTCGGCAAAGGTTATCTTGCTTTCTGATTTATTGTATTTGCCGTTTGACTTGAGATAAGCGTCAATCTGAGAGGTAAACGCCTGCTTGAGCGCTTTCATCGGACTTCCGCCGTATTCAAGCCAGCTTGAGTTATGATAATGTTCAATAAGCTTGAGCTTATTTGAGAATGCAAAAGCAACCCTGAGCTTTACCTTATAATCGTCCTTATCCTCACGGTCACGGCCCTGTCGCTGAGTGCTCCAGCTCTGAGGCAAGGTAAATGCGTTTTCGCCCACAAGCTCGTTAAGATAGTCTGTTATTCCGTTTTCGTAGCAGAAAAGCTCCTCAGTGAACGAGCCGTCCTCCTGCTGTGTTCTGAGGACGAACTCAAGCCCGTCGTTTACAATCGACTGTCTTCTGAGAATATCGGAAAAGTACTCGTCCTCTACGTTAATATCTGTAAAAACCTCAAGATCGGGCTTCCAACGGATTTTTGTTCCTGTTTTTCCGCTTGAACGGGATTTAATAAAACCCTTTTCTTCTTTTTCGACCGTTTTATTGAAGCCTTTTTCAAAGCTGAGAGTATAGCGCCACGTTCCGTTATCGCTCTCAACCTCCATATATTCTGAAGCAAACTGAGTTGCACAAAGACCAAGGCCGTTAAGTCCCAAGGACATCTCATAGTTTCCGCCGTCATTGTTATTGTACTTACCGCCTGCGTACATCGTGCAGAAAAGAAGCTCCCAGTTATACTTCTCCTCAACCTTGTTGTAATCAATGGGTATGCCTCTGCCGTTATCCTCGATTTCAACCGAATAATCATTAAATTTTGTGATGATTATACGCTTTCCGTAGCCCTCACGAGCTTCGTCGATTGAGTTTGACAGAATTTCAAAAATAGAATGGCGACAGCCCTCAATGCCGTCCGAGCCAAAAATAACCGCAGGTCTTTTTCTGACCTGATCCGGACCCTTGAGTGCAACGATACTCTGATCGCCGTAATTTCCCTTACTCATTAAAAATTACCTCTGCTTATTTTATCAAATACGCTTTTTATTATATCACAATTTTCTGATTTTTACAAGATTTTTCCCCGAAAAATAAAAATATACCTGTTTTGTGAAGATTTGAGCGTAATCGGCAAAAAAATGGGTGTTACTGCTTGACATTTTTTTACAAATACCTTATAATTGATGGTAGCTTTAACGTTGTTATTTTTTTATCAGCGTTAAAAAATATTTTTTGGAGGCTATATAAATGAGAGTTTACAATTTTAGCGCAGGCCCTGCAGTTCTGCCTGAAGAGGTGCTTAAAGAAGCAGCAGACGAAATGCTTGATTACAGAGGAACAGGTATGTCCGTAATGGAGATGTCCCACCGTTCAAAGGCTTATGATACAATTATCAAAGAAGCTGAACAGGATCTCAGAGACATTATGAATATCCCTGACAACTATAAGGTTCTTTTCCTCCAGGGCGGTGCTTCCCAGTTCTTTGCTGAAGTTCCTATGAACATGATGAAGAACAAGAAGGCAGCTTATATTATCACAGGTCAGTGGGCTAAGAAGGCATACCAAGAAGCCAAGATCTACGGCGAAGCAATTGAGGTTGCTTCTTCTGCAGATAAGACCTTCTCCTATATCCCCGATTGCTCCGATCTCGACATTCCCGAAGACGCAGACTACGTTTATATCTGTGAAAACAACACTATCTACGGAACAAAGTTCAAGACTCTGCCTAACACAAAGGGTAAACTTCTCGTTGCAGACGTATCCTCCTGCTTCCTTTCCGAGCCTGTTGACGTAACAAAGTATGGCGTAATCTACGGCGGCGTTCAGAAGAACGTTGGTCCTGCAGGCGTTGTTATCGCAATCATCCGTGAAGATCTCATCACAGAGGACGTTCTTCCCGGCACTCCTACAATGCTCAAGTGGAAGACACAGGCTGACAACGACTCCCTCTACAACACACCTCCTTGCTACGGTATCTACATCTGCGGTAAGGTATTCAAGTGGATCAAGAAGATGGGCGGCCTTGAAGCAAAGAAGACTCACAACGAAAAGAAGGCTAAGATTCTTTACGATTTCCTTGACCAGAGCAAGATGTTCAAGGGTACAGTAAGAGCTGAAGACCGTTCTCTTATGAACGTTCCTTTCATTACAGGAAACGACGAGCTTGACGCTAAGTTTATCAAGGAAGCTAAGGCTGCAGGCTTTGAAAACCTCAAGGGACACCGTTCAGTTGGCGGTATGAGAGCTTCTATCTACAACGCTATGCCTATTGAGGGCGTAGAAAAGCTTGTAGAATTCATGAAGAAGTTCGAAGCTGAAAACGCTTAAGTAAAATTACAGGCGGACAGTCAGGGCAAATGCTCTCAGACTGCCGCCTTAAAAAATTAAATAAGGAGAAACTATTATGTATAACGTACTCACATTAAATAAGATTGCCGCTTGCGGCACAAGCCTTCTCGATAGCGCAAAGTATACTCTCACAGACGACGTTGCATCTAACCCCTCCGCTATTCTCGTGCGTTCTGCTTCTATGCACGAAATGGAGCTTGGAAGCAACCTCCTCGCAATTGCAAGAGCAGGCGCAGGTACAAATAATATTCCTATTGACAAGTGCACAGAAAAGGGCGTAGTCGTATTCAACACACCCGGTGCTAACGCAAACGCAGTTAAGGAGCTTGTTCTTCTTGGTCTTCTCATCTCCAGCAGAAAGGTTACAGCCGCTATTGATTGGGCAAAGACTCTCAAGGGACAGGGCGACGAGGTTGGTAAGCTTGTTGAAAAAGGCAAGAGCCAGTTCGTAGGTCCTGAAATCAAGGGCAAGAAGCTCGGTGTTGTTGGTCTTGGCGCAATCGGTGCTCTCGTTGCAAACGCAGCAGTTGAGCTTGGTATGGAAGTTTACGGCGCTGACCCGTTCCTTTCCGTTAACGGCGCTCTTAACCTCTCCAACAGAGTTCACTACGTAAAGACACGCGAGGAGCTTTTCGAAATGTGCGATTATATCACACTTCACGCTCCTGCTACTCCTGAAACAAAGAAGATGATCAACGCTGAAACAATCGCTAAGATGAAGAAGAACGTAAGAATTCTCAACTTTGCTCGTGGCGACCTCGTTGATGACGCCGCAATCATCGACGCTCTTTCTAACGGCGGTATGGCAGCTTACGTTACTGACTTCCCAACAGACGCTCTTATCGGCGTAGAAGGCGTTGTTGCACTTCCTCACCTTGGAGCTTCTACTCCTGAAAGCGAAGACAACTGTGCTGTTATGGCTTGCCAGGAAATCGCTGACTTCCTCGAAAACGGTAACATCAAGAACAGCGTTAACCTCCCCAATGTTTCTATGGGTATGTCGGGCGACGCTAAAATCTGCGTTATCCACTACAACAAGGAAGGCATCATCACAAAGCTTACAGGTATTGCCGCTGAAGCAGGTCTTAACATCGAAAATATGGAAAGCAAGTCCAAGAAGGACGCCGCTTACACCGTTCTTGACGTTAAGGGAAGCACAGACGGTCTTTCCGAAAAGTTCAAGGCTGTTGAGGACGTTATTGCAGTACGCATTATAAAGTAATCAAAGCGCATAAATACAGATACAGAGCTGTGAAAACGGCTCTGTATTTTTTTGTTTCAGAGTACTTGAACGCTCTCGTCAAATTACGGGAGCAAGGGGGAGCTTCGTTTTTTAGGGGCGACAGCTCGTCACAGGCGGATACGGTAAAAAGGAGAGCTCGGTCGAAGGGTAGCTGTGAAAAGCGGCACACCAGAGACGAAAAAAGCGCCTCCGAAATCAATCGGAAGCGCCACTCTTATTAAGCTTTAATTGCCTCCATAAGCTTATTCGCCTGAGCGTAAACTGCTTCAGCGTTCTCGCCTATGAAATATTTTCCGTCCTCGTAAAGAACTCTGCCGTTTACCATCGTCAGCTTGACGTTCGACTTACTTGCGCTGTAAACGACGTTCTTTGCGATGTTGTTGAGCGGTTGCATATTGGGCTGATGTAAATCGATAATGATAAGGTCAGCCTTCTTCCCCGTCGCAAGACAGTCGCAATCATCAAGACCAAGCATTCTCGCACCGTTCGTGGTCGCCATTTTAAGAACCTCGATAGCGTCGCACGCAGAAGCGTCCTTTCTCTGAAGCTTCTGAAGCGCTGTAACAAGGAACATCTCCCTGAACATATCAAGACAATTGTTGCTTGCGGCGCCGTCGGTACCGATTGAAACGCTGATTCGCTTTTCAAGATAATCGCAAATCGGAGCAATTCCGCTTGCAAGCTTTGCATTTGAAGCGGGGTTAGTAACAACACCAACGTTTCTCTTTTTGAGAATCTCCATATCATTTTCAGTCGTATGAACAAGATGGAAGCCCGCACCGCCGTAGTTGAACAAGCCAACGCTGTCAAAAAGCTCAACGGGAGTTTTTCCATACTTTTCAACACACTCTCTGACTTCCCGTTCGGTTTCCGAGCAATGTGTGAACACAGGTTTTTTCAGCTCGTTCGCAAGCTTTCCGATTTCAACCATAAGCTCATAGCTTGCAGTATACTCAGCGTGAAAACCGAGTCTGTACGATACGAGCTCGTGCATATTGCTGAACTTATCATAAAAGGCTCTGAGCTTTTCGACGTTCTCAGGCTCACCGTCAACGGCTCCGCAAAGGACAAGTCTGAAGCCTGAGTCAATAGCCGCCTTTGCAATCATTTCGGGGTGAAAATACATATCAAAGCTGGTTGTAATACCACTTGAGAGATATTCCATAATTCCGAGTTTTGTAAAGGTATACGCCGCCTCAGCGCTCAGCTTCGCTTCCATCGGGAAAACTCTGTTGAAAAGCCATTCCTGAAGCGGAAGGTCATCGGCGTATGAACGCAGGAAGGTCATCGGAGTATGCGCGTGGCAGTCCTTGAAGCCCGGCATAACGAGATTTCCCTGTGCGTCGATTTCACGGTCGAAATAGCGCTCAGCAAGCGGACTTACCTCGCCAAGATAGGTTATAACTCCGTTTTCAACGTGTATTTCACCGTCAAAGACGTCCGTTCTGTCGCCCATCGGGAGAATTTTTGCATTATAAATTCTTATAGTCATAGCTACCTCGTCAGAGCGTTTGAGCAATTTTCTTCACGCTTGTTTTAATGAGAGTCTTGAAAAGCGGCGCAGCCTTATCCGCCGCCTCCATAACCTCTTTATGAGTAAGGGGGTTTTCTGTCATTCCACAACCAAGGTTTACAATGCAAGAAATACCGCAAACCTTCATTCCGGCGTGATTAGCGGCAACAGCCTCGCACGCTGTGCTCATTCCGACAGCGTCAGCTCCGAGAAGTCTGCACATTCTTACTTCCGCAGGGCTTTCAAAATTAGGCCCTGTAAGCTGAATATAAACGCCTTGTTGAAGCTTTATGTTTTCTTCTTCTGCGGCTTTCTTGATTGCTTCTCTGAGCGACTTATCGTATATCTCGCTCATATCGGGGAAACGGGTTCCGAACTGCTCGATATTAGGGCCGATAAGAGGACTCGGAACAAAGTCAGAAATCTGATCGGTTATGAGCATAAAGTCGCCCGCCGAAAAATCTGCGTTCACGCCTCCTGCCGCATTGGTAAGAAAGAGAACCTTTGCACCCATCATCTTCATAAGTCTTGTGGGAGTGACAACCTCCTGCATGGAGTAGCCCTCGTAGTAATGAACTCGTCCTTGCATAATCACAACAGGAACGCCGTCGATATAGCCGAAAACGAATCTTCCTTTATGTCCTTGAACAGTAGACTGAGGGAAGCCGTCAATCTCGCTGTAATTGAGAGTTGCCTTTACGTCAATTTCGTCTGCAAGCGCCCCCAGACCTGAGCCGAGAACTATTGCAACGTCGGGAACAAAATCAATCTTCTCTCTGAAGCTTTTATAGCATCTTTCAAGCTTTTCATAAATTGCATTTCCCATAAAGCACCTCCTAGAGCGTAACTGTCTTGTCGGGAACGCTTGTTTTTGCGCCCTCGCGAACAGCCGTATTCTTTTCTTCCTTCATCTTCTTTTTCATCGTATACATAAGGACGTCCGCCTGCTTTTGAACGTCACGCAAGAACAGCTCCTTGCTTGCAAGCTCGTTTCTGTAAAAAGCGATGCCGTATGCAATCTGAACGTCGTATTTAAGCTCGTTTTTGTTATTTACGTCGATAATTTCGTTTTCAAACTTAGCCGCCGCCGTTTCACAAAGCGAGGCTCCCTTTGGATTTGTAGTTATTACTGCAAACTCGTCTCCGCCGACTCTGTAAACGTCGCCGAAGGTGCCGAAGGTTTTCTTGATGATATTTGCGGCTCTTATAATAAGATCGTCGCCAAAGCTGTGTCCAAGCGTATCGTTTACGGTTTTAAGGTTATTTACGTCGAACTGAACGATTCCGATTAAATCAAAGTTAACCTTGGTTACTTCAAGATAGTCAAGTCTTTCTCTGAATGCAGTAGTATTACCCACGCCCGTTAGTCCGTCTGTGTATGCAAGCTTGTCGATAAGCTTAGCCTTCATTCCGTATTCAAAAATTCCGAATACCTCACGGATATTAACGGCTGAAATTACAGCAACAAAGAAAATCGAAATAACAAGTCTTATCTCTACGCCGAAACCCGAACGGAAGAAAAGCTCCAAAATTGTTGAAGCGGTTATAAAAATTACTCCGAGCAGGAAAAGGAGATTATGCGCTCTGAGCTTTGCGTCAACGTAAAGATTAAACGAGGAAACACAGATAAGTAAAAGGATCGAAATCGAAATCAAAATAAGATATAAAACTACCTTTGTCTTAAACGGAATCACGTCAATCAAGGAAACGGCAAGAAGCGCAAACGACGCTATTATTGCATAAACCTTCTGGAGCTTTTCAAGGCGTGGCGACTCGGTGCTTTCGATAAGATAAAGAATAAGAGGAATCAAAGCAAACACGAGTGTTCCGAGCGACATTTTCCAGTTGACGTTGTGTGCGTTTGAATAGTTGTTGAAAAGCTGGTTCTGGAAAATAACGGATATGCCGTAGCAAATCGAAAAGCCTGCAAGGTAAAGAAGACCGTGCGTCTTTTTGAGCATTTTTCTGAAAGCAAGATGCATCAGCATAAGCATAAGCCCTGAGAAAACCAGAACGCCGCCCAGTATAAAATTCACTACCGTTCTTGAATGATAAACTCTATAAACAGCGTCGGAGCTTCCTATTGAAATTCCGCATATCTGAGACGGAAGAATATAGTCGTAAGGATCAATGACAATTTTGAGCGTGTCGCCTGTTTTTGCCTCTGATATATCTATTACCTTCAAAAGCGGCGCAGGAACACCCTTACTTTTTTCAAGCGTATCGTCCTTACAGCAATAATCAAAGATAAGACGGTTGTTAAGGTAAATTGAATAGCCGATAAAGCGTGATTCTATGATGACCTGTCTTCCCTTTGATTCAGCGGGAACACGAGCATAATAGGTAACAGGCTCAAGTGAATCTGAAATGTCAAGTGCAGTCACGTCTATGGTTGCGCCAAAGTCGTTGGTCCACGCACTGTTAAGCGAAGTACAGCTCTGAGCGCTTTTAGCGCCCGACTCCTTCATAAATCCGATAAAGATAAATGCAGCAACAAGCACGCAGAACACAACGAATATCCACGAAACCGTTCTTTTTTCCCTAGTTCTTTTCATCGAAATCTCCTGAAACAATCATTTTCAGCTCATTTACATCACGAGCTATATATTTTGCTCCGTTTTTACGAAGCTCGTTTTCATCTCTGAAGCCCCAAAGCACGCCACAGCTATCAACTCCCGCATTAAAAGCGGTTATCATATCAACGTCGCTGTCGCCTATGAAAAGCACCCTGTCCTTTTCAAGTCCAAAGCCCTCTATGATTTCTTCCGCAACCGTCGGATCGGGCTTTTTAGGTCGGTCGTCACGCTGGCCCTCTACCCTTTCGAAAACGTCGCCGAAATAAAGTCCGACTATTTCCCCTGCTACCTCGTGAGGCTTGTTGGTTGCAACAGCGAGTCTTATCCCCTTTTGAGAAAGCTCGTGAAGAAGCTCACAGATATTATCATAAGGCGTTGTAAAATCCTTTTTATGAAGCGAGTAGTAATCCTTGAACAGCTCAAGCGCCGTTTCGTACTTCCCGTTGGCACGTCCGTCGGGCAAAATCCGTTCCACAAGCTTTGGAATTCCGTTTCCGACAAAGCGTTTATAACATTCTACGGGGTATTCTTTGTAGCCGAGCTTGCGAAGCGTGTAGTTGCCTGCGTTTGCAAGGTCAGTCAGCGTATTCAGAATCGTCCCGTCAAGATCAAAAATCAAACCCTTATACATAAGTACCTCTTTCAGATAATTTTACCACAAAACTGCTTGAAAGTCAACAGAAAAGATGTTGACAGTATGGAAAAAAGCGTCTATAATTTATCCTGACAGAGCTTGGCGTAATCCTTGCTCAGAGTCAACAACCAAAACGCTATCAAGGAGTCTCTATGAATTTTATCTGCCCTGTCTGTAAATCCCCTCTCTCGCTTGACGGAAGAACCTACCGCTGCGATAAAAACCATTGCTTTGACAAAGCCAAAAGCGGATACGTTAACCTTCTTCTTTCTCAAAAAAGCACAAGTCACGGAGACGATAAGCTTATGGTTAGGGCAAGGCGTCAATTCCTCGAAAAAGGCTACTATCAACCGCTTCTCGACAGCCTTAAAGAAACGATTCGTCAGCTTGCACCGAAAGAGTGCAGATTGCTCGATTCCGGCTGTGGTGAGGGCTGGTACACCGATGGAATCGTAAACGCCCTCAGAAACGACGGAAAAAGCGTTGAGGCTGTTGCAATAGACATATCAAAGGTTGCGCTCGACGTTGCCGCTAAAAGACACGCTCAGATAAACTTTGCCGTTGCAAGCGCTTATTCTCTTCCGCTTGGGGATAGCTCGTGCAATATCATCACAACACTGTTTGCGCCGTTTGCGCTTGAGGAATTTAACCGTGTCCTTGAAAAAGACGGGCTTCTCGTGACGGCAATTCCGCTTGAAAATCACCTTTTTGAGCTTAAAAGCGCAGTTTATGACAAACCGTACAGGAACGAGGTTGCGCCGTTTGAGCTTGAAAATTATCAAATCGTCTCCAAAAACGAGGTAAGATGCAAGATCCTGCTCCAAACGAATGAAGACGTGAAGAACCTTTTTATGATGACTCCCTATTATTATCAAACCTCGGTGAACGACCAGAAAAAGCCCGATTCAATCGAAGCCCTTGAAGTCAGCACAGAATTTGCTGTTCTCGCTTACAGAAAAAAATAGAACACGGCAAGTCGTTATCGGCTTGCCGTTTGATTTTATAAAAATAAAACAGCCTCCGCAGTTAAGCGGAAGCTGTTGTGGCAGGGGTGGTAGGAATCGAACCCACGTCAAAGGTTTTGGAGACCCCTATTCTACCATTGAACCACACCCCTATGAAATGGTGCGCCAACAGGGACTCGAACCCCGGACCAACCGGTTATGAGCCGGTTGCTCTAACCA
>JAZNST010000044.1:0-15538 GCA_045591405.1 Ruminiclostridium sp.
AGGGGAGCCCCCTTTGGCATATCGTAATTCAGTTTACGACAAACCAAAGCATGTAGCTCGGTACCGATAAAACTTCTTTATCGGTAGTACCCTACAAGCAACTGCCTGTTTTTTTATAAGGAAAAAGCCCCGTCACACAGACGAGGCTTTCATTTTTAATTATACGTTTGCGCCCTTGCCAACGAATACAGGGTAATCCTGAGTTCCGCAAAGACTTCTGAAGTTACCTACAACTACGTTCTTATCCGTAATCGTGTAATTAAGCTCACACTTGTCACCGACAACCGTATCCTGCATGAGAATAGAGTTCTTGACAACTGCTCCCTTGCCGATTTTCACGCCTCTGAATACAACGCAGTTCTCAACCTCGCCCTCAATAATACAGCCGTCTGCAATAAGGCAATTTTTAACCTTTGCGTCAAGACCGTACTTTGCAGGAGCTTCGTCTCTTACCTTTGTGTAAATCGGGTCGTCGCTGCAAAAGATTTCGCTTCTTATGTCAGCGTTCATCATATCCATATTGCAGTCGTAGTACGAACGGATACCCGAAATCTGACCGTGATAGCCTTCAAACTTATAACCGTAGACCTTGAGGTCCTTGAGTCTGTGCTGAAGAATATCAACCTCAAAGCTGTAAAGATTCTTGCTTGCACAATCAGTAACAAGAGCGTTAAGGAAGTCCTTTCTCATTACGAACACGTTAAGGCTGACGTTGTGTTCGCCGCTTATTTCAGGACGAACAAGAATATCGTAAACCTCGTTGTTCTCGTTAACGCTGAGAATGGTCTTGGTCTTTGTCTGTTCGGCTGTGCAGTTCATTTTTCCGTAAACAACGGTAATGTCGCCTTCTGTCTTTTCGTGGAATTCAACGATTTTCTTGAAATCCATATTTGCAACAACGTCACAGTCGCTGATGATTACGTATTCCTCGTCACATCTCTTGATAAAGCTTGTAACGCCTGCGAGCGCCTCAAGTCTGCCTCTGTAAAGTCCGCCGCCAAGCTGACCGTAAGGAGGAAGAATGTGAAGACCGCCTGTTTTTCTGGAAAGATCCCACTCGTTTCCTGAGCCGAGATGGTCAATAAGTGACTGATAGTTTGCCTTTGTGATAACACCGATTGTATTGATACCGCTGTTTACCATATTGGAAAGCGGGAAGTCAATCAGTCTGTATCTGCTTCCAAAGGGGACAGAGCCCATTGTACGCATTTTTGTAAGGTCGGTAACGGTTGTATCGTGCATATTGGCAAAGATCAGACCAAGCACGTTTGACATATTAGCCATGATATTTCAATTTCCTTTCTATCACCAAATTCATCATACGCCTTCAGAAATCATAGCCTTAGCCTTGATTTGCGCATTGTCTGAAATTTTAACCTTGTGTCCTACTACTGCAACACCCCAGTTATCCTTGTCTTCGACTGTTTCGGGGCGTTCGCCGATTTTTGCGCCTGCGCCGATTTCGCAGTCCTCACCGATGATGGAATATTCAACAACAGCGCCCTTTCTGATTATTGTATTAGGCATAATGATACTGTCGTGAACAACCGCACCCTCTTCAACGACAACGCCTGAGAAAAGAACTGAGAAGTCGATTGTGCCGTAAATGTTACAGCCTTCAGCGATCATAGAGTTCTCGATCTTACTTTCAGGGCCTGCATAATGAGGAGGCATTACGGGGTTTCTTGAATAAATCTTCCAGTTATGGTCATAAAGGTCAAGCGGAACGTTCGGGTCAAGGCAGTCCATATTTGCTTCCCAAAGGCTGTCGATTGTACCAACGTCCTTCCAGTACTTGTCAAAGTGATATGCAACCATCTTACAGTTATCGTTAAGCATAGCAGGGATGATATTCTTACCGAAGTCCTTTGTTGCAGTTTCGTCCTTTTCGTTTTCAATAAGATACTTTTTAAGTACAGGCCACGAGAAGATATAAACGCCCATAGAAGCGAGATTAGACTTTGGTTCCTTCGGCTTTTCTGCGAACTCTGTGATTACACCCTCAGAGTCGGCAGTCATAATACCGAAACGACTTGCTTCTTCCCAGGGAACTTCAAGAACGGCAATTGTAGCATCAGCGTTCTTTTCCTTATGGAAATCAAGCATAAGCGAGTAGTCCATCTTGTAGATATGGTCACCCGAAAGAATTGCAACGTAATCGGGGTTATATCTGTCAACGAAGCTTATGTTCTGATAAATAGCGTTTGCAGTACCCTCATACCACGATTTACCCGAAGAGCTTTCGTAAGGAGGAAGAACGTGAACGCCTCCGTGAACGCGGTTAAGTCCCCAAGGATGACCGTTGCCGATATATTCGTTAAGAACAAGCGGCTGATACTGAGTAAGTACACCTACCGTGTCGATACCTGAGTTGATGCAGTTAGAAAGTGGGAAGTCGATGATGCGGTATTTACCGCCGTAAGGAACAGCCGGCTTTGCCATATCCTTAGTCAGAGCGTAAAGTCTGCTTCCCTGCCCTCCGGCAAGGAGCATAGCTACGCATTCTTTTTTTACATGATTCATAAATGAGCCTCCGTTATATTATTTTTCTTTTTTAGCTGTTGTTTTTGCAGTTTGCTTCTTTGCTGTCGTTTTCTTGGTCGCCGTTTTAGCGGCTGTTTTTGCAACCGGCTTCTTTTCTTCAGCCTTTACAGCGGTTTTAGATGCAGTCTTTGTCGTCTTAGCCGCAGTTTTAGAAGTCTTAGCGGTTGTCTTTTTTGAAGCAGGCTTCTTTGCCGTTGTTTTCGTCGAAGCTCTCTTCTTTCTGAATTTAGGCTTAAAGAACATCGTAGACATAGGAGCAAGACTTACAGTAATAGAATACTGCTCACCGTGCATTTCTTCCTTCTTTGCCTTCACCGTTCCGTTTTTGAGGCCTCCGCCGCCGTATTTTACGTCGTCGCTCGTAAATTCTTCAACGTAATCTGCGTCATAAGGAACGCCGAACGAGTAATTTTCGTGGTATACAGGCTGGAAGTTACATACAGCGATAACCTCCTCGCCCTTCTTGTTGATTCTTCTGAAGACGATAACAGAGTTGGTGTTATCATCACTGCAAATCCATCTGAAGCCTTGCCAGTCACCGTCAACCTCCCAGAACTGAGAATTGTCGAGGTAGTATCTGTTAAGCTCCTCTACGTAAGTCTGATATCTCTTGTGCTCAAGGAAATCAAGAACGTCCCAGTCAAGACCTGTCTTATAGTTCCATTCCTTGAACTGAGCGATTTCCTGTCCCATAAACATAAGCTTCTTTCCGGGATGAGCCATCATATAGCCAAGGAAGGTTCTGAGCGAAGCGAAGCGCTTATCTCTCGGACCGCTCATCTTATCGAGCATTGAGCACTTTCCGTAAACAACCTCGTCGTGAGAAATCGGGAGGATAAAGTTTTCGGAGAAAGCATAGTAGAACGAGAAAGTGAGCATATTGTGGTGATAAGGGCGGTATTCGGGATTCATCGACATATATGCAATCATATCGTTCATCCAGCCCATATTCCACTTGAAGTTAAAGCCGAGTCCGCCAATATCGGTAGGCTTTGTTACCATCGGCCACGCCGTTGATTCCTCAGCAATCATAAGAAGACCTGGGAACTGCCTGAAAAGTGCAGCGTTGAGCTTCTGAAGGAACGCAATAGCCTCAAGGTTTTCATTACCTCCGCGAACGTTAGGCTGCCACTGTCCGTCACGTCTGTCATAGTCAAGATAGAGCATTGAAGCAACAGCGTCAACTCTAAGTCCGTCAACGTGGTATTTTTCAATCCAATAAGATGCATTTGAAACAAGGAAGCTCTGAACCTCAGGCTTACCCCAGTCAAAAATTCTCGTGCCCCAGTTAAGATGCTCTCTCTTAAGCGGCTCAGAATATTCGTAGCAATATCCGCCGTCAAATTCGTAAAGACCTGCAGCGTCCTTGGGGAAGTGGGCAGGAACCCAGTCGAGAATAATTCCTATTCCGTTCTGATGGCAAAAGTCCACAAATGCCATAAAGTCGTGCGGAGTGCCAAAACGGGAGGTAGGAGAATAATAACCAATCTGCTGATAGCCCCACGAGCCGTCAAACGGGAACTCGGCAATAGGCATAATTTCAATATGCGTATAGCCCATTTTCTTTACATAGGGTATAAGCTCACGGGCAAGCTCCATGTAATTGAAAAGCTCATCCTCGTCTTTTTTATGACGCCACGAGCTTAAATGAACCTCGTAAATATTCATAGGAGACTCGTAGACGTTTTTGGTCTTACGTTCCTCCTGCCACTTCTCGTCCTTCCAGTCGTAGCCCTCTATATCGTAAATCTTTGTCGCGGTATTAGGGCGTGTTTCCATATGGAAGCCGTAAGGGTCAGCTTTAAGTCTTATCTGTCCCTGAGCGCTTTCGATACTGTATTTGTATGTATCAAACTGCTTCAATCCTTCGACAAAAAGCTCCCAGATACCTGCATCGCTTA
Source organism: Ruminiclostridium sp. (assembly GCA_045591405.1). Lineage (GTDB taxonomy): Bacteria > Bacillota > Clostridia > Oscillospirales > Ruminococcaceae > Ruminiclostridium_E. The sequence continues at coordinate 4,446 of JAZNST010000044.1, forward strand.
TTTTTTTCATATAGCTTCTTTGTCTGTCCCAATGGTTAAAATCACCAACGACGGAAACCGAGGCAGCCTTTGGCGCCCACACTCTGAAAATAACGCCTTTTTTGCCGTTCATTTCAGTAAAATGAGAGCCGAAGAAATCATAAGCCTTGGTTATTTCGCCCTGATGGAAAAGGTAAAGAGGCACTTCGTATTCTTTCGGTATTGTAATTGACATTTTTTTGACAACTTCCCTTCCTTTTACAAGATTAAATATACTACGAATATATTAGCATATCATAGTGATTTTTTCAAGGTTTTTGTATAATTTTTATTAAATGTGCATTATTATTTATTTTACTTTTGGCAAATTATACCAATTTTTCTCCACGAAAATCTTAAATTAAACGCAAACAACTGCCGCACGAAACAAAAACGCTCCGGCGGCAGTCGTTATTATTTACAAAGCTGGACGGCAACAACGGAAATATCATCCTCTCTTCCCTTTTCGCTTCTGAAACGGGCATTATCGCCGATTTGCCTTACAAGCTCGTCAAGGTCGTTACTGCTTTCCTTACGAAAGAGCTGTTCGAGCCAGTTGCGTGGTAGCTCGACCCCGTCGCTTGTAAGGATAACAACGTCATTTTCAGCAATGGTAAAGCTCTTGTTTTCAAAGCTTACCCTAAAGCTGATACCCACAGGAAGACCGCTTGATTCAAGCTTGACAATATTCTTCCCCGCTTTTACAAACGAATCTGCACCGCCTGCTTTATAAACCGTTACTTTTCCTGTATAAAGGTCAATTTCACAAATATCGAGCGTCGCAAAGCTTTCATCTGACGACTTCACCAGAAGCGAGGTGTTGAGCATTTCTATTGCCGACTCAATCCCGACCCCCGACTCAAGAAGCTTTATCAGCATACTGCACGCAAAAGCAGAATCAATTCTTGCTCTTGCTCCGCTTCCCATTCCGTCGGAGAGAATCACGTAAGCGTGGCCTGTGCCGTCGATATAAGTGTCGGTATAATCTCCGCTCGCTTTATCCTTGATTCTGCTGTACTGACACGCCGCAGTTTTTATCATAAACGGAGTTCTTTCAAAAACGCTTATCCTTACTTTTCCGTCAAAAGCAATAATATCGGGAAGATCAAACTCCTTTTGAAGAGCGTCGGTTATTGCGTCGCCAAGCTCCTCGGCGCTGACTCCCAGTTCACCGTGCCCATAAGCTTCAATCAGAAGATTGCCGTTCTTTTTTCTCACGATACATTTTGCGCCCGAAAGCCCGAAACGTTCGAGAATATTTTCGACCTGCCCTGCCGCTTGAGTGTTGAAATCCGTGCCACCAAATTCCTTGGAAATTTCTTCAAACATTTTTTCGGTAGAAACAAGCTGAGCGCTCAAAACTGCCCTCATCTCACTAATTTTTCTTGCCGACTGTCTTGCGCCCGAATATTCTGAATAACATCTGTTAAGCTCCTTGGCAAGCTGTCTTTTCCTTGAGCATCTGGCGGCAATCAATCCCTTGAAATCGTCCTCGCCAACCGTTCTTCCTTCTCTTAAAAGCCCTGTCAGCCTGTTCATTTCATCAGCTGAATTGTTATATTCAACTCCCCAACACTCCATATTGAATCTGCAGTTTCTGCACACGCTGTCACAGGCTGAATTATAAACCCACGAAATATCGTGAACAACTCCGCCGTCAAGCGTCTGAGCCGTTTTTTCAACCGCTTCTCTGAGTTCGCGAACCGTACTTGCAACAAAAGAAAGCCTGTGAGCAAAAACCTCGGATGGCTCAGAAAATATATTTTCCTCTTTTTCTGCTGAAAACCGTCGTATTATTTCCTTTAAGGGAAGAATCATAAACACTGCCCCTGAAATCAGCTGATCTGCAATCAGCCCTATCGTGTTATCATTTATTCCCGTAAGCGACGAACAAATCGCAACCGAAAGCAAAAACGCCGCAAGCTGTAACACCTTTCCGTGATTTTTTATAAGCGAAGCGAAAAACCCTGAAGCACAGATAATAATCGAAGGAACAATAAACTGCTCTCCTCCGATACTAAGTCCAAGGGCAGAGATTGCACCGAACGTCCCGACCTGATGTCTGAAAACTGCTCCCGAAAGAAGAACGATTATTCCCCCTGTAACCAGACCGATGTTGAAAATACCGATTTCAACGCTCGACAGTGCGGCGGCTCCAAACACGGTCACCACCGCCGCACAGGCGATCTCAGAGGGCTTGAAAAGGAGCGTGCTTTTTTCGCTCAGAGCCTTTCCCACGCTCATAAGACAATAAGACGCCGTCCCCGAAATTACTCCAAACGAAACCGACAAAAGAATATCGCTGGGAACTGTCGCTGAAGAAAGCCCCGAAAGAATAACGCACGCACCCGTCAGAAAGCACGAAACAATCTTCAGCGGTAAGCCCTTACTCCTTCCGAAAAAAAGCCTTATAGCGGCAACCGCAGCTATTGAAATAAGCGTCGGTATATTTTCAGTGAAGCTGCCTCTGACGAGAAAGCCGATAGCTACCGAAAAAGCGGAGAGAATGCAATCAAAACCGCTGAGACTTCCCGTAAAGCCAACGCTCAGAGGAGAAGTCTTTTCAAAAAGAGTAGTCCCTGCAAGAATTACAGAGGTTATGATTATCAGCGGCACTTTTATGTACGCTCTTTTTTCCTTGCCATAATCAAAAAGCTCTTTTCCCAATCTTTTCACTTCCTTAGCTGTAAAATCAAGTCTAATTTTACAGCCGTATCCACGAAAAAATTGCCGAAAAAGAGCAATCGACTATAATATTTTCTTTACCTGCTTATATAATGCAACAAAATCCTCCATTTTAAGCTCTTCGGGGCGTGCTGTCGCCTTTATGCCGCAATTTAAGAGCTTTTCCGCAAGAATATCTTTACTTATTTTAAGCTCTGCCGAAAGAGGATTTACAAGCTGTTTTCTTCGTTGCGAGAAGCTGCTTCTGACGATTCTGAAAAAGAGCGCTTCGTCTTCAACGTCATATTTTTTCTCGTCAAAAACGTCAAGCCTTATTACCGCCGAATCTACGTTCGGACTCGGTGCAAAGCTTCCTCGTGAAACGTTAAAAAGAGTTTTTGGCTTACTGTAATAATTAACCGCAACGGTAATTGCGCTGCTTTCTCTTTCGCCGATTTTGGCGCACAAACGCTGTGCCGCTTCCTTTTGAACCATTACAGTAACGGATTTTATTCTGAGCCTTTCTTCAAGAAGCTTCATAATAAGAGGAGAGGTAATATAATAAGGAAGATTTGCACACACGACAACGTCAAGCCCCTGTGCCTTTTCTTCTATTATTTTTGCAATATCAAGCTCCATTGCGTCACCGAATATGACCTCGATATTATCAAATTCCGCCAACGTTTCTTCAAGAATCGGCTTGAGCCCCGTATCGATTTCAATCGCCACAACCTTTTTAGCACGAAGCGCCAGCTCTTTGGTAAGAACGCCGACTCCCGTTCCGATTTCTATTGCACAGACGTTTTCATTACATCCGCCAAGCTCCGCTATTTTGGGGCAGACGGAGGGGTTGATGAGAAAATTCTGTCCGAGCGACTTTGTAAAAGAAAAGCCGTGTCTTGTAAATAAATCCTTTATCGTTCCGAGATTTGTAAGTTCCATATTATTTCCTTTTCAGTTTGTTGTCGTTTAATTATAGCACAAACTCCTCTGCCAATCAACTTTTTTCGTAAAAACCGACGGGTTTTTCTTTTAATTGACACAAATGACAAAGTATGCTACAATTAATCCGAAATCAGAAACGGAGGGTAATTATGCAAAGACGGGACAAAATCAACTATTATCTTGATATTGCAGAAACTGTCTGCGAAAGAGGAACCTGCCTCAGAAGAAATTACGGTGCAATTATCGTCAATAACGATGAGATTGTTTCAACAGGATACGTTGGCGCCCCAAGAGGCAGAAAAAACTGCTGTGACGTGGGCTACTGCGTCAGAGAAAAGCTTGAAATTCCCAGAGGTCAGCGCTACGAGCTGTGCCGTTCTGTCCACGCTGAACAAAACGCTATCATCTCCGCTTCTCGTCACGATACAATCGGAGCTACAATTTACCTTGCGGGAATTGACGCAAAAACAGGAGAGCTTGTTGAAAACGCCGAGCCTTGCTCGCTTTGTAAGCGCTTTATAATAAACGCAGGAATAAAAACCGTTATCGTGCGTAAGGATAAGACGAATTACAGAATAATCGACGTAAATTCGTGGATCGAAAACGATGATAGTCTTGAAGGAAAAGATACATATTGATAAAAAGGAGCAGTTTCACTGCTCCTTTTTTGTTAGCTCATTTCCCTGAAAAGCTCCGCAAGGCTTTTTCCCACAAGCTCCGCCGAATATAGCGCTTGCTCAAGCGTATTCCCGTGCGAGCCGATTTCAATAAGAAGCGACCCCGTCGTTATATGCTGATTATATTGGCAATAGTCAAACAAAACGGGACGGGTAAGTCCTTTATATTTTTCTTCCATCTTATCCTGAAGCGCACTTGCAAAATGGAGATTTTCAAGATAATCGGGAACATAATAGTAGCCGTCTCCGCAAGCTGAAATAATCATAACCTGAGCCGCCTGTTTTCCTTCAACGTCGTTGACCGCCGAAACCCACGAGCCGTCCTCCTGCACAATAGCGTCGCGGTGAATATCAAGAACCACTTTTATCGACGGGTACTCCGCCAGAAGCCTCGTAATCGTAGCCTCTGACCTTGCGTAGCTTCCGTTATAAAGCGGATAGTCGTGGATCGTTCCGTCGTGAAGAACGCACACGCCCTCCTGTGCAAGAGTCTGAGCTATCCTTGCTCCGACCGAAACCACATTCTGAGAAGAATCGAGCGTTCTTGAGCTGTATTCGTCGTCATAATATTCCCCGCTTATAAGGTAACTCTCGCTTGTGTGCGTGTGGATAATGAGAACCTGTGGCTCATCGCTCCACATCTCAACCTTCAGCTCAGGAGCTTTCATAATCTCCTCACTGACAAAATCGTTTGAAAGCTCCGTGCAGTTACGCACCTGTGCTCCGCTTGGAAGGTTAAGAAAATTTTCGCCCGGATTTGCGGTGTACGTAATCGACGAAACCGATCCCGAACGATTATTAAAAACCGAAAGATCCTCCCTTTCGTCTGAAATGTTCTGAGATATAAGATACTCCTTTTCCTCTTGATGAGGAACTGAAGTAACAGGCGGCTCTGTAAGAAGCGGAGGTTCTGTCTGCGGTTGCTCCGTCTGCTCTGTCACAACAGGCTCAGGCTTATACAATATGTAGCTTCCGTTTCCGATTGTGTCAACCTTTTCGGTTGAAAAAAAAGCCGTCTGTGAAAAATGAAGCGCCGCGTTCATAATCATATTGCTGTCAGGCGGATTTTCTATGACCGCCCTGACCGCAAAAGGCACGGAGGCTACTGCCAGCGCCGCCGCAATTAGCTTTATAACACCTGTTTTTCTCATATAATCCTTCCTTTCATAAATCCTGTCGGAAAAATATATGAGCTTAAACCCGTTTTCAGAACAAAAGCGCGTTTATCTCCTCCTCAGAAAGCTTAGGGTTAAGGAATACGTTTATTCCGTGAGAAATTGCGTCGCTAAAGGTCTTGATGATGGCATCGATTGAGCGTGGGGTTATCATAAGCGGCTCAAAGCTGCTCTTGATATTATCAGCGTCAATCACGGTTGGAACTCCTATTGCAACGACAGGAATGCCAAGCTGACGCCGAGAGATTTCCTTTCGGTTATTGCCCACGCCGCTTCCAAGGCTTATTCCTGTGTCTGTGAGCTGAATTGTGGAAGCGAGGCTGCCTGCGTCACGACAAGCAAGACTGTCAATCACAATAACCGCCGTCGGTCTGAGACGCTTTACGATAACTTCAAGGTGCTCTGCGCTTTCAACTCCCGTTTTCGCCATTACACCAAGGGAAAAGACAAAGACAGGGCGCATAATTTCAGAAAGCCTACTATGCTGTTCGACAAGATGCGCCGTCGCAGGAATTTTTTCTGCGGTGATTACGCCGAGACTGTCGGGCGTGATGTTGATGTTTCCCAAACCCGCAACAACTATCGGAGCGTCATCGGGGAGCTTTTCAAGGAGCTCTGAAAGGCACTCTCTGATCGACTCTGAAACGGCGTTTTTATCGCTCGTGCAATCGCAATGAAGCGAATAATAACGCCCGGACGGTTTTTTCAGAAGCTTTTCTCCACTTTTTTCAACCGTGACCTTCGATATGCGTATATCGCCGACCCTGATTTCTTCTGTTAAAACTCCCTCCAACTCTCTTTTTTCAACAATTTCTACCGCAAGGTCTGTTCGTCTCATAATTCTCCTTATTGTTTTTTTGAACAATATCTGTTCTCGTTACGCTATTTTTTCCACAAATCTAACAAATTATGAGCAATTCGTTGCTTATTTCAAAAAAATTCTTAAAATGACTTGATTTTTCTCAAAATGTGTGATAAAATATAGCGTACTTAAAAATAACTATTATAGAGGATTTGCCTCGACGAACAAGGAGGTGCAACAAAGTGCCAAACATTAAGTCCGCTAAGAAGAGAGTTCTCGTTTCTAAGACAAGACAGGAAAGAAACAAGGCTAACAGAACTGAGCTCAAGACTGTTATGAAGAACGCAAGAGCTGAAGGTGCTTCCGCTGAAGTTACTCTCGCTGCTGTAAAGAAGCTCGACAAGGCTGCAGGCAAGGGTCTTATCCATAAGAACAAGGCTGCTCGTCTTAAGTCCCAGCTCGCAAAGAAGGCTAACGCTTCTGCATAATTTGAAATAAAACAGCTCGTTTCGGGCTGTTTTTTTATTTTGTAAAGCTCCCGAAAAGAGTTTTGCCTTTGCAATATCAAAATAAAAAGCCCACAGAGCGTTTTTACTCTGTGAGCTTTATTTTTTGTTTTTATTCTGATCAGGTAATTGCAAGAGCAGAGATATTAACCTGACCTACCGACGTTCCGTTTACAGGAACAATTTCAACTGTGCGCTTAGCTGTTTCATCGTATGTAGCTACCTCAATAGCTTCAACGTAGTTGCCCCAGCCGTTAGGGAACATAGCGTCGATTGTTGCCTTTTCTTCGCCGTCGATAATAACTTTGAATGTACCGCCGCGTCTTACGATTTCACCATAGAAAAGACCGAGAGTCTTAAATTCAGCCTCGAACTTGAGAGTTGCGCCCTTATAGTCGCCATCGGCTGTAATCATTCTCCAATAGTCACCAAAGTTACCGAAGTTATCGTCTTCAAGCGTAAAGCCTACGATTTCTGTCGGAGTGATGTTATCGGGTGTAAGAAGTGTAGCTGAGCTGTACTTGTCGTCTGTATATGCCTTAGAGAAGTCGCTTTCTGTTTCAGAAATATCAGCAACGTTTTCAATCGCTTCGCTGATGTAGGTTGTAATAAGCTCAGTAAGAACTCTGTGACCTTCAACGTTGGGGTGAATATTATCGCCCGAAATATCGTCCCATACAATAAATTTCTTATCATTGATTATATGGAGTATTGCGTTCTTATAAGAAATAAAGGGGAGATCATAGCTCTTTGCGATTTCTTCGTGAGGAGCAAAGCTTGTTCCGTCCTCCTGAGTCATACCAAGGCAGATAATCGCAGGGGCAGTTTCATAGCTCCATATTTTTCTCAGAAGACTGTCGTAGGAGTTGATATTTCTTTCCTTGTTTTCCATTGTGTCATTTACTGAAAATTCAACGAAAACAAGATCGGGATTCTTTGAAAGAACGTCTCTGTCAGCTCTGTATACGCCGATATATGAGCCTGTTGCGCCGATTCCCGCGTTGACGTAATTTACCTTTATATCAGGAAACTGCTCCTGAATCCAGTCAGAAGTAAGCTTAGCGTAGCAAAGATCGTTACCTGCGGAGCTTCCCTGTGTGATTGAGCCGCCGATATATGCAACTGTAATATCTTCGCCATTCTGAGCCTTCTTGATAACCTTTGCAAGACGAGCCTTGTTGCCTTCGTTGAGTCTTGAAATCTCAATCATCTTTTCAGTAACGTCACCGCCGGGTGTAAACACGTCTTCTTCCTCGCCTTCTGTAACAGGTGCCTGTGTTGTTGTAGCTTCTTCTGTCGGTGCAGAAGTTGTAGCGTCAGCGTTTGTATCTGCGTTAGAGTTGTTACAACCAGAAGCCGAAACGAGAAGCGCAGCCGTGCAAATCAATGCAAGAATTTTTTTCATAAGCCGTTTTTCCTTTCTTTAACCTATTTTGTTAATTATAATATAGCAACAAATTGCAAAAAAGTCAATATATTTTTCTTGATTTTAGCTTATTTTCGTGCTATGATTTAAGTAAATAAAGAAAAAGGAGTGCCGTAATGAAATTTTATCCTGATAACACCTCATTCTCGTATATGGGAAGAATTGATTTAAGTTCGCCCGCTGAGCCGCTTTTTATTTATGCCGGAAGTATGGTCGAAGCAAGCTTCAAAGGAACCTCTGTAAAAATCAGCGTAAAAAACTGCCCTTTTAACGATTATACTTCGCTTGGCGCTGTAATTGACGGAGTTCAATATAAAATTGAGCTTGAAAAGACGAGAGAAGAAAAAAGCTATCTTGTCGCCGATAATCTTGACGCTGAAAAAACACATACGCTTACGATTTTCAAAAGACAGGCAGCCGCACACTATTTCAGATTTACGGGAATCGAAATCGACGGAAATGCAGAGCTTTTGCCGTGTGAAAACGAAAGAAAGCTCAAGCTTGAGTTTTTTGGCGACAGCGTTTCTGCAGGAGAGGTTGTCGAGGCTGTTTATTACGAGGGGCAATGCGACCCCGAAAACCACGGCGGAATCTATGATAACAGCTGGTTCAGCTATACTCTTTCAAGCGCCCGAAAGCTCAATGCACAGATACATAACAACTCTCAAGGCGGAATTGCACTTCTTGACAAAACGGGCTATTTTAACGGTCCCGATACAGAAACTCTCCTTGGCGTGGAAACTACCTACGATAAGCTCAGCTACGTTCCTTATTCAGACGAAAAATTCACCGATTGGGATTTTACGAGATATAATCCCGACGTGGTTGTTTTTGCAATAGGTCAGAACGACGCAAACCCGAACCCCGACGCCCTCAGAGACGAAACCTATGCAGAAAAGTGGCTTTCGACCTTTGAAAAAATCGTAAGAGATTTGCAAAGCACATACGGCAAGGATACAAAATTCATCTTCCTTCTCACTCTGCTTAAACATTATCCTATCTGGGACGATATTCTTGACAGACTTTGCGACAGACTCTGTGACGATAATATCCGCCGTCTGCGCTTCAAACGCTGTGGGCAGGCAACGGACGGTCATCCCAGAATCACCGAGCAAGAGGAAATGGCTCTTGAGCTTGAAGCGTTTATCAGAAGCTGGCTAAATATCTGAGTACAAATTCCGACTTATAACAGACATAAAAACACCGCCGTGTCAAAAAGATACGACGGTGCTTTTGTATCGGAAAAATCAAATCAAGCCAAAATGCTTTGCAATTATATCGCAGACTTCTTCTCGTGTGTCTTTTTCGTTTTGTTCACGGACAACAGTGAAAAAGCCGCTGTTTGCATACTCATCATAATGCTCCCTGCTATTGATAAGCGCAAGTCCACGACGATAATTATTCAATACCGCTTCGGGATTGTCACAGCTGTCAATGACGTTCAGAATAAATTGCTTTTCAGGATCGTCACGGTCAAAGAAGCGTTCCACACTCATAGATTGAGGCGAAAGCATAACAGCGACGTGGTCATAGTCGGATATTTCTTTCAGTATATCAAGAGGAATATTTGTATCTACGATAACTTTTTTATCTCCTGATATAGCGATAAGCTCAGCAACCTCAAACTCTGCCGCTTCTTTCCCGACGCTATAAATCCAACGCTCGTATTCCTCAGGCGTACGGGTAACAAACTCTTTCCAATCTTTAAGGTTGTTTGTAAAGCAAATATCAGGCTGTGCGTCAGGCGTTGCTACAATATCTGATACTGCACTATGATAATTTTCGCCGCAAAAAATCATATCATAACGCTCAGAAAGCATTTTTACCGTAGTTGACTTTCCTGCATAGGCTGTACCTGTAATAAAATATACGTTTTTAAGATAGTGTTTTATAACGTTGTTTTCGATTTTCACTATATTTCACCTCGTCGAATTTTTATTAAGCACATTATAACACATCATTCATAAAATTCAATACAGTCAGACCACAAACACAATAACAAAAGCCACTTTTAATCTTAGATCAAAAGTGGCTTTCTATGTGACAGTTACGCTGACGCCTTGAGACGACTTACGCTACTGTAAAGTCTACGAAGAGTACTTCGGGAGTAGGTCCGAATGGGCCTAAATCGGTAAAGTAGAAGCGATAATCCCCTTTTTCGAGCTTACCATAAAATTCTTCAAGGTTTATTTTATAATCTACTTCAGCTCCCGCTTGAACAAGATGCGCAATCTCTATCCAGGTCGAACCCTCAAGAACAGGAACCTCCGCCCAGCCTCCGTCAAGCTCCGAATCAAAACGGGCAAGCATCTGGGGGCCTTCGCCATAAGCAATTTCAGACGAACCTGTATTCTTGATTTTTACTTCGAGAATTACTCCGCCGTCTTGTTCAACCGTACAACCCTTCATCTCTAACTCAACCGAGTTCATAGGCTCAACGGGTTGATTTGGGGCTTCAACTGTTATGTCGGTATATTCTGCTACTTGACTTCTGTCAAGATAAGCGGAAATAGTCTCGCAAAGAAGAACGTTAAGCTTTTTTACGTCATAAGCACCAATCGTAGGTTCAATATGTCCGCCAACGCTCACGCCGCTGTGGTCAGTAAGGAAAACATATTTTCCGCCTGTTTTTATCGCCATATCACGCATAAGATATTCTGTTGCCTTATCTGCGCCGCTTGAAACAACGGGGATTATTCTTATTCCCTTTTGTGCGGCAAGCTTTACGCTTGAATTAACGCTTTGAAGTATCTGAGAATTTTCGTGACAAGGCGCGTCGAGAACAAAAAGCATAAGCTTTGTGCTGTTTTCATCCCACTCGTGCTCGTCTACGGCGTTCAAAAGAGCAGTATGAACTGCCTCCGGAGTATCTCCGCCGCC
>JAZNST010000045.1:0-11577 GCA_045591405.1 Ruminiclostridium sp.
GGCTTCGGGGTACGCTGAGGCTTTGCGTGCTTGCTCTCCTTTTTATCGGCGCCTTTTACGCACAGGACAGGGCGCAGCCCCTCTGAGCTTTGCCTGCGGCAAAGCTCAGAGAAGGCGGGCGGCGAAGCCGCCCACCTCCGCCGAGCTTCGCTCGGCGAGGGCTGCGCCCTGTGCCCGTGCTTTTGAAAGCCCCCGAATCGCCCGTTCTCCTAAAGCTCCCGTGCCAAACGACTACCTCCGATACTTCCTCGCCGCTTTAAGCTGACGACGGCGCTCTGCCCTTATACAGCGGCAAATAAACCGTCTGAGAGCCTTTGCAAAAATTCTTGACTGCCTTTTATTAGAAAAATTTTCAGCAATCTCCTTCGCCGTTTCCTGACCGAACGCTCTTATTAAAAAATCCGCTTCCTTGTCTTCAGCCTGTGAGCAAAGGTAACGCATAAGCGCTTCGATTACCTTTTTAGGCTCAGTGCTGAGCGTCAGCTTTTGCTTTTTTGAGCGCACAGGCTTACTCATTTTCCGTCACGACAGGCTTGCCGTTTCCAAGAAGCTCAAGAGTAACGGAATCGGGCTCGTTTGCGTCGCCGCCGTTTTCGGTAATCTTCGACATTGTAACGCTCCAGACGATCTGAGTATTGCCCTTGACGAGTCTGAGCTTTGTTTTTCTCGCTTCGCCCACGCCGTAAAGCACGTCCTTACTGAAAAGGTAGGCGATTACGGGGTCATCTGGCATATAGTCTCCTGTAAGCGTAACAGAATAGTTAAGCCCTGTGACCTCGCTTGAAGAAAAGCCCTCGTCTGAGAGATAGCTTGCCGTGTACTTGTCCTCGCCCATACTTTGAGCAATGGATTTGAACGCTTTTCCAAGGTCGCTCCATACGGGATCGGAGTCAGTTCCCCCCGTCATAAGAAAAGCGCCTATCTGGTTGTTGAGTAAAATCATAATTATATCCTTTCCACGATGAATGAAGCGTCGAGCTGCATTTCGTAAATAATCCCGTTTTCCCCTGTGTCAACGAGCGAGGGCGGGCTTACGAGGCTGATTTGTTCAATTCCGTCGGGAAGAGTCGTAAGCGAGCGTTCAATGGCTTCGAGCGCCTCAAGCGGCTTTGCCTTATCCTGACTCTTGGCAAGAAAAAGCAGGGAGATAGTGCGAAGTCCGTTACCGCAGAGATAATCGGCTGTGCATTTACCTGAGCTTATACTCAGAGAGATCGCCTCGCCGTTAGTTCGCTCAAGGGTAACGGGCGCATAAAGCTTCGTTTTCTCCTCAATATGCCGCACAATAATTTCAAGTGCCTTTTTTTGTGTCATTTAAGCTCCTTTTCAACAATTCTCCTCCAGCGCTCCGAATTGAGCTGAGCCGCCTTCGCCGCCCACATAAGACTTGCGTTGGGGTTTACGCTCTTGTCGGGTGTTCCGAGATAGTACGCCCTTTTTGCATAAGGCGTATCCCAGATAAGCTCGCCCGTCAGAAGATTTACACGGGCGCTGTTTCTGAGTCTTCCCGTTTTGACCTTACAGAATTTGTTGCAGTCGTGAAACGCCGCTATTGCAACGTAAGCCTGTGCTCTTTTACAATCCCCGAAAATTTTATCGAGCTTATCGGGGGCAATCACGATTACGTTTTTCATCTGAAGCTCACCCTAACGTGATGAGCCTGAGCGCCGCAAAGCTCTCTCACCTCCGTGATGACGTAAAGGCGTTCTCCGAGCTTGAGCTTCATCTCAGGCTCAAAGCTCACGTTTTTTGGGAGAGAGCTTTTGCAATCGTAGTAAAGCACGCCGCCGCTTTCGTCTGCGCTGTTGTTTTTTTGTCTTTTTCGTTTTTCTTTGCGTTCGATTCTTACCCGCGAAAGCTCCGTTGAGTCGTATTCGTCGCAAAAAATATCCGTCTGCTGATCCGACCTTTTCAAAAGCTCAGCTTTATCGGTCAGAAGCCACAGCGGAATTGATGGTGAATGAAATTTCACAGCTTCTCCTTTCTTTTCTCAGGCAGTTTTCGCTCCTCGATAATACAATCCCGAAAACTTGAGAATAGCCATTGCAAGAGGCGAAACCGTGCTGATACAGTCCCTGTCGGGAGAAAAGGAAAAGTCGCCTATCGTCGTTTTCCCAAAGACGCAAACCGCACCTGCTTCAAGGTAATGCTCCGCCTGAGCGCCGACAGCGTTCTTGAGATGCCCAAGAACACTTTCGCAGACGGGGTTTTTCTCATATTCCCGACACTTTCCGTCAGTAAGAAGGTCAATCATTCTCTGCGCTCTCATAATGGCTTTTTCACATTCTTCGGGGTTTTCCGCCCCGTTGTAGCCCAGCGCCTCAAATTCCTCCAAAGATAAAAGCATAGCTTCTCCTTTCAAAAAAAGCGGCACAGCCGCCCGTGAAGGCGACCGCCGCACTCAGAATTAACCGCGAGCAGTAGGCTCAAGGCAAACTGCTACTGTCTTTGCCGCATTTTCGGGAACAAAGAGGTCGTGATATTTTCTGTAATCAATGTCCCAGGCGTCAGCGAACTGATTCTGCTCAGGGGAAACGATTTTGATTTTATCCGTCTTTGATACTGCAATCGGAGCAGTTTTAGGACAGATAATCCAGTTGATTCCAACAGCGTTTTCAGAGGGAGCGAAGCCGCCGTTTCCGTCCTGAGCAAAGACGTATTCTGTCTTCATTCTTGCACTTGGAACAGGGATAATAACAGCGCCGTTTATCGACTTGAGAGTAATATCAAGCTCGCCCTGAGAGAAGGTTGCTGTGTCAAGAGACTTAGAAATCTCCGTGCTGTTGAGAAGAACGTCGTAAACAGGCCTTGCCATAGTGATTACAAGGGGAGCTTCGCCGCCTGTGACGTCGTAAATGGCGCTGAGCTGAGCTGTGAGAGCGGAGTAAATGCTCTGAGCGTCGGGAGTATATTCCATAGAATTCTGAGCCTTGCTTGCAAGAACAGAATAGCGATAAGCGTCAATTTCGGGGATAACCTTGGTGCGCTGGAACTCAGAAGCCACGTTTGCCGCCGTAAGAGCAAAGGAACCCTCGTCAACGTCCATAGCGTCAAGTCTGAAGCGTCTGCCCCTGTCCTGAGTCATAGCCATAGTCTCATAGCTGAAGGTGACGGCGCCTTCGGTGTAGCCTTCGTCTCTGCTATAACCTGCAAGCCCCTGCATAGAAACGGAGGGGAGCTTGATTTCCTTACCGCCGCTGTAAATTACCTTGCCGGCGTTTTCCTCCATCCAGCCTGAGGTTGCCCCCTCAATAACCTGCTTGTCCATTTCGTTTTGGAAAATCTTTGCATATTCATTTGTGTTTGACATAGTATCTTGTCCTTTCAAAAATAAAATTTATCTTAACCCGAAGGCTAAAATCTTTGTTGTGACCGCCGTGCCTTTGGGCAACTCGGCGTACCTGAAGCCGTGAGGCTGAGCGGGCGCCAAGAGCGAGGCGATTCAATTTCGGGACGGATATAAACAGGAGAAAGCTTTCGTTGGGCGGCCTTGGTTTTCGGCTCGTTTCAGAACGAGACGCTCCCTTTGAGCCGCATTCAAAAGCGCCTAAAACTGCGTAGGCTCAGCTTATCCGTCGGGAAACGAAAGCGCAAAACCTCGTGGCACCCACTCAGGCTCGCTCCGCTCGCCTTCGGGGTACGCTGAGGTTTTGCGTCTCTGGCTCTTCCAAACCCCAATCTCTCCCCCAAAGCAAAAGCCTCGCTCTCCCCCGTTCGCTTCGCCGCCTCGTCCCCACAGCACCCCCAAAACCCAACGCTCAGGGGGAGGCTCGTTTTTGCGTAGGCTCCGCTCACCCCTCGTCTGCGCCTTCGCTCCACTTCGTTTCGCTTCGTCTCAGCCTCGGCGCTCGCTCCGCCCCAACCTCACAAAAAGCCGCAAAAAATAAGGAGCAGTTTTCTGCTCCTTTTTACTATTAATAATTCTGTGCGTCGGGCGGCAAGCCGAGAAATTCCTCAAGGCACATTCCGCTTTCATAAATCCTTGTTGCAAGCTCAACTCCCACGTAGCGAAGATGCCAAGGCTCGTAGCTGTAACCCGTGTATTCTACTTTGTTTTCGGGGAAGCGGACGATAAAGCCGTATTTGTGGCAGTTCTGAGCTACCCATTGTCCTTCGGCTGTGTTTATGTAGCTCTGATTGAGCGAGGAAATGTCAACGGCAAGTCCTGTCTGATGCTCGGAAGCTCCTGCGGGGGCGCTTATGAGGTTCGCTCTTTTTTCGCCGTAAAGGTTTTTCCAGTGGTTATAGGTCTGAACCTGATACTGATAGCTTCTGAAGCCTGAAAGAATACCCATCGTAAAGCCCGTGTCGTCACGCATTTTCTGAAGCGCCGTCATAAGCTCGTCGGAAAGCTCCTCTGCGGGATAGTCTTCGGGCAATCTGTACTGCCTGTTTACAAGGACAATTTCGCCAACGTAAGCCGCCCCGTCCTCATAGCGAAGGTCAGGCGGCACAATCTCTACCGCACATTCGCCGTTATCGTCGTAATCAAGGAACATCGAGAGCTTAACGCTTCCGCTTCCGTCCATAAGCGAATTATTTTCAAGCTTTCCCTCAAGGGCAAGCGCCGTCTCTTCAATTTCAAGCGTTCCGTTGTTAAGTAAAAAAGAAGAGGGAAGGGCATTTGAAGCTCCCTCCAGTCTGAGCGCTCCTCCCTTTGCAACCTCAAATCTTCCGCCAAGGGAAAACGACGAGCTTTTTCTGAAAAAAGCCGAGCCTGTGACGTAAGAGGACGAGCCTTCATTAAGCCTTACGTTTCCGAGGACGTTGAGCCTTCCGCCGCTAAAAACGCTCAGCAGGGAGCCGGACTCAAGAACAGCGTTTTCTCTTATTACCGTTTCACCGAAGATTTCAGCCGAGCCGTTTACCTCAATCGCTCCGTAACAGCGAAGCGTTGCGCCCGAATTGACCTTGAGGCGACCGTTAACGGTAAGAGTTACGTTTTCGGGGATTGTGAGACAGCCGTCGGAACGCACGTATAAGGTCATTCCCTCAGGAATAACGAGATTTTCCGTTAAGGAGAGGTAGGTTCTCACGCTGTAATCCGAGCCTTCTTCAAACGAAGTCGAGCCGTTCCAGATATAAACGCTCTCAGACGGGGCGGCAAACGCCGTCGCACATAAAATCGCCGCAGCACAGGTTGCCCCGAAAAGCCTCAAAGCCTTTTTCACGCTATTCCTCCCCTCATTTTTTTCATTCTAAAGTATAACTCAAACCCTTTGCGATTTCAAGTCGGCTCGTCTTATTTTGTGACAAGTTACAAGGATTTGCCTCTTTGAACGCTTCTTTTAGCCAATTTTATCTTGACAAAAAAAGCTTTTTTGTTATATAATGATTGAGTTAGCCTTTTTACATCGGCTATATTTCGCCATCGGGCGTATCTTAAAGAAAGGAATCCAAAAAATGAAAATCTGTTTTTCAACTCTCGCCTGCCCTGACTACTCCTGGACAGACATCTACTCAATGGCAAAAGACTTGGGCTTCAACGGAATTGAGGTGCGTGGACTAGGCGACGACATTTTTGCCGTAAAAGCCAAGCCCTTCACACAAGCAGAGCTACCCAGAACAATTAAGAAGCTGGAGTCAATCGGACTAGAGATTCCTTGTCTTTCAAGCGGCTGCTGCCTTAAATTTGAAGATAAAAAAGAAGAAACAATGTCTGAGCTGAGAGCCTATATAGACCTTGCTCAAAAGCTCAAGACTCCCTATATAAGAATACTTGCCGACCTTGAGCCTGCTCCGTCGGGCGAGGTTGACGACGAAAAAATCGCCGCTTTTCTGTGTGAAATTGCCCCCGAAGCTCTTGAGGCAGGGGTGACTCTCCTCGTTGAAACAAACGGCGTATACTGCGACACTCTGCGCCTCAGAGCGCTTCTTGATAAGGTGAATAGCCCTGCCGTTGCGGCGCTTTGGGATATGCACCATCCTTATAGATATTGCGGCGAGGCTCCTGAGACAACGGTTGATAACCTCGGCTCTTATATCAAGTATATTCACGTCAAGGACAGTAACTTCGACGAAAACGGAAAGCTTGTCTACCGTCTTATGGGACACGGCGATATGCCTGTAAAGCAGATGCTCGCGTCGCTTCAGAAGATAAGCTATGACGGATATATAAGCCTTGAATGGGTTAAGCGCTGGTCAAAGGATTTATACAGCGCCGGAATCGTATTCCCTCAGTTCGCTCGCTTTATGAAGCCTTATCTCACAAAGAAACAGGGGCTTCAGGTAAGCAACAGAGGAAAGGGCTATTACCCTTGGAAGAAGGAAACGCTCATCGACGAAACCTTCCCCGACGTTTTAGACAGAATCTGCGAAGAATTCCCCGAACAGATTGCCTTTGATTTTACCGAGCTTGACTATAAGAGAACCTACGTTGAGTTCAGAGAAGACGTTGACCGCTTTGCCCGTGCGCTTATCGGAATGGGCGTGAAAAAGGGAGACCACGTTGCAATATGGGCGACAAACGTCCCTGCGTGGTTTATTACCTTCTGGGCGTCAACGAAAATCGGCGCTGTTCTCGTTACAGTAAACACCGCTTATAAAATTCACGAGCTTGAATATCTGCTTTCTCAGTCGGATACTCACACACTCGTAATGACAAGCGCCTTTAAGGACACAAGCTATATTGATATTATAAACGGAATCTGCCCTGAGCTTAAAACCTCAAAGCCCGGCGAGCTTCGCTCGGAAAGACTCCCGTTCCTCAAGAACGTGGTTATTGCCGACGGACAGGCTGACGGCTGTTACTCATGGGAGGACGCTCTTGCGCTTGCTGATAGCGTTCCTTATTCCGAGGTTGATAAGCTTCGCCGCCAGATTGATAAGAACGATGTGTGCAATATGCAGTACACTTCGGGAACAACAGGCTTCCCAAAGGGCGTAATGCTCACTCATCATAGCGTTGTCAACAACGGTAAGGCTATCGGCGACTGTATGGACCTTTCAACAGAAGACAGAATGATGATTCAGGTTCCGATGTTCCATTGCTTCGGAATGGTTCTTGCAATGACCGCTTCCGTTACTCACGGCGTGTCAATGTCTCCTATAACCGCCTTCTCTCCGAGAAAGGGATTGGCTTGTATCAACAGCAAAAAAATCACCTGCTTCCACGGCGTTCCGACAATGTTTATCGCAATGCTCGGTCACGACGACTTTGAAAAGACCGACTTCTCTTATATGAGAACGGGAATAATGGCAGGCTCGCCCTGTCCTGTCAAGGTAATGAAGGAAGTCGTTGAGAAAATGCACATGAGCGAAATCTGCATTACCTACGGTCAGACTGAGGCCAGCCCCGCTACCACGATGTCAAAGACGAGCGATACGATTGAAACGAGAGTTAACACGGTAGGCTCGGCGATGTTTGCCGTTGAATGTAAGATTGTAGACCCTGAAACAGGTGAAGAGCTTCCCGACGATACCGACGGCGAATTCTGTGCAAGAGGCTATAACATAATGAAGGGCTACTATAAGATGCCCGAAGCGACCGCCGCCGCTATTGATAAGGACGGCTGGCTGCACAGCGGAGATATCGCAAGAAGAACCCCCGAAGGACACTTCAAGATTACAGGCCGTCTTAAAGATATGATTATCAGAGGCGGAGAAAATATCTATCCAAAAGAAATCGAAGAATTCCTCTATACTCACCCCAAGGTTAAGGACGTTCAGGTTATCGGCGTGCCGGATAAGCAGTACGGCGAGGTAATTATGGCGTGCGTTGTGCTCAACGAGGGCGAAACCTCAACCGAAGACGAGATGAAGGAATTTGTCCTCAACAATATGGCAAAGCACAAGGTTCCTCAGTACGTGCGCTTTGTTGAAGGCTTCCCGATGAACGCTGCGGGAAAAATCCTCAAGTACAAGATGAGAGAAGAGGCAATCGAATACCTCGGACTTAAAGAAGCCTCTCAGATTGTAACGGCTTAATCTGCTTACGCCACACTTTCCAATATTTTTTTCACTTTTGTTCTGATTTTATTTGTCTCATTTTGCCGCCTTTTCGGGCGGCTTTTTTCTTTGCAATGGATTTTACGTTTTTCACAAAAATTTCACCCTTTCTCTGTTGACAATCAACAATATCCTTTGCTATAATAAAAGATGCTATAAAAGAAAGGACAGATGCTATGCTCCAATTAAAGAATATCGTTAAACAGTATAAAACAGGCGATACGAACGTTGACGCTCTTAATGGCGTTTCTCTTGCATTCAGAAAGAGCGAGTTTGTTTCAATCCTCGGTCCTTCGGGCTGCGGAAAAACGACAATGCTCAATATTATCGGAGGACTTGACGTTTATACCTCCGGCGACCTTATTATAAACGGACGCTCCACAAAGGAATTTAAGTCAAAGGACTGGGACACTTACAGAAACCACTCTATCGGCTTTGTTTTCCAAAGCTATAACCTTATCGGTCATCAGACGGTGCTTTCAAACGTTGAACTTGCGCTTACGCTTTCGGGCGTTTCAAAGTCTGAGCGCAGAAAAAGGGCAAAGGAAGCTCTTGAGATGGTAGGTCTTGGCGACCAGCTCCACAAGAAGCCAAATCAGATGTCGGGCGGTCAGATGCAGCGTGTGGCTATTGCAAGAGCTTTGGTCAACGATCCCGATATTCTTCTTGCCGACGAGCCTACGGGCGCTCTTGATACTGCAACAAGCGTTCAGATTATGGAAATTCTCAAGGATATTTCTAAGGACAGACTCATCGTTATGGTTACTCATAACCCTGAGCTTGCCGAAAAATATTCGACAAGAATCGTAAAGCTCCTTGACGGTAACGTGATTGACGACTCAATGCCGTATACGGAAGAAATGATTTCCGCTGACGCTCAGAAAGAAAAAGAAATTGAGAAAAAGCCCGTTGTTAAAAAGGGAAAGAAAACGAAAATGTCGTTCTTTACCGCGCTTTCGCTTTCGTTCAATAACCTTATGACAAAAAGAGGAAGAACGCTTCTGACTTCCTTTGCAGGAAGTATCGGTATTATCGGTATTTCTCTTATCCTCGCCCTTTCAACAGGTATTCAGGCTTACATAGACACAATTCAGGAGGACACCCTTGGCTCTTACCCTCTGACTATTCAGGCTGAGGAGGGAATGATTGAGTCGATGCTTTCGACTATGTCTGAGCTTACCCCTGAGTCAATCGAAGACAGTAAAACCGAACACGGAGACGACGCCGTTTACTCAAATCCTCTGATGTTCGCTATGTTCAATACCTTCTACACACAAGAAGAGGCAGACAAAAACAACCTTACTGAGTTCAAGAACTTTATTGACAGGGAAATGAACGCCCAAACCTCAGAAACCGACCTTTATAAGTACGCCTCCGAGGTTTATTACTCCTATGATATTCCCATGAACACCTTCGTTAAAAATCAGGACGGGGAATACGTTTCAACTGAAATAAAGTCAATTTATGATAACTCCGATACTTCGGGCGCTAACCCCATGCTCTCGTCTATGATGTCTATGAGCGCAAATATGATGAAGACGTGGATTGAGCTTCCCGGAAACAGCGACGGAACCGCAGTTTCTGAGATGGCTTACGACCAGTACGACCTCGTTTACGGCGAATGGCCCTCAAAAGCCAGCGACGTGGTTCTTATCCTCGACCAGAATAACGAGGTTCCCGATATTGCCTTTTATGCAATGGGACTTATGACTGACGCTGAGGTAATGGAAATCGCCGCCAGCTCGTTAAGCGGTGAAGAAATCGAAATCAAGAGCAGACGCCTTTCTTATGAAAACGCCTGCAAGATAAACTTCAAGCTTCTTCTCAACCACGAGCTTTATACCGATAAGGACGGCGACGGAATTTACGAATATATCGGCGATGATAAGGCGGCAATGGATATTCTTATCGGCGGCGGTTTTGACCTTAATATCGTCGGCGTAGTTAAGGCTAAGGCTGAAAACGCTATGGCAGCGCAGATGATTTCCTTTGCATACACTCCGATGCTTACTCAAGAAATGCTCAGAATGACAGCGCAGAGCGAGATGATAAAGGCTCAGCTCTCCGAAGAATACAGCAACAAGAGCGTGATTTCGGGACTTCCCTTTATTCTCACTGAAGCAGTTGACCCCTCGGACGAATATAAAGCTGAAAAGTTCGCTGAATATATGGGTTCCCTTGACGAAAAGGGAAAAACCGAGCTTTATACCACAATGCTCTCTAAGCCCTCCCGTGAGACGATTGACCAGACGGTTGAGCTTTATCTCAAGGATTACGGAACAAGAGAAAAGATGGAGGAGCTTGCGGCAACAGCGTTCGGAATGAACGTAGAAGCAATAAGAAGCTATCTTGAAGCGTACACAGACGAACAGCTCACTGAAATTATGAAAGAACAGATTGAGCAGATGGTGATTTCTCAGACTCAGACTCAGGCTGAGGAAGCTGTGCGTGAGATTATGAATACTCCCTCTGACGAGGAAGCAACACAGATTGCTCAACAGATTCTCTCCCAGGTTACCGATACTCAGATGCTTATCGGAATGATAACACAGGATTGGCTCGAAAATACCACAATGGACGCAAATACCATTGCGCTTTATCTTATGGGACTTTCCCCCGACGAGCTTAATAATGCGGCGCTTTCTGTTGCAAAAAAGAGCGCGGCAGGCTATTACGCTCAGATGGTAACTGACGAAATCCGTTATAAAAAAGCGGCTGAGGCATTTGACGCTCAGTTCGGCGGCGAAAAGGACACGGCTGTTCTTGCTCAGTGGTACGACGATTTTATGCCGTCGGTTGTCTCTAACCTCACCTATGACGAAACGCTTAAAGAAATCGGCGTTGCAAACATAAATTCACCCGACGAAATCAATATCTACGCTACCTCCTTTGAAAATAAAGATAAAATCTCGGAGATTATCGCTGATTATAACGAAACGGCTGACGAAGAAAATAAAATCAAATATACCGACTATGTGGCAATGCTTATGTCGGGAATTACCGATATTATCAATGCCATTTCCTACGGTCTGATTGCATTCGTTTCTATCTCGCTCGTCGTTTCTTCGATTATGATAGGTATTATAACCTATATCTCCGTTCTCGAACGCACCAAGGAAATCGGTATCCTCCGTTCAATCGGTGCTTCAAAACGAGATATTTCACTCGTGTTTAACGCAGAAACCCTTATCGTCGGCTTCTCGGCAGGCTTTATCGGAATTACTATCTCGCTGCTCGCTTGTATCCCGATTAACCTCATTCTCCACGCGCTTACGGGTATTACTGAAATTAATGCGTTCCTGATGCCTGTCCAGTGTATCGTCCTCGTTTCAATCAGTATGATTCTTACCCTTATCTCAGGTCTTATCCCGTCACGCTTTGCGGCTAAAAAAGACCCCGTAGAAGCCCTCAGAAGCGAATAAAGGGAAAAATTACAAACAGGTTACAAAAGTCGGGGGCCGGTTACAATTTGATTACAGATTGTTTACAATTCGGTTAATTGTGTTGACAATGCCGTGTGCAATGTGTAAAATGAAATTGTAAACAAAAACAGATTATATATTTATCCCCCATAAAATTTATATAAAAGAATCCCCCACATCAAATGGGGGATTTCTTTTGTAGTAACCC
>JAZNST010000046.1:0-9683 GCA_045591405.1 Ruminiclostridium sp.
CATAGGTCTCTCCTGCCGCAAAATCATCGGAGGTAATATTGTGACAGGCGTGAAATTCAGCAGTAGGAAGCCCTGTATCCGCTGAAAGAGTATCCGCTATCCGCTGGTCCGAAAGCTCTATGTAGAAAACTGTCTTCACGACCTCGTCACTACCTAATTGATCAAGCAGGAAAGATATAGTCTGCGCCGAAGGCTCTACATTGCTACCGCATCCCGGGAATGCCGCATAGTAATCCAGTCCGTATTCCTTGAAGAAATACAACAGCGGAAATCTGTCACCAAATACGAAATAACGCTCCTCATCCGACAGCAGCTCTGTAAAACGCGCATCGAGATCGTTTATCTTTGCGATATAAGCATCTGCGTTGGCATTGTATACCTCTGCGTTGACTTCATTTATCTCCACCGCCTTATCTCTTACAGCGTCAACGATGGCCGCCGCATTTTTAGGCGATGTCCAGATATGCTCGTCGTACTCCTCGGTGTGCTCCTCGTGGTCGCAGTCGTCGGTATGCTCGTGGGAGTGCTCCATTCCCTCGGTAAGCTCCTCCTCTTTCAACTCCACCACATCCATCATACGGAGCGTGTTTATCTCATCAACTCCGTCAAGGATGCTGCTCACCCATTGATCGCTCTCGCCGCCGTTGTAGATAAAAAGATCGCAGCCGTTGATCTTCACGATATCCTTTGCGGAAGGGTCGTATGTGTGGCTCTCTGTACCGGGTTTCAGCAGCAGGGTTATATCAGCAGATGCTCCATCTGTCCCAAACACTTGCCTTGCGAAGTCATAAGCAGGAAAATTCGTGACAACTATCTGAGTTCGGTCGCTTGCCGCATCTCCACCGCTGACAGCGCAGCCGCTCAAAAGCAGAGCTGCCGCCGCAAATACTACAAATAGCTTTTTCATCTTATACCTCCCTCTCGCAATCGCCACACAGTCCGTAAATTACGGTCTTACCGATATCCACAGCAAAATCGTGGCTGGATTCGATATGCTTTTTCATATCTGACATAAAGCTGCAATCCATATGTATGAGCTTCTGACAGCGTTCACACCTCAGATGGAAATGACTGTCGCACTGTTCACTCTCGTTGAGCTGATAGCTCGCTCCGCCTCCGTCGCCTGTATAGCGCTTCAGCACTCCCTGCTTTGCAAGCTTAGAAAGCGTACGATATACAGTAGCTTCTCCGACGGTAATCTCGCCGCTGTGGATAAGCTCCTTCGCCGTAAAGCAACCATCCCTATGACGGGAAAAGAACTCAACGATCTCGTCGCGCTGTTTTGTATTGTAAGTATTGTGATCCATAAAAGCGTCCCTCACAATCTGATTTTGATTTTCACTATCAATTTGATATTATATCATACTATATAAAAAAAAGCAAGGGGTTTTGGTGAACATTTACAGTAATTATAAAAGTTCGTCATTATTTTAACTCTTTTTCGGATTTGATATTGCAATTTTCTGCCGAAAGATGTATAATAATTGTATACGTGTGCCGCTTTTATCAGCGCACGACAAAACATATTATCGGAGGACAATAAAATGGCAGAAATTCTTATCGAAACTTCCGCGCGTCACGTGCATGTTACTCAGGCTACCCTTGAGACTCTCTTCGGTGCAGGCTACCAGCTCACCAAAAAGAAGGATCTCTCCCAGCCTGGTCAGTACGCTTGTGAAGAGCGTGTAACTGTTGTAGGCCCCAAGAAGGAGCTTGCAAATGTATCTATCCTTGGCCCTGTTCGCCCTGCTGATCAGGTTGAGCTTTCCGCTACTGACGCTCGTTCTATCGGTTGCGCTATTGCAATCAAGGAAAGCGGCGAGGTAGCAGGTACTCCTTCGTGTAAGCTTGTAGGTCCTTGCGGAGAGGTTGAGCTTAAAGAAGGCGTAATCGTTGCTAAAAGACATATACATATGATTCCCGAAACTGCTGAAAAGCTCGGCTTACAGAATAAGGACGTTGTATGGGTTAAGGTTGAAACTCCCGAAAGAAAGGCAATTCTCGGCGACGTTGTCGTTCGTGTAAGCGATAAGTTCGCTGACGCTATGCACATTGACACAGACGAGTCAAACGCTATCGGCGCTACTCCTAACCTTATGGGCGAAATTATCAAGTCCCTTTAAGGCAACGTGCAAAGGCTTTTGCAAAAATCTTTATAAAAAACTGCCCACAGGAAAAATCCTGTGGGTAATTTTTGTCTGAAGCTTTCTCGTGTGCGTGATAACGGCTTATAAAGCAAGGTTTACTATTCCAAGGATAATAAAAAGTCCTCCGCTGATGTAGTTGAAATTAAAGCTCACCTTTTTTGAGAGCGAAAAGCCGAGCCTGTTCCCTGCCACAATCGACGCATAGGTTATCAGAAGCGACATAAGAGCAAGAATAAGATAAAGCCAGCCTGTTACGATAATGCCTGAGCCTATTCCGACAGACATACCGTCAATCGACATCGTAACTGAAATAAAGAGCGTTTCAGATACGGTTGCCGTGCGGACAGCCTCCGACTTTTTTCTTGAAAATATTTTCATTGTCCCAAGCGAAAACAAAACCGTAAAGCAGACGATATTCGTAAAAAAGTCGGGCGTTACGCTTCTTATAAGCTCGCCTACTGCACAGGCAACAACAAGCAGCCCCGTACATACAAGCGTTATAAGCGCCGTTTTAGCGTGGCTTATTCTGATTTTACTCCCCCCACAGCTCAACCCCGCCATAAAGGTGTCGATTGAAACGGCAATCACGAGAAAAATCATCTGAATGTAAATAATCATAAAAAACCCCCGATTACACTATATGCAAATCGGGGATTTTTGTTATTGAAAAAGCTGCTCGATTACCAAGGCTGAACCGTTCCGATAATTTCAGAAAGGCTATTGATATTATTTTCGGTCATAAACTCTTCGATTCCGTCTATAACCTTAATCGGAGAATATGGATCTGTAAAGATTGCAGTTCCCATCTGGACAGCCTTAGCGCCGGCCATCATCATTTCGATAGCGTCGTTTGCCGTTGCAATTCCGCCCATTCCGACAACGTCTATTCCAACCGCATTAGCTACCTGCCACACCATTCTTACTGCAACAGGGAAAACGGCGGGACCTGAAAGACCGCCTACATTATTTTTAAGAATAGGACGCCTTGTTCTTATGTCTATTCTCATTCCAAGAAGCGTGTTTATAAGAGAAACTGCGTCTGCACCCTCGGCTTCTACTGCCTTTGCAATTTCAACTATATTCGTTACGTTGGGAGTAAGCTTTACCATAACGGGCTTTTTTGTCGCCGCGCGCACAGCCTTCGTAACCGAAGCCGCACCCTCGCACGAAACGCCCCAGCTCGCTCCGCCTTGCTTTACGTTAGGGCAGGAGATATTAAGCTCAATCATATCGACGTCTGTTCCCTCAAGCTTTGACACAGCCGCAACGTAGTCGTCAAGAGTAGCTCCTGCGATATTTGCAATTATTACGTTCCCGTTTTTTCTGAGCTTTGGAAGATAACCCTGAATAAAAGCGTCAACGCCCGGATTCTGAAGACCTACCGAGTTAAGCATTCCCGACGGAGTTTCAGCAATTCTTGGCGCAGGGTTTCCGGGCTTGGGATTAATCGTCGTACCCTTACAGCTTATACCGCCAAGCTTATTAAGAGGATAGAGGTCAGTATAGTCGTCGCCAAAGCCGTAGGTTCCCGAAGCCGCAATAACAGGATTTGGGAACACAACGCCCGCAACCTTTACCGAAAGGTCCTTACTCATAACACTACCTCCTCTGCCTTGAAAACGGGGCCGTCCTTGCAAACACGAAGAACAAGCTCTTTTCCGTTTCTCACGATGTTGCAGGCACAACCCACGCACGCACCGACGCCGCACGCCATACGCTGTTCAAGAGAAATCTCACAGGCAACGCCGTACTTCTGAGACGTCTCTCTTACCGCCTTTAGCATCGGCGTAGGGCCGCAAGCGTAAACCATTGCAATATCGCCCTTTTGAAGCTCAGCCTCAAGCGGCGCAGTCACAACCCCGCTTACGCCGAAGCTTCCGTCGTCTGTGCAGACGATATTTTCTGCCCCAAGCTCAGCGAAGTCAGACGAAAGAATAACCTTTTCCTTCGTTCTGAAGCCTGTTATTGCAACAGCCTTATCCTTATATTCACAAGCTACGCCAAGAACGGGAGGAACGCCTATTCCCCCTCCGACAACGGCGATTCTCTTTCCCTCAGAAAGCTCAGGAAGAATTGTGAAGCCGTTTCCAAGAGGAGCAATCATATCAAGCTTGTCTCCGACCTTTGCCTGAGAAAGCTTATCGGTTCCCTCTCCTCTTATCTCAAAAACTATTCTTATCGTTCCCTTTGCCTTATCTATTCCGCAAATCGAAATAGGACGGCGAAGAGTAAAGCTATCGACTCTGATATGAACGAACTGTCCGGGCTTTGAAAGCTCGGCAACCTCAGGACAAAGAATTTCATACGAATAGATTTTATCCGCAATTTCAGTCTTTTCTACTAAAGGATAAACATTACATTTATATGGCATAGCGTCTCCTATCCTTGTATTATTGTGTGTGATTTTTCGTTTTCGTCTTCCTTTGGCTCAATGGCACGGATTCTGTGTCTGCTAAAGCAGATTATGATTGCAACAAGAACGGCGTCGAGAATAACCTGAAGCGAAAAGAGGCTCGCCTGAGAATTGAGTATTCTTTGCTGATGAATATAAAGAATATCAAAAATCGCAAGCAAAACGGGGATTCTTATGCAGGTGATTGCCGTTATAATAATGTCGCTGTATTTCTGAGCGTTCTTAGCGTTGATTTTATACTTTTTTGGGAGCTTCCTGTTCTTAAAGGTAAAGAAGATCGAAACCCCGACAAAAACAATCGCAAGTACCCCCCACACAATCGTTGGAAGCCACGTTCTCAGATGCTCTGAGGAAACTTCGGGATTATACGCAAGAATATCCTGCTGATTAAACTGTTCGAGCGCTTCTCTGAAGGTTATAAGGCATTGGAAGATAACAATGAGTATAAGCACCGAGAAAGCGTCAACTACCATCTGAATGAGCTGATAATTTCTTTTTACTTTATGTTCTCCGATTTTCACCGTTTTACTCCTTGACTCACAGGCTTATTTTTCCGACAACCTGCATTATGTCGTCACGCATACGAACAGCTGCTCTGTAAGCTGCGCCCGCAAAATCCTTTTCGTCGCATTCTTCCTTCTTATAAGCGCACATAATGCCTCTTGAGTTATTGACGATTCCGCCAAGTCCCTTTTCGTCAAACGCCTGTGCAATATCCTTTGCTCCTGCGCCCTGAGCGCCGTAGCCGGGGATAAGGAAAAAGGTGTGCGGAAGTCTCTTTCTGAGAATTGCAATCTGTTCGGGATAGGTTGCGCCAACAACTGCGCCTACTGCAGAATAGCCGTACTTTCCGATATTGTCCTCGCCCCACTTTTCACACATATCGCCCATTACCTCATAAACGGCTCTGTCGCCGATTTTAAGGTCCTGAAGCTCGCCTGACGATGGGTTAGAGGTCTTTGCAAGGACAAAAATTCCCTTATCGTTAGCCTTACAAATTTCAAGAAGCGGATTTATTCCGTCGCTTCCGAGATAGCCGTTAACCGTGAGAGCGTCGGCGCAGAAAGGAGAAATTGTCTTTTTTCCTACCTGAACTGTTCCAAGGTGAGCCGCCGCATACGCTTCCATAGTAGCGCCGATATCGTTTCTCTTTCCGTCGGTAATAACAAACATACCCTTTTCCATAGCATACTGCTGAGTTTTATAGAGGGTTTTCATTCCCGAAACGCCGTACATTTCGTAATAAGCCGCCTGTGGCTTTACAGCAGGAACGATTCCGCAAAGAGCGTCGATAAGCTCCTTGTTGTACCAGAGAATTGCCTTTGCGGCGCCCTTGAGAGTTTCGCCGTACTTTGCGAACGCCTTTTGCTTGAGATATTCGGGAACGTAATCAAGCTTGGGGTCAAGTCCTACTACGGTCGGGTTCTGTTTTTCGTTGATTTTTTCAATCAGTCTGTCAAATGACATAATGTGCCTCCTTAGCCTTTATAAACTTCTTTTCCGTCAAGGATTGTATATTTCACTCTGCCTGTAAGAGACATTCCCTTAAAGCAGGTGTTTTTCGATTTTGAATTGAGCTTTTGAGGCTCAACCGTCCACTCTTCGTTTTCGTCAAAAATTGCAATATCCGCAGGTAAGCCCACGCTCAAGCTTCCGCCCTCAATTCCGAGGATTTTTCTTGGGTTTACGCTCATAAGCTCGACAAGGCGTGACATCGTTATTCTTCCCGTCTTGACAAGCATTGTGTAGCTCGCCGAAAGAGAGGTTTCAAGACCGACAACGCCGTTTGGAGCCTTGAGAAAATCTGATTTTTCGTCCGCCGAATGAGGAGCGTGGTCTGTAATGATACAGTCAACCGTTCCGTCGCACACAGCGTCAGTTATCGCTTCAAGGTCGGCTTTTTCTCTCAGAGGCGGATTCATTCTGTAATCAGCGTCTCTTGAGATAAGCTTTTCGTGAGTCAGAGTAAAGTAGTGAGGCGCTGTTTCACAGGTCACCTTCACGCCGTTTTTCTTGGCGCAACGGATTATTTCAACAACCTCCTTGGTTGAGATATGGGCAATATGCACAGGTAAATCAAGAGCCTGAGCAAGAAGGATTTCACGGGCTGTGATATAATTTTCGCTAGCTCTCGACATTCCCTTGACTCCGAGCTTTTCAGAGATTTCGCCCTCGTTTATGATTCCGCCGTTTATAATATCAAGGTCTTCCGTGTGAGAAATGATTACGAGGTTGTTTTTATGAGCAAGAGCTATTGCGTCGCTCATCATCTTGGCGTTTTTCACAGGGCGCCCGTCGTCGCTCACGGCAACGCACCCCGAAGCCTTTAGCTCAGAAAAATCGGTAAGCTCGTTTCCGCCGAGAGATTTTGTGATTGCACCGACGGGATAAACCTTAGAAGAAGCGTTCTTTGCCTTTTCAAGGATATATTCAACCGTTTCCTTACTGTCAATCGAAGGCGAGGTATTAGGCATACACGCAACCGCCGTGACTCCTCCTGCCGCCGCTGCGTTACAGCCTGTGATTATATCCTCTTTATGAAGCTGACCGGGGTCTCTCAGATGAACGTGCATATCGCACAGACCGGGGATTATTGTAAGATTCGTACAATCAATTATCTTATCAGCCGGAGCCGTGATATTTTTTTCGACGCACTCTATTTTTCCGTCTGATATTGCAACGTCAAAAACCCCGTCAATAGCGTTCACAGGGTCAACAACCCGTCCGTTTTTCAGCAAAAGCTCCATCATTCACACTCCTTTTGTCCTATCCTGTCTATTATACTATATTTTATCGCTCTTAGCAATAGTTTTGTGTCTGCGGGCAAAGAAAATCCCCTGCCTTAAACAGAGGATTTTTTGTATATTTTTATGTCGGCGTTCCCCTGAGGAGCTTGCGCTTTGCCTTCTGACGATATGCGATAGTATCGGCGTATTCGATAAGGTCGTCAAGGTTGGTGTTATCGTCAGGCTTTGTAACCGTTACGCCAAAGCTTGATGAAATCTTATAAGGGAGTCCTGACAGCTCGTTGAACTTTGCGAGGTTATTGTTGAAGGTCCTTTTGAATTTTTTTGCAGTTGCCTCACCGTCGGGGAAAACACCCGCAACCACGAACTCGTCGCCTCCAAAGCGGGCAACTATCATATCGTCTCCTGCTGATTTCGTTAAAAGCATAGCCAGGGATTTTATTGCGTTATCGCCCTCGGCGTGACCGTGAGTATCGTTTATAACCTTAAGCCCGTCCATATCGGTAAAAACTATCAACAGGTCGTGCTTCTTTTCTATGCAGTCATCAAGGCGCGGTCTGATTTTTGTGTAAAAGCCTCGTCTGTTGTAAAGAGAGGTCATATAGTCAAGGATATACATTGACCTAAGCTGATTGAGCGCTGAAGCGACGCTGAACTTTTGCTTTACAAGCTCAAGAATCATCGAAATATAGTTCACAAAGGTACAGGTGAACTTCAACGGGCGATTATGAACGTCAAAGCAGAATGATAAGTAGCCCTGGAATTTATTCGCAAAGCAAATGGGCATAAACATAATCATATCTCGCTCTTCAATAACAGCGTCATAGTTGGGAAGCAGCTCGGAGCGATCAAAAACTTGAAGCATCTGCTGACATTCCTTAATCTCTGAGCGCCAATTAATAAGGCTCATAAGCTTATCGCCGCTGAAGAAATCGGCTTCTCTTGGGTCACTTCCCGATTCGTCGGCAAGCTCGTCGGCATTAAGCGGTCTTGGCGTCATAGAGTCAGTAGGCATACATATCCACGCTGCACCTGCAAACGACGAAGGCATATATTTATAAAGCTTTTTAAGGAACGGCTCAAGCTCGTTTTCGTTAGCAAGATCTGTTGCCATCGTATTAAGATAAGAAGCAAAGCCGTCGTAGGAGTTAGCTAAATCGTAAAGCTCGGTAATCTTTTTATTGAGCGAATGGTCAGCAAT
This sequence comes from Ruminiclostridium sp., assembly GCA_045591405.1. Lineage (GTDB taxonomy): Bacteria > Bacillota > Clostridia > Oscillospirales > Ruminococcaceae > Ruminiclostridium_E. The sequence goes on from JAZNST010000046.1 coordinate 8,509, forward strand.
GGGAACACAGCCGCACGACTCTGAAATAACGAGCTTTGAATCAATGACGATATTCTTTTCAACCGTCTTTCCGTCAAGAAGGTCGATAATCGTGTCAACTGCCTTATAAGCGGCGCCCTCGATATTTACGACTGCATTTGTAAGACGGGGAATCTGATGCTTTTCGATTTCGATTCCGTCGTGTCCTGTTACGATAATATCACCGGGAACCGAATAGCCGTATTCTGAAAGCTTAATGCAAGTTGCAAGAGCCATTGCGTCGTTAGCGCAGATAATAGCGTCAGGCTTAGGGAGCTTTTCGTCGTTTATCCATCTGTCAAGAAGCTGATAGGTCGGGATTGCCCAGAAATCGCCGTAGCCAATTCCGCTTTCGTCAACCTCAAGACCGTGATCGCGCATTGACTCACGGAAGCACTCAAGTCGCTCTTCAGCAAAGCTGTTGCCCTTGGTTCCGCTTACGAAATAAATACGCTTTGCGTCATGTTCTTCGATAACGTGGTCGATTATCTTTTTGAAGTTACCCCTATAATCAAAGGAAATATTATATGAATCCTTCACAGGCGACATAACCGACACTATGGGGATATTTCTCTTTCTTGCATTTTCATAAACGTTGTTTATAGCCTCTTCCGATTGCACTGATTCAGGAAGAATGATCATTGCATCGAGAAGATCGTAGTTTATAATACCGAAAATATCTTTTCCCGGCGAATTAAGAGCAAAATCGGAAAAAGCGCCAAAGAACATCGTCTTAAATCCCTTTGACGTAGCGTAGGTTGAGAGATATTCAACGTATGCGGCGTTGGATTCGTCTTGTGGCGTGCAAAGTATAACACCGATTATTTTATCTTTTTTAGGCATTCTCTTCCCTCGCTTTCCAAATCATATCGCATTGTATACGATTTCATCTTCATTATATCAAATATACAACTCTATTGCAACTAAAAGTATAAAATTTCATTAAATTTTTACAAAATTGTCTCTGTTTTTGAAAAATCAGTTATCACTGTTTGATAATTATGTAACAAACGGAGAAATACGGGTGGAGCGTGAGCTTTTTGGGGCTGTACGGACGAAGGGGGAAGCGATGGGCGGTGTTCCTTTCTCCCCCTCTCTCGTGCTTGGGCTTGCCGTTTATCCGTGGAAAAATCCAAGCGCAAAACCTCGTGGCACCC
>JAZNST010000047.1:0-22164 GCA_045591405.1 Ruminiclostridium sp.
CATCAAATTCTTATTTATCGTAGCAAAATAGCTTTATGCACCGTGTTAATCATATACCCTGTTATATCACAAAAACCGCAGAAAACCAATCTGCGGTTTCTGTTTTTTCTGTCGGTAGGCAATGTACTCCAAAAACTGTCCTTAAGAGTACAGCGCCTTCCACTGCCCCTTTTATTTTATCAGCCCTTAGCTGAAACGATTCCCTTTACTGCGTCAATGGTGACTGCCGTTCCATTCTTTAGAATCTGAGTTGCGTTTTCTGCGCCGACGATTACGGGAATATCAAGCGACAACCCTACAACAGCGGCGTGGCTGTCCATTCCGCTTTTTTCTGTAATGATTCCTCCTGCTGACCTGAGAAGGCGCATCACCTCGTTGTTTGTTTCAGGGATAACGAGAATATCTCCGCTGACGAAGTGCTTGAGCGCTTCTTCGGCGTTCTGAACGACGCAAACCGTCGCCGTAGCGGTTTTATCGGTCACGCCCTGTCCTTTTACGAGAACGTCGCCCACAACGTGAACCTTCATAAGATTTGTCGTGCCGCTGACTCCAAGAGGAACGCCCGCTGTGATTACCACGAGGTCGCCGTTTTCGAGATAGCCCGCCTTTTGTGCAACGTCAACAGCGTGATTGAAAAGGTCGTCTGTGTTTGACATAAGCTGAGCCATAAGCGGAACAACGCCCCAGCTCAGATTAAGCTGACGCCACGTTTTTTCGCTCGTTGTGCAAGAGAGAATAGGCCTGTTGGGGCGGTATTTTGAGAGCATTTTCGCTGTTCCGCCTGTTTTTGTAACGGTAAGAATCGCCTTGGCGCTCAGGTCCATCGCCGTTGTTACGGTAGCGTGGCTGATTGCATTGGTCACGTTTTCGTTTGTATCAACCTCTCTTGCTCTGAAGCGCTTGGCGTAGTTTATGTTCTTTTCGGTCGTTTCGGCAATTCTCGCCATCGTCTTTACAGCGTCAACAGGATAGAGTCCCGCCGCCGTTTCGCCTGAAAGCATAATCGCACTCGTTCCGTCGTAGATTGCGTTTGCAACGTCGGTCGTCTCAGCACGGGTAGGACGTGGATTTTTTATCATACTTTCGAGCATCTGAGTAGCGGTAATTACCTGCTTGCCTGCGTTATAGCCTTTTTCAATCAGCATTTTCTGGATTCTCGGAATTTGCTCGAAGGGGATTTCAACGCCCATATCTCCTCTTGCAATCATAATTCCGTCGGAAACTCTCAGAATATCGTCGATATTGTTTACGCCGTCCTGATTTTCGATTTTGGCGATAATTTTTATATCCTCGCCACCGTTATCGTCAAGGAGCTTTCTGATTTCAAGAATATCTGCGTCGCTGCTTACAAAGGAAGCGGCGATAAAGTCGAAGCCCGTTTCGATTCCAAAGAGAATGTCGCTTTTATCTCTCTCGCTCACATAGGGCATAGAGAGCTTGATACCGGGGAAGTTACAGGACTTGTTGTTGCTGAGAACGCCGCCGTGAACTACGGTTGTGACGATATCGCTTCCCTCGTCGTTCTTTATTATATCAACGACTTTAAGCTCAATAAGACCGTCGTCTGCAAGTATTCTTGTTCCTATCTGAATATCGTCGGCAAGGTTCTTATAGGTTATAGAAACCTCCTCGCTTGTTCCCTCGACCTCTCTTGTTGTCAGAACGAAGCGACTCGAAGCCGCAAGCTCCGCCTTTCCTCCCTTAAAGAGCTTTACTCTTACCTCAGGGCCTTTAGTGTCAAGAAGTGAAGCTACGGGAAGCCCAAGCTCCTCTCTTATTCTTTTTACCTGTGAAAAAACCTTTTTATGTGAATCATGGTCGCCATGGGAAAAATTCTGACGAGCGACGTTCATTCCGCTTTTCATAAGCTCTCTGAGAACATTGTCATCAGCCGTAGAAGGTCCCATGGTGCAGACTATTTTTGTCTTTCTCATAATGCGTCCTCGCTTTCTTTTACTGCTAAAAAGTATAATACTTTAACCCTGCTTTGTCAAGGCTGGCAATTTTTTGCTGTTGAAATCAGTGGGGCTTAGGTGTATAATTTATAAAGGCAACTGCCAATCACTCAACCCGAAAGGAGAAAAAATGGCGTCAAACTACGCTCACTATAAATTCGGCCATCTCGCCGTCGAAAAAAGCAGTCAGAGAGTCAAGGATATAGTTTCCTGTGCAACAGAGCTTTTTAACGTCGGCGTTCACGGCCCCGATATACTTTTTTATTATAAGCCCTATAAAAACCCCGTGAAGAAAAACGAGATAAGCTCAAAGGGCTACGGACTTCATAAGAAAACAGGTCTTGAGGTTTTCTCCTCGCTTTTACCCGTTGCAAAAGCAGACGAAGAAAAAGCCTATCTTCTGGGCTTTCTTACGCACTTCGTCCTCGATACCGCCGTTCACAGCTACATAGAAAGGCAAACAGAAAAGGGAATTTTAACGCATATTGAGATGGAAAACGAGTTCGACCGTGAGCTTTTGAGCAACGACGGCTTCAATCCGCTCAGAGAAAAGCTCACTCACCTCAATCCCAGCGATAAAAACTGCGAGCTGATTTCAAAATTCTGGGAGGGCGTTGCCCCTCAGAAAATCAAAAAGGCGATTCGCTCGATGATTTTCTGCACAAATTCGCTTGTGACCGAAAATACACTCAAAAGAGGCGCAATAAAAGCCATGTTCGGCGTTACGGGACACTATAAACAGCTTCACGGACTTCTTATCAACAAAAAGCCCAACCCCGATTTCAAAGAATCGACAAAAGAGCTTCAAAAACGCTTTGACAGCTCAGTTGAAATAGCCGCACAGCTTATGGACGAGCTTTTATCGGAAAAGCTTGACAATAAAATTTTCAGCCGCGTTTTCAGCGACAACGGCTGTGACCTTTAAGGAGGATTTACTGATGTTAGAAGAACTTAAACAAAAGGTTCTGGAAGCGAACCTGTTGCTCCCTGAGCACAAGCTCGTCACCTTCACCTGGGGAAACGTATCGGGAATTGACCGAGAAAAAGGGCTCGTCGTAATAAAGCCGTCGGGAGTTGAATACGAAAAGCTCAAGGCTGACGATATGGTTGTGGTTGACCTGGAGGGAAGGGTTATCGAAGGCTCGCTCAACCCCTCGTCTGACACCCCGACTCATATTGAGCTTTATAAAGCCTTTGCAAACATCGGCGGCGTTGTCCACACGCACTCCCGTTGGGCGACGATTTTCGCTCAGGCAGGTCGTGAAATTCTCCCTATGGGAACTACTCACGGCGATTATTTCTACGGCGAAATCCCTTGCACAAGAGAAATGACCGCAAGCGAAATCGGTGGAGAATATGAAAAAGAAACAGGAACGGTCATCATCGAAGCCTTTGACGGACGAAACCCCTGCGACGTTCCCGCCGTTCTCGTTCACAGTCACGGCCCTTTCACCTGGGGAGACAATCCGCTTGACGCCGTTCATAACGCCGTCGTGCTCGAAGAATGTGCTATGATGGCGTGGCACACGGAAATTCTCGCAGGCGAGACCGCTATGAGTAACGCTCTTCTTGACAAGCATTTTTTACGCAAGCACGGAAAGAACGCTTACTACGGTCAGAAAAAGTAATAGAACAGCAGCTTTGGAGATCCGTGATTCAAAAGAGCCGCTAAAAAGCACGAGCAGACGCAAAACCTCAGCGTGCCCCGAAGCCGAGCGGAGCGAGGCGGAGTGGGTGCCACGAGGGTTTGCGCTTTCGTTTTCCGACGGATAAGAGCGCAAGGAAAAAGCAGGAGGTAAAATGGAGCTTTATAGGATTTCGGAGCTGAGAAAAAAGCCGCTTATCGTTGACGGGTTCAGGGTAAATACGGCGGCGGCTGACGTGCTGAGGGCGGCTGACCTTCTTTCAGACGGCGATATAAATAAATCAATCAAGGTTCGTATCTGTCTGAGGTTGCTGTTGAGGAGGAGGTCGGGCGTCAGAGCTATGCTTTTGCCGCTGTGGAAGAAAGAACGGCTCCTTGAAAAAATCCTTGATTCTCTTGTGGGAAAGGGCGGACGGGGAGATAAGATTATCGACCTCAAAAAGGACTCGGAGCTTATTTATACTGCGCTTTTGCAAAGCTACGGTCTTGATTTTTCAAGCGACTATATCGACTGGAGGATTTTTCCTGCGCTTATTTCGGCGGTATCAAAGCAAACCCGTCTTTATGAAATTATGCAGATAAGAGCGAGCGAGGTTCCGTCGGCGGCAGTAGCGGGCGAAGAATACGTTTCGAGGCTTTTAAGACTCAAAAATAAATTCAGCCTCGACAGCGCAAGCCTTGAGGACGGACTCTCAAAGCTCTTTGATACTCTGAGCCGAAGAAAAGATTCATTATGAATTTCAGCTATGTGCTGAAAACTGAAAGGAGTATGTATGGCGGACGGACAAATTATTTATCAGGTAAGGGTAGACAGCTCCCAGGTCGCTTCGGATCTTGGGCGGGCAGGCGAGCAGATTGATTCGGGAGCTCTTCTCATCGGGGAGAAAATGGCGGCGTTGAGCTTTTCGCTCACTGACGCAATAAGCTCCGTTATTTCCCCAAAGACGCTTGGCGTAACCTCTTTTCTAAGCGGCGTGACAACTATCGCAGGAAGGCTCAACACGGCGGCTTCGCTTGCGGCGCAGGCAATGCAGGTTTTGTCGGAAAATATCGTAAATACAATCAAGGTTGACGTGCCCAACGTCGGCTCGTTTTTTGATAAGCTCACGCCTGTCAGATATTCGGGGGCGTCTGAGGGGAAAGGCGGGGCTTCTAAAATGCTTTCAAGGGCAACAACCCCCTCGTCTTACCGAAGCGGAAGCCCTTATATCAATAAAGACGAGTACGCCTTTTTGCACAAGGGAGAGGCAGTTCTCACGGCGGCACAGAACGAAACGCTTACCCGTCTTGGCGGCATTGAGGCGATTTCAGCCTTGCCACGAGAGAAGACCGAGCCGATGGTCGTTCAGAATAATACGCCCAAGACGGTTTTACCCGAACAAAATATCAACGTAACAGTCGAGCTTGACGGGCATAAGATGGCAAGAGTCATCGCAAGCGCAACCAACGATATGAACCGTCAGCTCAACACAAGAATTGTAAAGTGAGGTTGTATGGAGCTTTTTTTCAACGACTATAAGCTTCCGTCGGTAATTTCCTACTCGGCGGAGCGAAAAACAAGAAATACGAAAACCGACTACAACGCAAACGGCGATATGCTCATAGATATGGTTTCAAGAAAATTCACGCTCACAGTTGAGCTTGGGCCGATGAACGTCGCTCAGGCGCAAAAGCTTATGGAGCTTACTTCCCCCGTTTTCTTTGACGTGACCTTTTTCAGCGCCGCTGACTCAAACTATATCACAAGGAAATTTCACCTTGCAGAACAGCCGTCGAAAATACTCTATTCTGCAATGGGACTTCCCGTTTACAGCGGCTGTACGCTCACTCTGGAGGAAAAATAATGGTAAAGGTAAGTGATGGCTTCAAGGGGCTTGCTCTTTCGCCGGGGCGTGAAATAAGCTGTGAGCTTGAAGTCGGAGAGAAGGTTTTTACTGACTCTGATATTCTGAGCCTGGAATTTACCGACGTTATTCACAGCGAGGATATGCAATTTGGAACCTGTTGCTCGAACAGGCTTCACTTTGAGCTTATAACTCAGGAATATATTCCGCTTTCTTCAATCATAAGGCCGTATATTCTTTTTGAAGGGAGCAGTGAAAGATGCCCCCTGGGAGTTTTTTTCATATCAAGGCGTTATCGGAGAAAAAACAGATATTCCGTCACCTGTTACGATATGATGTATAAGCTTGACGACGAATTCAAAAGCAAGCTTTCGTTTCCGTGCAAGGCTCAGGAGCTTCTGTCTGATATCTGCGCTACAAAGGAGCTTGAGACTCAAGCTCTTATAGACAAAAACCTGCTGTGCTTAAATCCGCCGTCTCAAGCAACCTTCAGAGAGGTTCTTGGCTATCTCGCAGGGCTTGACGGTCGTTGCGCCAAGTTCGACCGATACGGAAGGCTTTGCTTTAAGGAGCTTGAAAAAAGCGGTTTCAGAATAACAAGAGACAACTATTTTTCGCTTTCCCTGACTCAAGACCCCTGTGAGATAAGACAGGTAGTTATGAATACGCCGTCGGGCGAAATAAGCGCAGGTAAAGGCACAAAGCTCACAACCTATATATGCGATAATCCCTTTGCAACACAAGAAACGGTAGAGGCAATCTATGATAAGTGGAAGAATTTTTCATATCACGGTATAGAGCTTGAAATGCAAGGGCTTCCCTTCATTGAAGCAGGGGATATTATCGAGGTTCAGAACGATAACGACAACGGCGTTTTTTCGGGAATTGTGAGCGAGCTTGAGCTTGTTTATGACGGAGGGCTTTTCGGGACTCTTTACTCAAGGTCGAAAAATCCCATTGACGAGTTTGAGGCGGCGGCAACAGAAGAAAATCAGCTCGAACAGCTTAAAAAGGATATGACGGTGACTTATTACAGCTTCACCAACCAAAAGCCGATTACCGTCGGCTCAACGCTTACCCTTATAGCTGAGCTTGACGTTCTGTCTTCGGCAATGACCTCGGCGGCGTTTTTCGCACAGCTTTTGCCGCTGTGTTCGTCTGATTGCAGGCTTACGCTCGAATACAGGCTCAACGACGTTTCGACTCAGCCTGTCGTTACGGCTGATATTGACGGAGGAAAAAGGCTTCCGCTGTGCCTTTTTAATTTCTTTCCTGTTGTTGCACCCGGATATAGCTCGGTAAAGCTTTACGCAAAAGCCGTGTCGGGAACGGCGTATTTCCCTAAGGATTCCGTTACGGCGGCAGTAAGCGGTCAGTGCTTTTCAGGAACGGTCAGCCGTTCTCCCAACAGGACTTTTTATGATAACGTGCCTTGCTTTGACGTTTCAAGGGGAATTTCGTCTCACTTTGGCGAAATCGTTTCTTCTGAAACAAAAACGGCGCCAAAAACAGCGCTGGGTGAAGCTGCCCGTTATTATGAGGTTGAAAGAAAAATATCGTCGGTTAATATTTCTGAAACGCTCGCTTTTTCCTGTGAGGCTTATGAAATAACGACGGACGAATAAGAAAGGACTAGGAATGATTAAGGGAAAATCAAGAATTTGCCTCTATGACGCAAAAACAGGAAAAGAAACCTTTTGCGCTGAGGATAAGAATATGATTACAAAGGCAGTTGAAAGACTGCTCAATCCTCCTGTGTACTGGGGCTTTAACTCAAGATACTCCGATATGGCGCAGGCTATCGACCTTCTGACGCCGATAAGCACGAAAATGCTCGGAGGAATTATGCTCTGGGCGGATAACATCGTTGAGGACGAGAATCTGATAATGCCGCCCAACGACAACGTCCTCGTCGGTCACGCAGGCGCAGAATATTCGGGCAGTACCGTGACAAGAGGAAGCTATAACATCAACGAAAGCGGCGAAATCCTCGACGAAAACCAAAAGCCCAAGGGCTATCGTCACGTTTGGGATTTCGCTACGGATAAGGCAAACGGAACTATAAACTGCATTACGCTCACAAGTAAGGGCGGCGGAAACAGCGGCTACCCTCCCGTTCCCGACGCAAGCGGACTCCTCTCTTACCCGTCGGATTTTGACGGAGAAAAGAAAAATATCACAAGAGACGGGCATATCGTGCCTGTGAATTATTCGGATATAAAGGCGACCTATCCTTATCACGTTCTTCTTCTTGGAAGGCGCTCGGACGGAAAAATCGTCGCTATGAATACCGATACGAAAACGGTCTTTTTACTCAACGGTCAAAGCTCCTCCAGGCTCTCGCTCAATCAGAACCTCAGCGGAATTGACAACGAAAATTATGAGAATACGGTTGTAAGCTCGTTTAAGGCGGACAGCTATTCGTCGGGCGGTTGCCTTATCGACGACGACACTCTCGTTTATTTCGGGGCAATTGCGACTGAATATATCACTCTTTATTTCGTAGACGTCAACTCAGGCAGTAAAAAATCCGAGCTGAAGCTTTCACTTTCGGGTTCGGGTTACAGCTTCGGCACGGATATAAACGAGATAACAAGCTTCAGCTCCTATACCTCCGTAGGACCGAGACTTGCACTTTTTAACGGCTTTTACTATATCTCGAACGACTGTTGCCTCTATAAGTTCACAACAGACGGAGCCTTCGTCAAAAAAATTACCGAGGAAAAGCTCCCTTGCCGTTTCAACCTCTTTGAGCTTAACGGAAGACTCTTCCTTTCTCAATGCAGTTCAAGCCTTGCAGGGCTGTGCTATTCGGTTGATTCTAACGATAATCTCGTTGAATCGGGACTTGTCGCTTCGGATAAGTGTATGCCTGTTGCCCCCTATGACGCAAGAGAACAGCTCCCTTACGTTCTCGTTGACGGCAGAGGCGGCTCGATTACCTTTGAAAACGCAAGCTTTACGGAGCAGATGATTTTCAGGCCCTATATCGCTTCGATAAATAATCTCGACGTGCCTATTACCAAAACAACGGCGCAGACTATGAAAATCATCTATGAAATTTATCAGGAGTAACGCTTGATTTTATCCTGATATTGTGATAGAATTATATGGCGGTCTGTGAAAGCAGACTGCTTTGTCCCCGTAGCTCAGCAGGATAGAGCGTTCGCCTCCTAAGCGAAAGGCCGCGCGTTCGAATCGCGCCGGGGACGCCAATATTTTACACAAAAAGCCCCCTGTCCTCACGACAGGGGGCTGTTTTTTCAGCAGATTTTTTCTTGGTAGTAGTTGAGAAGCTCGCCGAAGCGTTGGAAATGAACGACCTCACGCTCACGAAGGAACTTGATGATGTTGCTCACGTCGGGATCGTCGCACAGGCGCAAAATGCTGTCGTAGGTTGCCCGTGCCTTCTGTTCGGCGGCAAGGTCCTCCATCAGATCTGCAATGGGATCTGCCTTGCTCTGAATATATGCGGCGGTGAAGGGGACGCCCGCGGCGCTTGAGGGGTAAACGGCGTTTGCGTGATCGACGTAATAGCTTCCCACTCCGTAACGATCAAAGCTCTTTGCGCCCTCTCCGCTTGTAAGCTGAGACACGATACTGCCTATCATTTCAAGATGTGAAAGCTCTTCGGTGCCTATGTCGGTCAAAAGAGCGATTCCTCTTTCGTCGGGCATCGAAAAGCGCTGTGAGAGATAGCGGAGCGAAGCGCCAAGCTCGCCGTCGGGACCACCGTACTGGCTCAGGATAAAGCTCGCAAGCTTAGGGTTTTTGTTGTTGATTACAACGGGCATCTGAGTTCTTTTTTCAAATATAAACATTTCAGCCTCCTAACCTACTGCCCACGAGCCAATCCCACTCGCCGCAATCTGCCCCGGCAGAAGCAACTCTCAGCGGATAACAGCACTCCTCAAACTCTTTTCTTGCGCTATGCTCGTTTCTTATTGCCTCTTCAAAAAGCTCAAGAGCCGCCTCGTCGCACGGATGAGTATCAAGATAGAGGTTAAGCTCGTGAGCGTAGAATGCCGCTTGTGCCAGCTTTTCCATCAGCACACGGCATTTTTGCTTGTTATAGCTTTTACTTGCCATCGAAAAGCCCCCTTTCGTACTGCGCAATCGTTATGTTAAGCTCAGGAAAAATTGTGCCTTCCATAAGCGCCTTTTGCGGTGAATAAAGCTGTTTTAGCTTCTGATTCTTAACGTAGGCGTAGCCTACCTTCTGTTCTTCGTTCTTCATATTTTGTCCTTTCGTCATGCGGTTTGTGCTTACGTTATATTATATGCTTTTTCGGGAGGATTCGTGATTTTTCGGGGAAGGGAGGTTTTTGTTTACGCGAGAAAATTTATGCAAATTACACAAAATTGTTGTTTTTTTTTTTTTTTTTTTGCACATGTTGCATTGAAATGTGCCCAAGTTTTGTTTATAATAATATTGTTACAATTTTAGCAACGTTTTTTATGGAGGAGTTTAATTATGAAATTTAGAAAACTGTTAACCATTGCATTGGCAGGCATCACGGCCGCCGCTACTATGGTAACAACAGCAAGCGCAGATATCTTTCGAATTCCTGATGAAGAGCTTTACATCGCTAACGAAGGCGACGTTTTTTCTCCCCTTAACACAGCAGACAACTGGCTCCTTCAGGTTTACAATGAAGGTAATGAAAAGGAAAACAAGCCTAAGGTTGACTACGGCGTAGACGTAACAAAGATCGCTCAGGTAATCCTCGTTATCGAACCCGCAGGCGATTACGCAGAGTTTTTTGAAGGTCGTTGGGGTGGTAATGTACTTTTCTCTGCTAATGGCGGCATACTCGGTACAGCTTCCTCTCCTTTGGGAAGTGACGAGGCTGCTAACTATGCTAAGTATAACTGGCCCGCAAACGAATGGTGGGGCGTTTGGAACATAGGTACATATCAGCAGCTCAAGGATGAGGTAATAGACGCTGACGGCATTACAACGTTTGCTACTATGGATCCTACCAAGGAAGTTAAGACAATGCCAACAGCTGACGGCAAGTGGGCAATTGTTTACAACGTTCCCGAAGAAGACAGATACATTGAGGGTGGCACATGCTACCAGATCGGTCTCCAAGATTGGGGTTCTGACCTTGCTGAAATCAAGGTTGACTACTGCATTCTCAACGACGCTGAAGGCAACAACCTCCTCACAGTTGACGAAACAGGTAAGCCTGTTGATCCCGTTACAGTAGAACCTGCAAACGAATACTACGCAGCTCTTGCTTACGGCGCAACTGAAGAAGAAATGCTTGCTATGGAGGCTCCTGCTAAAGCTCCTGAGAAAACCCCTGAGGAAACTCCTGAGGAAGACGAAGACAACACAACTGGCGACTTGTTAGATTTAGATATCGATCTCAACGTTGAGAATCGAAAGGGCTGGTATAGCTTTACGGACGAGGAGTACGAAGCTTTTATCAACCACTGTGTTGAGATTCTTGGTAGTGACTTAACCATCACAAGATGTGATGTTTCGATCTTTGGTGATGACAGCAGCCTTACTGCCACAGACGGTAATAATTATACACGAAATCATGTGTATGCCATTGAGTTTGAGTTTGTAGATATTCAGAAGGACGCTGATGGTAAAACAACCTTTAAGGAACTTGATATGGCGGACAAAACTATACCTGTCGTGTCAGGCCAGAGAATTTGGGGACCCGGATGTTACTCATGGGACAGCTCCTTGGATGACGCCTCTGTCTCCGAAGCAACTTTACCGATGTCAGAGCTGAATGAAGCTATGGATACCTGGGGCAAATTCGATTGGGGCGATTTAGCAGACGATGGCTCCACGCTAATAAAGGGATATACCCATCAGGATGTGGACATGGTTATAGTCATTCTCCATACCAATGACAAATTCGATGAAAACGGAAAAGTAATGTATCCTTGGACTTTCGACTACACTACTGGGAAGTCCGTTCTCGCTCCCGGCAACAATCCCAAATTCGTCTTCTTGCCAGTTTTAACTGAAAACGGCGCAGCCATGCTGAACGAGGCGAATAGCAACGCAACACCAGAACCTGAAACTCCTACGGCTCCTGCAGTTGAATTCCAAGTAGCGGAAGGCGAAGCGTATTCAGCAGATGATTTTGCTGATATTATTGCAGAAAATGCTGACTCAGACGTAGTTATCAAGTGCGATAACGGAGTTTCTTTCAAGTTCGAAAAAGGCACAATGGGTACCGTTGACGGAATTGAAGCGTATGACTTTACAAGCATCATTTCCACTGTGTTTAGTGAGGTTCTCGAAGCGGTAAGCGATAAGCTGACAAAGGAGAATTTTGTTTTGGATGTCAACTACGCTTACAGCGGAAAGCTCCCTGCAGCTGCTGAAATAACCATTCCTGTCGGAACAGAATATGCAGGCAAGACACTTTATTACAGCAAAAAGTTAGAAAGCGGAGTAACGCTCATCGACACAGCTATTGTTGACGAAAACGGCTTCATCACAGTTAAACAGGATAGCTGTTCTGATTATCTTCTCACAACCGAAGATATTAGCACAGTTTCTGCAGACAAAGAAGCCGAAGCTCCTGCAGACAATACAACTAACGAAGATAAAACCAACTCCGACACAGGTGTTGAAGGCTTTGCAGTAGTTGCAGGTCTTGCAGTTCTCGCAACGGGCGCAATTGTTGTTGCTAAGAAGAAAGACTAATTTAACCCAAATACAAAAGAACACTCCATCAGGGGTGTTCTTTTTCTGTTAAATTTAACTGTTCTCCCACGAAAAAAGGCGGCTCTATGCCGCCTTTTGTTATGTTTTTTCAAGCTCGGAAAGGGCGTTATCAAGGCTCTCCCACTCTTCAAGAAGCTCGTTTTGCTTCTTATCAAGCTCGGAAAGCTCAGTCGTGTCGTCCATAAGCTGCTCGTAAGAGCGCTCTGCCGATTGCATAAGAGCATTGAGCGTGTCGATTCTTTCTCCGATTTCCTCAAGCTCCTTTTCGATTATTTCAAGCCTGTGTTTTGTCTTTCTGATTTTGCTTTGAAGCTCCTTTTGGAGCTTGTAGCTGTTCTGTGGCTTTTCCGCTTTTTCTTCCCTTTGAGCAGTCAGCGATTGCAGACCTCGCTTTTGCTGATATTCGTCGTAGTTGCCCTCAAAGATTTCGATGCCCGATTCTGTGAGAAAGACGAGCTTGGTTGCAACAGCGTTTATGAGCGTTCGGTCGTGAGAGATTATGAGCATTGTCCCCTCGTATCCGTCAAGAGCGTCTATGAGAGCTTCTCGTGCTTCAAGGTCGAGATGGTTGGTCGGCTCGTCAAAAAGAAGCAAATTGGGGCCGCTTAGCATAATTTTCAAAAGCACCGTCTTTGCCGCCTCGCCGCCGCTTATTTTATTCATCGGCTTGAGCGCTTCCTCGCCCCTTATGCGAAAGACCGCAAGCGCAGACATAACTTGAGTTTTTGTCAGCTGAGGGTATTCGTCCCACACAAAGTCAAGGATCGACTTTTCACTTTGAAATCTGAGGTCTTGAAGCTGATCGAAGTAGCCCGTCTTAATCCAGTCGGCAATCCGCACGCTTCCGCTTTGAAGCGGAATTTTTCCGACGAGGGATTTCATCAGCGTTGACTTTCCGCAGCCGTTTGAGCCAAGCAGAAAGATTCTCTCCCCGAACTTTATATCAAGCTCAACGTCTGAAAAGAGTTTTTGCTTGCCCGTATCAAAGGAAAGCCCCTGTGCAAGAAGAACGTCCGTTCCGTGAGCCGTCTTACAGGGAAAAGCGAATCGGATATGCTCTTTTTTTGGCGGAGGAGGTACCAGCTGCTCCTTAATTCTGTCAATCTGCTTTTGCTTTGACTTTATGGTAACGTAGTTGTGCTCCTGATTGAAGCGCTTTTGCTGTTCGATAATCTTTTCGATTCTCTCGATTTCCTCAATGTCCTGCTTATACTTCTTCTCTAAAAAAGCCACTCTTTCGTCGTACTGCTTCAGATAAGCGGAGTAGTTCCCCTTGTAACAATCAAGAGTCTTATTGTCAAGGGCGAAGGTTTTGTTTGTAACCTTGTCGAGAAAATATCTGTCGTGGGAGATGAGAATATATGCGCCCTTGAACTCAAGGAGATAATTTTCGAGCCATTCCGTCGCCGCAATATCAAGATGATTGGTCGGCTCGTCGAGCAATAAGAGCTTTGCCCCCGATAAAAGAAGCTTCACAAGCTGGAGCTTTGAGCGCTCGCCGCCGCTGAGAACGGACACGGATTTGTCCTGAAGCTCTTTTTGAAAGCCCATTCCCACAAGCATACTCTGAGTTCTTGCACGGAAGGTAAGACCGCCCTTATTCTGAAATTCCTCCGTCAGCCTCATTTGCTTTTCAAGAATTTCAGATGACCTGTCGCCGCTATCTATGCGCCTGTGGAGGTCTTCAAGCTCCTGCTCGGCTTCTATAAGAGGCTTAAAAATCGAAAGCGCCTCCTCATAAACGGTAGCGTCCGTACTGCTGAGCACGTGCTGTTCCATAAAACCGATCTCAACGTCGGCGGCTTTAGTAATTGCTCCCGTATAATCTTCGGGACATTGCCCCATAAGAAGCTTCAGAAGCGTAGATTTGCCTGCGCCGTTTGTTCCGACAAGACCTATCTTATCGTTCGCCTCAACAGCAAAGCTCACGTCTTTGAACAGCATCGTCTCGCCAAAAAATACGCTTATATCCTTTGCATTAAAAATACTCATACTTTTTCCTTATCTTTTTAGCTCCCCCAAGCCATCGCCTCGCCCGGCGTGCCCCGAAGCCGTAAGGCTGAGTGGGTGCCAAGGGTGAGGCGACTCAATTTCGGGACGGATATAAAATGAGAGAGAGGGGTTGGAGGGCGTCATAAAGCAGTTTTGAAACCGCCGCACAGACAAAGTGCTAAATGGCATTTGTTTATTGTGCGGCGGAACTGCCAAAGGCGGCTCGCCTTCGGCTTCGGGGTACGCTGAGGCTTTGTCGCCCGTCCCACAGCAGCCCCTGTGCTTTTGAGCGCCCCAAGCCTTCCTCAAACTGACTACGCCGCACAAAGCAAGCTCAGACCTGCAATGTGCGGCGGTTCTGTTTATTTTTTACGGAATCAACCGATTGATTCGGGAGAGAACTGGTCAACAGTAGCCTGGTTGAAGCTTACAGAGTAGTTGGCTGTCTCAGCTTCGATTGTAGCGGTCATTTCGTCGCCTTTAAGCTCGCTGAGCGCAACCTGCTTGTATTCGTCAAGGTAATCGCCCTTGAGAATATCGTAGCGTACAACTACATAGTAGTAGGTGTCAGCGTCGTAAACCTCAGCCTTCTCAAATTCCATACCGTAAACGTGCTTTACAAATTCCTCGGAGGGAGACGTTGATTCGGCTGAAAGGAGAATATCAAGCTCGTTCTCTTCCTTGATTTCAACCTCGTCCTCCTCAATGTGCTTGAGGTATTCGTTATAAACCTCGCTGAACTTAGTGCCGCCGTTGATTTTTTCAGCGTAGCCCTCAGCGAGATCTTTAAGCTCAGAAAGCTTAGCTTCGTCTTCAATGAGCTTTCCGTCCTTATCCTTCTTGGAAACGGAGATATATCTCATAACGGTATAATTTTCAGTAAACCACTTTTCAATCTCAGCCTGAGCAACCTCCTTGGAGCCGCCCTCGCCGTATATTGAATTGAAGATAAGCTCAGACTTTTTACCGTTGAGCATAAACTCCTTGTAAGAATTTTTACCGACGCCGTTCTTCTCATAGTATTCGCCGTAGGTATCAACGCCGTAGAAGTACTGAGCGTAAGTGTTTTCGTTGCTCCAGGTTGCGTTTACGTCAGCAAGAATCTCGGACTTTTCCGTTTCGTCAATAGCAAGTCCCATACTGTCGAACATCTTTTCTATTGCAATATAGTTCTTGCAGTTCTGAGCAGTAAGCTCCTTTACATAATCGCTGAAGCTTTTTCCGTCGATAGTCTGAGCGAAGAAGTCAAAGCCCTCTGCGTTGGTGTCAACGTCGGGGTTTTTGTCCTTGAAATCGCTGATTGCTTGAGAAAGAGCGTCGTATTCGTTGAGGATATAGATTCCTGCGGGGATAGTTACTCCCTCGATTGTACCTGCAACGCTTGTGTCAGCGCAACCGCTGAAGGTAAGAGCGCTTGTGACCAGGACGGCGCTTGCAAGCGCAGAAGTAAGAATTCTTTTAAGAGACATTGTCATTTTCCTTTCTTATGCTCTGAGAGTGATATTCTTAGCTGCAAGAGCAGCAACGATTTTAGAAATAATCTTGTCTGATTCTTCGTCAGTCATAGTTCCGTCGGCTTTTCTGAGCGTAAGCTTGTAAGAAAGACTCTTTTTGCCCTCAGGAATCTGCTCGCCTGTATAAATATCGAACAGGCTTACGTCCTCAAGGTGCTTTGCGGCGGACTTGATTGTGCTTATAATCTCACCGTTTTCAATGTCAGCGTCGCACACGAGGCTAAGGTCTCTTGTTGAAGCGGGGAACTTAGGAAGCTGCTTATACTTGATTTCTTCGCCCAATGCACCGAGAAGCTCGTCAAGACCAAGCGTCATAGCGTAGATTCTCGATTTTCCTACGCCGTAGCTCTGAGCAACAAGCGGGTGAATCTCACCGAGATAACCGAGAGTTTTTCCGCCCGAAACGACCTTGGCGCATCTTCCGGGGTGATAAGAGCCGTTATCAGAGCAGCTTTCAAACGTAGCGTCAATACGGAGCTTTGAGAAAATTTCCTCGGCAATTCCCTTGAGAGTAAAGAAGTCCTCGTCTTCACCGTAAGCTGCAACCGCAAGCACGTCCTTTTCAACGGGAAGCTCGTCCACAGTTGCCATCGGGTGATATTCTCGTCCTATTTCAAAGAAACGGGCGCTGAGGTTTCTGTTGTTGATATTTCTTGAACAGATTTCCATAAGCGAGGGGAGCATTGTCGTTCTCATGACGCTTGTGTCCTCGCCAAGAGGGTTGGTGATTTCTACGCTTCTTTTAAGCTCGTCTGCAATTCTGCACTTATCATATCCCTTGGGGGAGATAAAGCTGAACGAGAGCGTTTCATAACAGCCGCACGATACCATAAGATTTACAAGCTTTTCCTGAAGAATTTCCATCGGAAGCTTCTTTGCGTGGCTTGAAAGTCTCGGAATAGTGCTTTCAATCTTATTATATCCGTAAATTCTTGCTACCTCTTCTGCAAGGTCAGCCTGATTTACAATATCGATTCTCACGCTCGGAGCTGTGATTTCGCCTGTCTGCTCGTTATACACGAAGTCAAGGCGCTTGAAGATTTTAAGCTGTTCTTCCTTAGAAATATCAGAGCCTAAAAGCTCGTTTATTCTGTCGCAATCGAGCTTGAGCGTTGAAGGAGTCTTTGTTGAGTGGTCAACGTCGATAATCGTTCTTACAACCTCGCCGCAGCCGAGAAGCTCAATAAGCTCTAAAGCTCTGTTGAGTGCGTTCTGCGCATTTGTCGGGTCGATTTTCTTTTCAAAGCGGGAGCTTGACTCAGTTCTCACGCCGCACTTTTTCGCTGTTCGTCTGATATTTACGCCTTCAAAGCAAGCCGCCTCAAAAATAACCTCGGTCGTATCGTCCTGAATACCGCTGAAGCGACCGCCCATGATACCTGCGAGAGCCATAGGCTTTTCCTTATCGCAGATTACGAGCATTTCGGGCGAAAGGGCAATTTCGGGCTTTTCCTCGTCAAGAAGCTTGAGAACCTCGCCCTGCTTTGCGTTACGAACGACGATTTCGTTTCCTTCAACGAAGCGAGCGTCAAACGCATGCATCGGGTGACCGTATTCAAGCATAACGAAGTTAGTAATATCAACGAGATTGTTTATTGCACGAACGCCGCTTGCACGGAGCCTTTGAGTCATCCATCTCGGAGAAGGTCCGATTTTTACGTTCTTGACCTTAGCCGCCATATATCTCTGACAAAGCTCGGTGTTTTCAACCGTAACCTTCAGCTCTTTATTAATGTCAGCGTCAATTCCCTTAAAGGAAGGAGCCGTATAGTTAAAGGGGATATCAAAAGTAGCGTGCGCTTCTCTTGCAAGTCCCAGAACGGAAAGGCAATCGGGGCGGTTATTCGTAATTTCAAACTCAACCGAAATATCGTCGATTCCAAGCGCCTTTTCAATAGGCATACCGATTTCCATCTTTTCAAAATCGGGATCGTTATTGAGGATAAGAACGCCGTCTGCGCTCGCGTAGGGGGCGTCTGCGTTTGCAAGTCCAAGCTCCTCAAAGCCGCAGAACATACCGAAGCTTTCGACGCCTCTGAGCTTTCCCTTGGTAATTTCAAGAACTCCGCCGTTTCTGCTGTCAACACAGCTACCCTTTGCAAGAACAAGCGGAACAACAGCGCCCTCAAAGACGTTCTGAGCCGCCGTTACAATCTGAACGGGCTCGTCCTTTCCGACCTCGCACTGACAAATCCAAAGCTTTTCGCTGTCAGCGTGCTTTTCCATTTTTACAACCTTTGCAACAACGACATTTTTGAGCGCAGCGCAAAGCTCGTCATAGGTCTCAACCTTTGAGCCGCTCATTGTCATCTGGGCAACGAATTCCTTAATCGGCATATCAGCCTTTACGAAATCGTTGAGCCATTTCATTGATAAATTCATCTTATCAGAACCTCCGTAGAGTTTTTTGTCAAAATTTTAGTGCAATCAGAACTGCTTGAGGAAACGCGCGTCGTTTTCATAAAGCAGTCTCATATCGTCAATAGCGTAGCGCATCATTGTGATTCGCTCAAGACCGATACCAAAAGCAAAGCCCGAATATTCCTCAGGGTCGATTCCGCAGTTTATGAGAACTTCGGGACGCACCGAGCCGCTTCCGAGCATTTCAATCCAGCCCTCGCCCTTACAAAGCGGACAGCCCTTTCCTCCGCACTTGAAGCACTGAAGGTCAACCTCGGCTGAAGGCTCTGTGTATGGGAAGTGGTGAGGTCTGAAGCGAAGCTTTACGTCGTCGCCGTAAAGTCTCTTTGCCCACATCTCAAGCGTACCCTTGAGGTCGCTGAAGGCGATCTTCTTATCAATAACAAGCCCTTCGCACTGATGGAAAATAGGACTGTGAGTTCCGTCAACCTCGTCGCATCTGTAAACGCGTCCGGGGGAGATAATAGCGATAGGCGGCTTCTCCTTGAGCATCTGTCTTATCTGAACCGAGGAGGTCTGGGTTCTTAAAAGGATTTCGTCCGTAATATAGAAGGTATCTCCCGGATCTCTTGCAGGATGTCCCTCGTCTGTATTAAGCATATCGAAAACGTACTTTGTTTCCTCAACCTCAGGTCCGTCTACAACCGTATAGCCCATTCCTCTGAAAATATCCTTCATTTCTTCGAGAACGGCGTTGAGAGGGTGTCTTTTTCCCGCTTCAAAATGCTTTCCGGGCATTGTAACGTCTATTTTTTCGCTTTCAAGCTTTTTTTCAAGCTCCTTTGCCCTGATAGCTTCGAGTCCCTGTGCAATCGCATCTTCGAGAGTCTGACGAACCTCGTTTGCAAGCTGACCGATTACGGGGCGTTCCTCAGCGGAAAGGCCGCCCATCTGCTTGAGTATTGCAGTAAGCTCGCCTTTTTTTCCGAGGAACTTAACTTTAAGGTCCTCAAGCGACTTTGTTAAAGCCGCATTCTTTATTTCTTCAAGGGCTTTTTCCTTGATATTCAAAAGCTGCTCTTTCATTTTTGCCTCCGTTTTTTGTGTGCTTAGCACTTAATCCAAACCATTATACCATTAATGGTCTCAAAGTTCAAGTTTTTTTTGATTGTAAACGCTAAATTTCCGATAGTTCGACACAACATTTTATCCAAACCATAATAATATCGGTAATAAATTTGTCGGTATTTGACAAATTGAGCAAATATATATTGACTTTTAATATAAATATGTTAAAATAATACTAAATCCATTTCCTTTCGCTTTGGAATGCGTCAGAGAATAGAAAAGGAGTTCATATCATGTCAAAAATAGGTTTTAAGGTCATTTTGAGAATGGGTATATCCATTATCACAATTGTTGTTGCAATCCTTTTGGTAGCAATTCTTCTGTTCTATCAGGTAATTGTAACTACTCTTGAATCAAATGCAGAAAGCTCGGTTAGAGTTTTAAGCGCAGAGGTTACCAGAGCAACGGAATCTGCCGACAGCGCCGCTTACCTCATCTCATCTCATAATCAGATGGTTGACGCCGTTAAGGCAGGCGATAAGGCTAAGATAGAGGCTCTTGAAGCTCAAATCGTTCACGACGATGCTGTGTGCCTCGCAATTTACGACGAAAACGGCGCGCTTCTTTGGCAGACAGGCAAGATGCTCGCTACTTGCGACGTTACCGGCGCTCTCAACAATACATACAGAGCAAACTTTGTTAAGGACGCAAACGTAGAGCTTGCTTACGAAACAGGCAGACCCATCCTCGACGGAAACACAACCGTTGGTGCTGTTATCGTTGCTTACGACTTCTCTAATAACGATCTTGTTGACAGAGTTAAGGAAGAAACAACAGCCGAAGTTACAATCTTCGTTGATAACATCCGTCTTTCAACAACAGCTGTCCAGAACGGTAGCCGTGTTGTAGGAACAGCAATGGCTGAAAATATCCGTACAGCAGTTCTTGTTAACAGAGGAACCTACATTGGCGACGCAGTTGTTGCAGGAAACAACGTAATGGCTTACTATCAGCCGTTCCTTGATAAGGACAACAACGTTATCGGCGCTCTCTTCTCAGGTTATCCGACAGCTGAAATTATCGGCGAGCTTGTTAAGACGGTTGTAATTTCCGTAATCGTTGCACTCGTTATCATCGTTATCGCATTCGTTATTATTGCAAGACTCATCAATACAGCAGTAGTAAGACCTGTTCAGAAGATCGTTTCCGCCGCAGGTCACATGGAAGACTGCCGCCTTCAGGACGCGGCTTCGGTTCAGCTCACACAGAGCAACGACGAAATCGGACAGTTAGGTACAAAAATGCACCTCACATTCGCTGAAATGAGTATGTATATCAACGAAATCAGCGACGTTCTCGGAACAATGGCAAAGGGTGACTTTACCGTTAAGATCAATAGAGAATATAAGGGTGAATTTGCCGCAATCAAGCAGGCTATTGATGAAATCCTTGAAAACATCGGTTCTATCATCACAAATATCAACATCTCCTCTGACGAAGTTTATAACGGCTCTTCTCAGATGGCGGCAGGCTCTCAGATGCTCGCTGACGGTACTACAACTCAGGCAAGCGCAATTCAGGAGCTTACTTCCACAATCGCAGACATCTCTGAAAATACAAAGAGAAACGCTGCTGACACAGTAAGAGCAAACGAAGTATTCGCTGACACAGAAAGACTTATCAACCAGCAGAACCAGCAGACTCAGTCAATGCTCGCCGCTATGGAAGAAATCAAGAATAAGTCCGCTGAAATCAGCAACATCATCAAGACAATCGACGACATCGCATTCCAGACGAATATCCTCGCTCTTAACGCCGCAGTTGAGGCTGCAAGAGCAGGCGCTGCAGGTAAGGGCTTCGCAGTAGTTGCAGAAGAAGTAAGAAACCTCGCAAGCAAATCAGCAGAAGCAGCAAAGACAACAACAGAGCTTATCGAATCTTCAATCGCCGCAGTTGCAAACGGCTCCGAAATTGCTAATGCAACAGCAGAATCTCTCAAGCAGGTTATGGTTCTTTCCAAGGAAAGCCAGAAGCTCATCGAGGGAATCAACCAGGCTACAAACGAACAGGCTCAGTCAATCGGAGAGGTTACAACAGGTCTTTCTCAGATTTCCGACGTTGTTCAGCAGAACAGCGCAACAGCAGAACAGACAGCCGCTTCCTCCGAAGAGCTTTCTGCTCAGTCACACAACCTCAAGGACCTCGTTTCCAAGATTCGTGTAGACTAATTAAAAATCACAAGGAAGCTTCGCTCAGGCGAGGCTTCTTTTTTATCCCGATCCCTATGCAAAAGGAGCAGTTTATGAAAAAAACAAGAATAAAAATCAACAATATTCCCGCAATTATCTGGGGCGAAAGCTCGGAAAAGATCTATCTGTGCGTTCACGGGAAAATGTCCTCAAAGGAATCCGCAGAGGGAATTGCCCGAATAGCCGAGAAAAAAGGCTATCAGACTATAAGCTTTGACCTGCCCGAACACGGCGAGAGAAAAAACGAAGAAAGGCGCTGTGACGTGTGGAACGGCGTCTGTGACCTTACGGCAGTTGCCGACTACGTGTTTGAAAACTGGAAAGAGGTTTCGCTTTACGCTTGCAGTCTCGGAGCGTATTTTTGCCTTAACGCCTACAACGACAGGAAAATAAGCAAATGCCTTTTTCAGTCCCCTATTATTGATATGGAATATCTCATCAGACAGATGATGCTGTGGTTCGATATAACGGAAGAACGCCTTGAAAAAGAACAGGAGATACAAACACCTATTGATATAATGACTTGGAAATATTTTCAGTACGCCAAGGAGAACCCCGTGAAAAAATGGGACGCTCAAACCCACATTCTCTTTGCGGGAAAGGATAATCTCCAAACCCTTGAGATTATGAAAAAATTTACCGAGAGCTTTAATTGCACCCTCACACTCTCAGAAAACAGCGAGCATCCCTTTATGGCGCAAGAGGACGGACCGATCGTCGATCGGTGGCTGAGCGAACACATTTGAAAAAACAAAATCAAGCGGAGGAAAGCCTCCGCTTTTTCTTTGTGCTGTGAAAAGGAGAAGGGGCGGAGCGAGCGCCGAGGCTGAGCC
>JAZNST010000048.1:0-22766 GCA_045591405.1 Ruminiclostridium sp.
GGGCTTCATCTCGTAAAGCTCAACCTCAAAGCCGCCCTGTGCGAGCGTCCACGCCGCCTCAACTCCTGCAAGTCCTGCGCCGATTACCTTAACCTTTGTCATTATTCACTCTTGCTTTCGTTTTCTTCTGCTTCACGCTCAAAATCACAGCCTTCCTTGGCGCAATAGAGCTTACCCTTCTTTCCCGCCTTCTTAAAGAGCGTAGCTCCGCACTTTGGGCAAGTCTGTGCAACAGGCATATCCCAAGTCATAAAGTTACATTCCTTAAAGTTTTCACAGCCAAAGAACGGTTTTCCCTTTTTCGATTTTTTTGCGAGCATTTTCTTTCCGCAAACGGGGCAGTTACCCTCAGCCTCCGTAACGATTTTCTTTGTGTTTTTACATTCGGGGAAGCCGCTGCAACCGAGGAACTTTCCGTAAGGACCGATTTTTATAACCATATTCTTTCCGCAAAGCTCGCACACTATATCAGTAGGCTCGTCGGGAACCTTGACTCTCTTGCCGTCCATTTCTTCCTCGGCTTTTTTGAGAGAGCCTGCAAAATCGTCGTAAAATTCTCTCAGAACCTCAACCCACTCAGCGTCGCCTGATTCGACCTTATCAAGATTGGTTTCCATCTGAGCTGTGAACTTTGTGTCTACGATATGCTGGAAATGTTCTTCAAGAAGCACCGTGATAACCTCGCCCAGAGGAGTTGGCTTGAGCTGTTTTTGCTCACGCTCTACGTAGTGCCTGTCAAGAATCGTTGAAATCGTAGGCGCATAGGTTGACGGACGACCGATTCCGTTTTCTTCAAAGGCTTTGATAAGGCTCGCTTCGGTATATCTCGGAGGCGGCTGAGTGAAGTGCTGATTGCCAAGAAGCTCAACGACGTTAAGCTTTTCTCCCACAGAGAGCTTTGGCAATGCCCCTCCGTCATCGTCGCCGTTTTCGTTTACTTCATCGTAAAGCTTTGTAAAGCCGTCGAATTTAACCGTGTATCCGTTTGCCTTAAAAAGACAGCCGTTAGCCGCAATATCAGCTGAAACAGTATTAAGCTGTGCGTTTTCCATCTGACTTGCGATAAATCTCTCCCAGATAAGCTTATAGAGCTTGTACTGGTCAGAGGTAAGACTGCTTTTTACCTTTTGAGGCGTCAACGAAATAGTAGAAGGTCTTATTGCCTCGTGAGCGTCCTGTGCGTTATTCTTTGACTTATAGTTTCTTGGGGCAGAAGGAACGTATTCTTCTCCGTAAATTTCTCTTATAAGCTCAGCCGCAGCCGCTTTTGCCTCGTCGCTTACACGAAGAGAGTCAGTTCTCATATAAGTGATAAGACCGACTGCGCCCTGTCCTTCAATTTCAACGCCCTCATAAAGCTCCTGTGCCGCTTTCATTGTTCGTCTCGAATTAAACGACAGCTTTTTTGAAGCCTCCTGCTGAAGCGTAGAAGTGGTGAACGGGGGAGCAGGCTGTTTTTTTCTCGTTGATTTCTTTATATTTTCGACAACGAATTCTGCATCCTCAAGACGCTTGAGGATTTTATCCGTCTGAGACTTATTTTCAAGCTCGGCCTTTTGCCCGTCGATTTCTATAAACTTTGCCATAAACGCTTTTTTGCTTGAGTTTGTGGTGAATTTTCCGTCAATGCTCCAGTATTCCTTTGAAACAAACGCTTTAATCTCGTTTTCTCTGTCAACCACGAACTTAACCGCTACTGACTGAACACGACCTGCCGAAAGACCGCGCCTTACCTTTTTCCAAAGGAACGGGCTTAGCTTATAGCCCACGATTCTGTCAAGGATACGGCGTGCCTGCTGAGCGTTTATGAGGTCGGTATCGAGCTTTCTTGGCTCAGCCATACCCGCTTGAATACCGCTTTTGGTCATTTCCTTAAAGGTGACTCTCACAGGCTCGTTCTCGTCAATTCCGAGAATGTGTGCAAGATGCCACGAGATTGCCTCGCCCTCTCTATCAGGGTCAGTTGCGAGGTAGACGGTTTCAGCTTTTTTTGCGTGAGCTTTAAGATCCTTGATAAGATTTGCCTTGTCCTTTTTATTTTCATAGCAGGGCGCAAAATTATTATCAATATCAACGCCGATTTTTGACTTCGGAAGGTCTCTGATATGACCGACTGAAGCGATTACCTCATAGTCCTTGCCCAGATACTTTGCAACTGTTTTTGTTTTACCGGGAGACTCTACTATAACAAGCTTTGACAATTTCTTCAATCCTTTCTTTACTTTGCCATTTCCCAGCAGATTATCGAAGCGGCAACGCCTGCGTTTAGCGATTCTGCGTTAGAAATGGGGATATAGAGCTTTTTATTGCAGTAAGCGAGCGTATTTTCAGAAATTCCGTTTCCTTCGTTTCCGATAACCGCCGCTGATTTTTCGTTGAATTTTATATCCTGGAGCTGTTGTGCGGTCGGGTCGAGAATAGCCGCATAGATATCAAAACCCTCGTCCTTGAGTAAGCCAAGCGCCTGAGCAAGCTCGCACACAAAGCACGGGAGTCTGAACAGTGACCCCATTGCCCCACGAACAACCTTTGGCGAATAAATATCCGCTGTGTCCTTGCTTACGATTACAGCGTCGATTCCGAGTGCGTCGGCGGTTCTTATAATGGTACCGACGTTTCCCGTATCCTGTAAATTATCAAGCACGACGATTTTCCTATATTCTTTTATTTTAACCGAATCAAAAATTTTGTCAAGGCTTTTTGCTACGGCGAAAATCCCTTGAGGAGACCTTGTATCGCTTATATATTCGCTTATCTCATCGCTTATGACTGTGACGGTGCAAATTCCTTCAAGCGCTTTTGCGGCGTCGGAGTATTTTTGAAGGGCAGCTCTTGTTGCGTATGCTTCGGTGATTTCAAGACCCGACGCTACTGCTTCAGAACAGAGCTTATAACCTTCGATTACAAATTCGCCCGCCTCCGCGCGTGCCTTCTTATCTCTCGTGAGGAGCCTTAGCCTTTGTATTGCGGGATTTTTTCTTGACGTTATTTCCATTTGACAATCCTTTTGCAGTGTGGTAAAATTTCTCTATCAATTCGAAAAGGGGAGTAATATGAGCTTTTCTGAACTCAAAATGCTTTCAGAGGATACGGCGCTTGATTACGTTGAAGAAAAGACGGCGCTAAGAGGAACAAAGCACGGAATCCCCGTGAACGTATCCGATGAAAACGATAAATATATTGTGACTTTTTTTGTAAAGATACCGCTTTCGCTTGACCCTCAGGTGAGCGAAAAGATAAATTCTCTTGCTCTTACGATGCCTTCGAATGCGATTCTTTCGCAAAAGAGCGAACTTAATTATCTGAGAGTCGAGCTTTTTTCCCGTGTGCTTTTTCAAGAGGACGCGGTATACGTTGTTGAATTTCTTGAAGAAATGACGAGCTATCTTTCAACGCTTGAGCTTGAGCCGACTGAGGTTATCGAAAGGGTGATTGCCCCCGAAAAGCCTCAGAAGCTGGTCCGTAAGCTTAACAGAAAGCTTTCCGCCGACCGCTTTGATAAGCGCACGGTAATTGGAATTATTGGCGCTTTTGTGGGAATGGCGGCGTGTATTTTCTTACAGGGCTACGCTCTCAAAATGAGCGCAGACGACGCCTTTCTTCCTGTAAAAGCGGTTGTTCTTGGGCTTGCCGTTTCGCTTGTGATTCTCTTTGACTACCGCCTTTTCGCAAAGAAGCTTGACATCGGCGGAATTGTGTTCACAACGCTCTTTATGCTTATTTTTTCTGTTCTTGGCTCAGCTCTTTCAAACGCCGTGACTGTAAACTCAATTATAACTCAGAGCCGTATGTCGCCGGGGATATTTGAAATTGCCTTAAACACGCCTTATTACGCCGCAGAATATATGACGATGGGCTATATTATAGAGGCGGTTATCTGCAATATTCTTGGTATGGCAGTGGGCGCCGGCGGCTTTTATATTTGGTATTTCCGCCGAAACGGCGTTCAGATGTATGAGTCGGAAAACGACGAAAAATAGCCTTATAAATGCGAAATATCACGCCTGTTATTAACAGGCGTGATATGTTTTTTTATCGTGCGGACTTTGCTGTTTCGCAAAGCTTTGTGAAAGCAGCAGCGTCGTTGATTGCGATTTCAGAAAGCATCTTACGGTTGAGCGTAATATTAGCTTTTTTAAGGCCGTCAATAAATGTGGAATAGTTCATACCGTTGAGCTTGCAAGCAGCGGAGATACGAGCAATCCAAAGACGACGGAAATCTCTCTTCTTGAGTCTTCTGCTGATGTAAGCGTACTGACCGGACTTCCAAACAGCTTCCTTAGCTGTCTTGAAAAGTCTGGACTTACCGCCCCAGTAGCCCTTTGCGAGCTTTAATACTTTATTTCTTCTCTTACGAGTTGCGAGTGCGCCTTTTATACGAGCCATGATTTAATCCTCCTAAACTTCTTCTTACTTAGCGTAAGGCATTAATGCCTTGATTTCCTTAACGTCAGCCTTGCTTGCGTATTCGCCGGCACGGTTGCTGCGCTTACGGCCTGTAGCCTTCTGGGTTAATCTATGGCGTCTGTTAGTGCTCTGATACTTGATCTTACCTGTACCTGTGAACTTAAAGCGCTTCTTAGCACCGCTATGAGTTTTAATTTTAATCTTCTTTGGCATGTCTATGTCCTCCTTTAATTTTCGTTTTTCTGTGCATCATCAGACTGGGGCTTATTGGGCTTTTTCTTAGAAGTCTGAGCTGATCTTGGGCTTAAAACTGCTGCGTAGTTTCTGCCTTCGAGCTTGCAGGGCTTTTCAGAGAAGCCATACTCAGCAACGCTTTCCATAAATCTCTGCATAAGGGCTTCACCGAGATTGGTATGAGAAAGCTCTCTTGCTCGTCTGTAACGAACTGTGAGCTTTACCTTGTCACCGTTCTTGAGGAACTTGATGGCCTGAGCAACCTTAGTGTTATAGTCGTTTGTGTCGATGTTGACAGTCATCTTGATTTCCTTGATTTCAACGACCTTCTGGTTTTTCTTGGCTTCCTTTTCCTTCTTTGACTGTTCGAAGCGGTATTTTCCGTAGTCCATAATACGACAAACGGGAGGGTTAGCGTTAGGGGAGATGAGAACGAGGTCAAGACCTTCCTCATCAGCAATTTTCAACGCCTCCTCAGAAGACATAAGTCCAACCTGACCGCCGTCTGAGCCAATAACTCTGACTTCCTTTTCGTGAATCTCCTCATTAATGAGAGCCTGAACTGCGCTGATAAGTAGCACTTCCTTTCTGTAATGAACAAAACCTGTAAAATAAAAAGCACGAGGTTACTCTCGTGCTTAAAAAAATTCTTTATGAATTTAGATAAACAACCTGTTAACAACCGTTTGGCGCTTGCAGGTGAGAGCAATTCTACTTTTTGTTTATACACTTACTCAGCCATTATAATATCAAATTTCTGTTTTGTCAAGCGTTTTTCAAAAATTTCCGTAAAAATTTTTCATTGAATTGCACGAGACAATGTGATATACTGATAATATCACAAAACAAAGGAAATGTAAAGCGATGCTGAAAAAGATTTTATCTCCCCTGAGCTGTGCCGAATGCAGAGTCTGCTGCGTTTTCGACCGTGACGATTGTTGGGAAATGCCCTTGGTTTATCCTGAGCTTGCGGAGCTTATAAATAAAAATTACGAAAATGTCCCTCTTGAAAAAAACGGCGAAGTGTTCGGCTTTGTTCCCGACTTTGACGAAGAAGGTCTTGCAAAATGCCCTATGCTTACAAAAAGCGGCTGTTCGCTTGGCGAAAAAAAGCCGTTTGATTGCAAAATCTGGCCCTTCAGAGTAATGAGAACGGGATGTCAGCTTGCGATAACCGTTTCTCCCGTCTGCGAAACCGTCTCGGCGTTGCCCCTAAAAGCGCTCAGCGAGTTCGTTTCACAGGAGCTTGCTGATACTATATATAATCACGCCAAAAGTCATCCTGAGATGATAAAACCGTATATTGACGGATACCCGATTCTTCGGGTGAGAAACGCCGACTTTACGGAGGTGAGCGAAAAGTGAGCGAAAGCTGGAGCGCACGGACAGAACAGCTTATCGGTAAGGAAAAAGCGGAGCTTCTTGCCCGAAAAAAAGTAGCCGTTTTTGGAATCGGCGGCGTTGGCTCATACGTTGCTGAGGCTCTTGCAAGGGCAGGAGTAGGCTCGCTTTTGTTGGTTGACAGCGACGACGTTTCGCTCTCGAATATAAACCGTCAGCTTATTGCCCTTCGTTCAACCGTCGGTAAAGCCAAGGTCGAGGCGGCAAAGGAACGTATTCTCGATATAAACCCCGATTGCGAGGTAAAAACGGTAAAAGCGTTTGTAACGCCCGAAAACCTCCCCGAAATTCTCGCTGAAGACGTTGATTACGCAATTGACGCCGTTGATAACGTAACAGCAAAAATCGCCCTTGTCGTGCTTTGCGCTCAAAGGAAAATTCCGCTGATTTGCTCTATGGGAACGGGCAACAAGCTTCACCCTGAGCTTTTCAGAATCGACGATATTTATAAAACCTCGGTCTGTCCTCTTGCGAGAGTTATGCGTAACGAGCTGAAAAAGAGGGGCGTCAAAAAGCAAAAGGTGCTTTTTTCGACGGAAGCTCCCGTGACTACCGTTCGTCCTCCCGCAAGCATAAGCTTCGTTCCGTCGGTTGCAGGGCTTCTTATTGCAGGAGAAGCGATAAGGGAGATGATAGGGGAGTGACTAAAAGTTACGCCTTTTGCTTATGCAACTGAGATATTTCGCTTGATATATAAGCCTCGAAAACGTATTTATGCGCTTTTGTCGGGGCTTTTCCGTTTTTCTGAACGGGTTCTTTTCACAGGCGCACCTGTGAAAAGCTGTCGCATATAAAACTCCCCGACTCCTCCCAAAAGGAGCCGATAAAGCCGCCGCTTGATAAAATCAATGCGTTTGGGACTTAGACAAAAAGAAAAACCCTCGTCATAGACAAGGGTTTTGTGGAGCGGATTACGAGGCTCGAACTCGCTACCTCCACCTTGGCAAGGTGGCGCTCTACCAGATGAGCTAAATCCGCATTGGCATTAAGTTTCCTCAATGCCTGTGGTGCCTCCGATCGGAATCGAACCAACGACACGAGGATTTTCAGTCCTCTGCTCTACCGACTGAGCTACAGAGGCATAAATTGGCGACCCGGATGGGGTTCGAACCCACGACCTCTAGCGTGACAGGCTAGCGTTCTAACCAACTGAACTACCGGGCCAATTTGGTGGGAACTATAGGGCTCGAACCTATGACCCTCTGCTTGTAAGGCAGATGCTCTCCCAGCTGAGCTAAGCTCCCAAACGACGAATATTATTATACAACGAGTGTCGCTCTTTGTCAATAGCTTTTTCAAAAAATATTTGAATTTGGTATAAAACACTAAAAATATTCACTACAATTATGCAACTTTACCAATGTTTCCGTGAATATTATTGTACGAAATGCAGAAACTATACTGACAAAAAGAAAAGGAGGTAGTGAATATGATGGACAAATTAGCGCTCTTTATTTTGCTGATTGGCGGCATCAACTGGGGACTTGTCGGTATATTCCAGTTCGACCTTATTGCGTGGGCTTTTGGCGGCTCAGCGTCAGTAATCAGTCGTATTCTTTATATCGTCGTTGCTCTCAGCGCAATCTGGTGCATTTCGCTTTTCTTCAAGAAAAACTCCCTCGTCGAACACGAGGCTAGAGTCTGAGCAACGGTGAAAACGCCATTTGCAATCAGGAGCTTTGAATAGACAAAACGGCACAGTTAAGCTGTGCCGTTGTTTTTTGTCTTATTTCTTTTCAAGCCCGTCAACAAGAGCGTTGATTTCTTCCTTGCTGAAATAGTATCTGTTAGTACAGAAATGACAGTACACTTCAAGCTTTTCTTCTTCGCTCCGGGCAAGCTCTTGAAGCTCGTCCTTACCAAGACTTATAAGCATTTTCGCCGTTCTTTCACGCGAACAGGTGCACTTATAATTCGCCTCCCACGAGTCAAGAACGTCGGCGTTAAGACCTTTGAGCGCTTTGAGGGCGATTTGCTCGCTCGTAAGCCCGTCTGTGAGCATCTGCGTAACGCTTTGCATATCCTTGATATTTTCTTCTATTATGTCGATTGCCTTTTCGTTAACGGGAGGCACGAGCTGAATTATATATCCGCCCGCCGCCTTTACGGTTCTGTCTCTGTCAATCAGAACTCCAAGCGCACAGACAGTCGGAATCTGTTCGCTGATTGCATAATAGCTTGTAATATCTTCGGCAATTTCTCCGCTTATAATCGGCGTCTGAGTCGCATAAGGCTCTTTAAGACCGAGATCCTTTATAACGCCTAAAAATCCGTCCTTACCAACGTAGCCGCCTACGTTAAGCTTTCCGTCGGCTCTCAGCGGCAAATCAGCAGTCGGGTTTTCAGCATAACAGCGCACGTTGCCCATATAGTCGGCAACAGCCACAATCGTTCCCGCAGGGCCGCCTCCGTTTATTCTGAGCGTGAGTGAATCGTCCTCAGACTTCATAAGCGCACCCATAAGAGAAGCGGCTGTGCAGAGTCTTCCCATTGCCGCAGTAGCAACAGGGGAGGAGCCGTGAATTTTATATATTTCGTTTGCAATATCAGTCGAGGTTATGGCACTGCAAAGCACCGTTCCGTCTTCTGAGAGAGTTCTGACGAGTTTTCCCATCTTTTTGTCCTTCCGTTTTGTTTATTTTATCGCCGCAACCGTGACCTTTTCGGATTGAGCGTGGCTTGGCTCAAGCGTCAGATAATCAAAAATCTCCACTTTTTTGAAGCCGCTTTTTCTGAGCATTTTTTCTATCTCGTCAAGCTCAGGGGCAATTTCTGACAGTTCGTCGCAGTATCTTTCGTAAAGCTCACCCTGCTGAACGAAAAAGTCAAGGTACATATCAACACGACAGTCTTTTTCCGAGAACTCGTTCTGCCAGACGCAGTAGAGGTCGTCAAGGTCATAGACGAAGGTGTTGTTTCCAAGGATATTCCTGTGCTTATAGGGCGTGTTTATATCAAAGAGAAACGCACCCGACGTAAACTCAGCGACTCTGTCAAAGGTTTGCTGAATTTCAGCCGTTGAAGCGAGGTGATTTATGCTGTCAAGCGAGCATACGGTCACGTCCGCCGCCTTATGAAGCTTCAGCTCCTGCATTTTCTGCATTATATACACGACGTTTTCACACGGCTTTGACGCTGCCTCACAAAGCATATCCTCCGATGCGTCAACTCCTGTCACGCTCCAGCCGTTCTGTGCGAAAATAACGCTCAGCGAGCCTGTTCCGCAAGCAAGGTCGGTAAGCGTTCCCGTTTTGATTCCGTAACGGTTTATAAGGGCGCTGTAATGCTCGGCGATTTCGTCGTAGCTCACGTTTTGAGTAAGTCTGTCGTAAAACTGAGAAAAATCAGCGTAGCCACTCATTTGTGCTTTTCCATTCGCTCAAAGACAACACGGTAGCCGTCGTTTCCGTCCTGAAGAGAACGGTTAACTCGGCTTATGGTTGCAGTAGAAGCTCCTGTTTCCTGTACGATATTGTTATAAACCATATTCTCGCTCAGAAGCTTTGCGACGCGAAGGCGCTGAGAGATAGCTTTAAGCTCCTGAATTGTGCAAAGGTCCTTGAAAAAGTTCTGACATTCTTCAACCGTTTCAAGCTCCAGAACCGCACTGAAAAGGTAATTGAGGTCAGTCTGATTGAGTTTATTATTCATATTTTTATCCCTCCCAGGAAAAATATTTATAACCAATACTATTTTATCACGACAAAGTGCAAAAGTCAACCCCTTTTTGCCGCAACGGTTGGTTCTTCGCTGACAGCTCAGTTTTTATATCTCAGATTGTCAACCTGTTGATTTGATTTAGTTGACAAATTAACACACGGAGCTTATAATAATCCCAAAGGAGAATTGATATGACGGTAAAAAACGAGGTTATAAAACTGCTTGAAAAAAACGGCGAGCTTGAGGGGCAATATCTTGCCGATACTCTCGGAGTGAGCCGACAGGCTGTATGGAACGCTGTGAATGCGCTCAAGAACGAGGGATATGAAATAATCGGGACTTCAAACAGGGGCTACCGCCTTAAAAAGACAGGCGATGTTCTTTGTGCTGAAATAATCGAAGAAAACGCTGAGAGCACGGTTGATACGATTTCTGTTACCGTGCTTCAGAGCGTAGATTCAACCAACACCTACGCCAAAAGGCTTGCGGCGGGAGGCTGTCCAAGTGGGACAGTGATTATCGCCAACGAGCAGACGGGCGGTCGTGGAAGACGGGGCAACAGCTTTTTTTCTCCCGCTTCGACGGGACTTTATATGAGCGTTGTCATAAGGCCACAGGAAAAGCTCGTCGATTCGGGCTATTATACGATATGTGCCGCTAGCGCCGTTTGCCGTGCAATAGAATCCCTCACCCCGAAAAAGCCGCTGATTAAGTGGGTGAACGACGTTTTTATTGACAATAAAAAGGTGTGCGGAATACTTACCGAGGGGGCGGCTGACCTTGAAACAAGAGAGCTTGAATACGCTGTAATCGGAATCGGCGTTAATGTTTCAACAGATTCATTTCCCAATGAAATCGAGGGAATTGCAGGGGCGGTAAACGAAAAAATATCAAGAAACGAGCTTGCCGCTAAAATTATAACTGAGCTTTATTCGGCTCTTTGCGACGATTATAAAAAAAGCGTGAAATATTACCGTGAGCGTTCGCTTGTTATATCTAAAACTGTTTCATTTACTAAGAACAATACATCTTACATCGGACTGTGCCTTGACGTTCTTGATAACGGAGAGCTTCTTGTACGGCTTGAAAACGGCGAGGAAATGAAGCTGAACTCAGGCGAGGTGTCGGTAAAGCTATGAAAACGAGAGTCAGGGATATGACCTTATGTGCGCTTTTTGCGGCGCTTTTTGCCGTCGGCGCCTTTATCCGTATACCCTTTGTCAGCGTCTCCTTCACGCTTCAGTTTTTATTTACGAATCTGTCCTTGCTCGTGCTTGGGAGGAATAAAGCTCTTGTTTCCTCGCTTCTTTATACGGCAATAGGTCTGTGCGGAGCGCCCGTTTTTACGCTCGGCGGCGGCTTTTCCTATGTTTTTCAGCCGTCATTCGGTTATATTCTGGGCTTTTCTCTTGGGATTTTTCTTGGCGGGACCGTACTTAATAAAACAGGGCAGAGCCTTAAAGGAAAAATTATTGCTTCGTCGGTAAATCTTCTTTGCGTTTATGCCCTCGGAATAGCCTACACAGCGTTTATTTACGCTATTCACCTCGCAACGCCCCGACCGCTTTACGAGCTTCTGATATACGGAGGGGCTGTGTTTATTCCTGTTGACGCTCTCTGTGCAGTATTTTCCATCGTTTTATCAAGGCGGCTTCGTGCGATTACGGAGAGGTTATGAGCTATCGTTGTGACAAATGCCCAAAAGTAAGCCCCACGTTCTTCTCTGATTGTCTGATATTCATATAAATTCTGATGTAAACGATACCTTGTTACACAACCCTCATTGACTTAACTTTCTAAAACGGATATAATTGATTTTGGAAACGTAAAGAGAAAGGGAATTGTAATGAATATTGCTGTTGCACAATCGGGCGGACCTACCTGCGCTATTAATGCTTCGCTTGTAGGGGTTGTCCGTGAATGTCTTAAAAATAAGGATATTGACGCTATTTTCGGCTCTATAAACGGAATCGAGGGGATTATCGGCGACGACCTTATCGACCTTAAAACCGTGATTAAAACAAACGAGGATATGGAGCTTCTTTGCCTTACTCCATCGACTGTTCTTGGCTCGTGTAGGTTCAAGCTCCCCGACGAAAGTAAGGACACAGCCGTTTACGAAAAGATCAATAACTGCTTTATAAAGCACCGTATCGGCGTTTTTGTCTATATCGGCGGAAACGACTCAATGGATACCGTGCTGAAGCTCTCAGCATATCTCAAGCACATAGGAAGCGATGTAAAGGTAATCGGCGTACCTAAAACGATTGATAACGACTTGCCCTGTACTGACCATACCCCCGGCTTTGGCTCGGCGGCTAAATACGTGGCAACAACCGTTCAGGAAATAATCCGTGACAGCCGTGTTTATAGCGTTCAGTCGGTTACTATAATAGAGATTATGGGACGACACGCAGGCTGGCTTGCGGCTTCGGCGTGCGTTTTAAGGGCAAACGGCGAAACTGCCCCGCACCTTATCTATCTTCCTGAGGCTAAATTTTCAAAGGAAAAGTTCCTTGAAGACGTAAGAGCCGCACAGGCAAAATATAAAGCCGTAATCGTAGTTGTATCGGAGGGTGTAGAGGCTGAGGATAACGACTATACAAGCGGAGTCGTAGACTCGTTTGGTCATAAATATCTTTCGGGAATAGGAAAATACCTTGAAAATATCGTCCGTGACGAAATCGGCTGTAAGGTTCGCTCCATAGAGCTTAACGTAATGCAAAGATGCTCCTCGCACATTTCGTCAAAAACTGATATAGACGAAGCCGTTATGATAGGCGAAGCAGGCGTCAGAGCCGCACTTTCGGGAGAAAGCGGAAAGGTTATGGTGTTCAAAAGAATAAGCGATATGCCTTACGTTGTGACGACTGACTATGTAGACGCACAGGAGGTTGCAAACAAAGAAAAGCTCCTCCCCGAAAACTGGATAACACCGCAGAAAAATAACGTCAACGACAAGGCTCTCAAGTATTTCTTGCCGCTGATTCAAGGCGAGGTCAACGTATTGATGAAAAACGGCCTGCCCGTTCACTTTATGGGAATGAATTAAAAGTCTTTGAAAGGGAGTACGAAGGGAAACTTTATTCAGAAAGCTTCCCCTCGATAAATTTCTGTTTGAGCGTTCTCGCTAAACGCCTGCCTTCACCAAAAAAAGCAGCTGAATTATCAGCTGCTTTTTTGTTATTTAAGATATTCGGAAAGCTCGTAAATAAGCTCAGGGGAGGCTTCGGGAACGTCCTTGAGAGGAAAATCAATCCCCAACTGCTCATACTTGGAGCTGCACAGCTTTCTGAATGGCAAAAGCTCAATCTTTTCAACGCACGAATATTTTCCGCACAGGCTTCTGAGTCTGAGCACTTGCTCTTTCGTGTCGTTGAGAGTCGGCACTATGACCTGCCTTACCCAAGTTCTTACGCTTTTTTTCTGAAGCGCTGAAAGAAAACGCAAGGTCTGAGACAGGCTTCCACCCGTGTATTTTTTATAGCTTTCTTCGTCTGTCATCTTAATATCGAGTAAGCAAAGGTCTGTGCTATCAAGTAAGCGCAGTACGCTCTCGTCAAGCACAGCCCCCGACGTATCAAGGGCTGTATTTATTCCACGCTTTTTACAGCGCTCAAAAAATTCCGCCGAAAATTCCGACTGCAAGAGAGCCTCGCCGCCCGAAAGGGTAACGCCGCCCTTTGCCCCGAAATAGTCCTTATAGCGAAGAATACGCTCAGTAAGAGCCTCCGCTGTGACCTGTTCGCCCTTTCCGATTTCCCAAGTGTCAGGGTTATGGCAATAGGCGCATCTCAGCGGACAGCCTTGCATAAACACGACGCAGCGTATTCCGGGACCGTCAACGCCACTCATAGATAGGAACGAGTTGATTTTTCCCGTAATCATAGCTTTTCGTGGAAGGTTCTGCTGATAACTTCCTTCTGCTGATCCTTTGAAAGCTTGTGGAAATTTACCGCATAGCCCGAAACTCTTATAGTAAGGTTAGGATATTTTTCGGGATTTTCAAACGCTTCGATAAGCTTTTCACGGTTGATTACGTTGACGTTGATGTGATGAGCGTGGCGCTGGAAATAGCCGTCAAGAATACCGCAGAGGTTTTCTATACGCTCGTTTTCACTGCCTCCGAGAACCTGAGGAGTAACGGAGAAGGTGTTTGAAATACCATCGCGGCAATTTGCAAACGGAAGCTTCGCAATCGAGTTGAGTGCGGCGAGTGCGCCGTTTTTCTCACGCTGATGCATAGGGTTTGCGCCCGGTGCAAACGGCTCGCCTGTTTTTCTTCCGTCGGGAGTTGCCCCCGTTTTCTTACCGTAAACGACGTTTGACGTAATTGTAAGAGCAGAAAGAGTATGCTCAGCGTTTCTGTAAGCAGGAGTCATTTTAAGCTCCTCGTTTGTTTCGGCGATAATTTGAACGGCGATATCGTCAACCATATTGTTGTCGTTGCCAAAGGTCGGAAATTCGCCCTGAGTATCAAAATCAACGATATATCCGTTTTCGTCTCTGATCGTTCTGACCTTGGCGTATTTTATAGCCGAGAACGAGTCGGCAAGAACAGACAGTCCCGCAATACCAAACGCCATAAAGCGATGAACCTTTGTGTCGTGAAGCGCCATCTGAATTTTTTCGTAGGCGTATTTGTCGTGCATACAGTGGATTACGTTCATTGTATTAACGTAAAGCTTACAGAGCCATTCACGGTATTCGTCAAAGCGCTCCTTCACCTTATCGTAATCAAGATATTCGTCCTCGTAAACAGAGGTCTGAGGTCCGATTTTTTTACCGCTTATATTGTCATAGCCGCCGTTAAGCGAGAGCAACAGAAGCTTAGGAAGATTAAAGCGTGCGCCGAAGAACTGCATCTGCTTTCCTATTCTCATAGCAGAAACACAGCAAGCGATTCCGTAGTCGTCGCCGTAAAGCGGACGCATAAGGTCGTCGTTTTCATACTGGATAGAGTCTGTGTCGATAGAAACCTTTGCACAGAAATCCTTAAAGCCCTGAGGAAGTCTTGTGGACCACAGAACCGTAAGATTTGGCTCAGGTGCGCTTCCCATCGTGTAAAGGGTATTAAGGAAGCGGAAGCTGTTTTTTGTAACAAGAGTCGAGCCGTTATCGCTCATACCGCCGAGGCTTTCGGTAATCCACATCGGGTCGCCGCCGAAAAGCTCGTTATATTCGGGGGTACGAAGATGTCTTGCCATTCTCAGCTTCATAACGAAGTGGTCAACAAGCTCCTGAGCGCCCTGCTCGTCAAGGATACCTCTTTCGAGGTCACGCTGAATGTAAATATCAAGGAACGAGCTTGTTCTTCCAAGCGACATAGCCGCGCCGTTTTGCTCCTTTATTGCCCCAAGATAAGCAAAGTAAACCCACTGGAACGCCTCGTGTGCGTTTTTTGCAGGCTGGCTTATATCGTGACCGTAAGCTTTCGCCATTTCTCTGAGCTTTTCAAGGAAGCTCAGCTGCTGGAAAAGCTCCTCGCACTGCTTTATCGTCTCTGTGTTCATGGTCTCCTTTGAGCATTCGGCCTTGTCCTTCTTCTTTTCTTCGATAAGCACGTCAAGACCGTAAAGTGCAAGTCTTCGGTAGTCGCCGATTATTCTTCCTCGTCCGTAAGCGTCGGGAAGACCTGTGATAAGTCCGATATGTCTTGCCGCCTTCATCTCGTCGTTATACACACGGAAAACGCCGTCGTTGTGAGTAGTCTTATAAGAAAACTCCTGTTCGATTTTATCGTCCATCTTATAGCCGTAAGCCTCACACGCCTGTCGTGCCATACGGATACCGCCAAAGGGATTTATGCCTCGTCTCAACGGAGCGTCGGTCTGAAGTCCGACGATAAGCTCGTTTTCTTTATCAAGATAGCCTACCTCGTAAGTGACAAGCGACGACACGTTTCTTGTGTCAATATCAAGCACGCCGCCGTTTGCCGCCTCTTGAGCGAGAAGCTTTGAGAATTTTTCGTTGAGAAGCTTCGTGCGTTCGGTAGCTCCCGCAAGGAAGGAGCTGTCCCCTGTGTAAGAGGTGCAGTTTTTATTTATGAAGTCACGGACGTCAATCTTATTCTGCCAGCTTCCTTTTTTGAAGCCGTCCCATTCTTTTTTCCATTCAAACATTTTAGTTTCTCCTCTATATATTGATTTATAACTAAATACTGCCACTAGCTGTTGTGTTCTATAAAAATAATATCACATATATCAATCGGTGTCAACTTTTTTACGGGGTAAAATCATACGAAAAATTCAGGAAAAAAATCCTCTAATTGGTAATTATTAAAGCATTTTGACAGTTGTTTAACAATGTCGCTTTCCAACGCTCGTCAGCCTCCTTGAGAAAAGGGAGGCTATATAAAAATATGAACACGAGGCGACGATTTGCCGATTGTTCCTCCTGTAAGAAACGATATAATAATATGAACGTGGTATAATAATATACATTTACGGCGGTGTAACCGTGTAATTCCGTTATACAAGTTGATGAAATCGGTTTCCGAAACCTCGTGAAAATTTGTTGATATTTTATTTTATTAACCCCTTTTCTTTTTTGTGTAATCTGCTATAATAGAAAATATCGAAATGACAAATATTGCTTTATATAGAAAAAGAAAGGAGCATTTTATGTTTTTTCTCAAGTGGCTCTGGAAGAATATGTCGGGGTATAAGGGCAGATATTGCCTCGCACTCTGCCTGACTGTAATCTGTCAGTCTATGTACATATTTACTCCATATCTCAGCCAACAGATTATCGACACCTTTATCACCAACGAAAACGCACAGCAAAACCTTGAGCTTCATACAGACTTACTTTTTGGAATGGTTCTTGCAATGATTGGCTTCACCTTCTTGAGAACTGTGTTCCAATATACCTCGAATATGCTCTACGAGGCTTCGTCTCAGAGCATTATATATAAGGTAAGAAAGAAGATGTACGAAAACCTCGACGCTCAGGACGCAACCTTCTTCAGCTATTACCGCACGGGCGATATAATGACAAGAATGAGTGGCGACGTTGATATGGTGCGCCACAGTATAGCGTGGATTATAAAGACGATTCTTGAATCCGTTGTGCTTTTTACCGTGAGCGTTATCTATTTCTTCTCAATAGACGTGATAATGGCTCTTTGTATGATAGGTCTGACTCCGATTATTTTTATCACTACCTTTGCCTTTAATAAAAAAATCCGTCCCAAGTACGTTGACCTGCGTGAGCGTATGTCAACGCTCAATACTGTTGCCGAAGAAAATATTTCGGGCAACAGAGTCGTTAAGGCTTTTACCCGTGAGCAATATGAAATTGACCGTTTCAGCGAGCGAAATATCGCTTACTGTGAGGCAAATAAGGATGCGGCGCTTACCTGGATGAAATATTATCCCGCCATTGAAATCACGGCTCAGGCTCTTTCCGTAGTTCAGCTTCTCGCAGGCGGTATCTTCGTAGTCACAGGTCAGATTACCTTTGGTGAATTTACGGCGTTCTCAGCGCTTATCTGGACGCTTGCGAACCCGATGAGAACCGTCGGCACCATCATAAACGACCTTCAGCGCTTCAGCGCCTCTGCCAATAAGATTATCGAAATCTATTACGGAAAGTCAAAGATTGCCGACAGAGAGGACGCTGTGGACATTTCCGAGAGCTTTGAAGGCTCGGTTGAGTTCAAAAACGTGAGCTTCAAATACGGCAACACGACCGTCCTTCACGATATAAACCTCACTATAAATCCCGGCGAAACGGTTGCTATAATGGGCGAAACAGGCTCAGGAAAAACAACGCTTGTCGAAATGATAAGCCGAATACACGACGTAAACGAAGGAAGCGTTCTCGTCGGCGGAACTGACGTCAGAATGTTAAAGCTCAAGCAGCTTCGTTCAAAAATCGGTATGGCGACTCAGGACGTTCTCCTGTTTTCTGATACGATTGAAGGGAATATCGCCTTTGGAAACACCTCGCTTTCTGACGACGAGGTGCGTACCTACGCAAAGTACGCCGACGCAGACGGCTTTATCAATAAGATGACCGAGGGCTATGACACGATCATCGGTGAAAGAGGCGTGGGACTTTCGGGCGGACAAAAGCAGCGTATTGCACTCGCAAGAGCGCTCGCTATAAGACCGTCGATTCTTATCCTTGACGACACGACCTCAGCCGTTGACCTTGAAACTGAGGCTCATATCCAGAACAGCCTCAGAAATCTTGATTTCCCTTGCACGAAGATTATTATTGCACAGCGTATCTCCTCAACCAAGGACGCAGACAAGATCGTTATAATCAAGGACGGCACGATTGCAGACATAGGAACTCACGAGGAGCTTATTTCCCGTGAGGGCTACTATAAGGAAGTCTACGACTTACAGCACTGAGAAAGGAGGAACGATATGGCTAGAAATAAATTTGATATTGACGAGTCGCTTGAAACCCCGTTTGATATAAAGCATCTCAAGCGTGCTCTCAAATATGCGGGAAAATACCGCTTAAAGATTATTCTTTCTCTTCTTTTAAGCGCTTTTTCCGCCGTAATCGGTCTTCTTGCGCCTGTTATTATTCAGTACGCAGTCGATTACAGCATCCCAAGCGGCGACATAGGTCAGATTGTTCTTCTTTCAGTGACGTTGTTACTGACGATTGTTGTGAGCTTTTTTCTTGGTCTCACACGCTCAAAAATAATGGTAAGAGTAGGACAGGATATAGTAAGAGATATCCGTATTGACCTTTATAAGCACCTTCAGCAGCTTTCGTTCGAATATTACGACACAAGACCTCACGGAAAAATTCTCGTACGAGTTATAAACTACGTCAACAGTATTTCCGACCTTATGACCAACGGAATTATAAACTTCATTCTTGAAATCATCAACCTCGTATTTATTTCCATTTTTATGTTTATCGTTTCGTGGCAGCTTGCACTTGTAGTTATTGCGGGACTTCCCGTGTTCCTTGCGATAATGCTCTTTATAAAGAACAGACAGCGTAAGGCTTGGCAGGAGGTATCAAACAAAAGCTCAAATATGAACGCATACATTCACGAGAGTATCGTGGGAACAAAGGTTACTCAGATGTTCACTCGTGAGCAGGAGAACGAGGAAATCTTTGATAAGCTCCAGAACAATTATAAAACAGCGTGGATGAGAGCCGTAAAATTCTCAAACCTCGTATGGCCTACGATTGATAACGTTTCTATTATCGTAAGAGGCGCAATTTACCTCACAGGTCTTCTTGTGTTTGGAACGAATGTGGTTTCGCTTGGTACTATTCTTGCGATGACCTCTTATTCGGCTCGCTTCTGGCAACCGCTTCTCAACCTTTCAAACCTTATGAACACGTTTATAAATGCAGTAGCTTATCTTGAGCGAATTTTCGAGACGCTTGACGAGCCTGTGACGGTTCACGATAAGGAAAACGCAGAGCTGATGCCTGAAATGAAGGGGGACGTTTCCTTTGAGAACGTAACCTTCAAGTATGAAACAGGACCGAATATCCTTGAAAATCTGAGCTTTGACGTAAAGGCAGGGCAGAGCATTGCTCTCGTTGGTCCCACCGGTGCAGGTAAAACGACGATTGTAAACCTTATTTCAAGATTTTACGACGTTTCCGGCGGAAAGGTCAAAATTGACGGCAAGGACATATCGGAAGTTACCCTCAACTCTCTCAGAGGTCAGATGGGCATAATGCTTCAGGATAGCTTCATCTTCAGCGGAACGATTGAAGACAATATCCGCTACGGACGCTTTGACGCTACTGACGAGGAGGTAAGAGAGGCTTGCAGAATCGTTGGCATAGACGAGTTTATAAGTCAGCTTGAAAACGGCTACAAAACAACCGTAAACGAGCGCGGCGCAGGTCTTTCTCAAGGTCAGAAGCAGCTTATTGCTTTTGCAAGAACGATTCTCGCTGACCCGAAGATTCTCGTTCTTGATGAGGCGACGTCGTCTATCGACGCTAAAACCGAGCGCTATCTTCAGCGTGGACTTAACCA
This sequence comes from Ruminiclostridium sp., assembly GCA_045591405.1. GTDB lineage: Bacteria > Bacillota > Clostridia > Oscillospirales > Ruminococcaceae > Ruminiclostridium_E. Next base: position 19,679 of record JAZNST010000048.1, read on the forward strand.
TCTTCTCCAGGGAAGAACAAGCTTCATAATTGCACACAGACTTTCTACAATCAGAAACTGTGACAGGATAATGTATATCTCAAATAAGGGAATTACCGAGTCGGGAACTCACGAGGAGCTTCTCGCAAAGGGCGGAGATTACTTCAAGCTCTATAATTCTCAGGCAGTATAAAAAAAGCCCCCCAAGCGTGCGAGCGTGAAGGGGGCTTTCGAATAGCCGCTAAAGAACGTATGACGCTTACGAAGCGGCAAAAGGAGGACTTTATGACAGAAAGGGAAAAAGCGGCGGCAGGATACCTTTATAATGCGAATTATGACGAGGAAATCATCGCTCACCTTGGAAGAACAAACGACCTTTGCCACGAATTCAATCAGATCAAGCCGTCTGACCGAAAGACTCAAACCGAGCTTCTTAAAAAATCTTCGGTTCAATGGGCGAGAACGTCTGTGTGAACACGCCTTTTTGGTGCGACTACGGGACGAATACGACTGTGGGCGACTACTTTTTTGCGAACCACAACTGCCAGATTCTCGACGGAGGAAAGGTAACCTTCGGAGACCACGTTTTTATTGCCCCGAACTGTGTTTTCACAACCGCCGAGCACGCTATTGACGCTGAGCAAAGAAACGAGGGGCTTGAGGTCGCTTTACCGATAAAGATCGGAAATAACGTCTGGATCGGTGCGGGGGTGATTGTCCTTGGCGGAGTCGAGATCGGCGATAACACCGTAATCGGCGCAGGAAGCGTTGTTACGAAAAATATTCCGTCGAACGTGATTGCGGTAGGAACGCCTTGTCGGGTTCTTCGTGAAATCACGGACGAGGACAAGAACAAGTATCCGATTTGGAACGGAGAATAAATATTGGCTTCGATAAATCCACTCGGACGAGAAAAAAGCCGCTGTCAACGTACGATTGTACGGTAAGCGGCTTTTGACGAAGTAAGTATAAAAGCCCTGATTTCTCAAGGCTTTCTTTTTTGTATTTACACCTTCTGTTCGTTTTTGAGAAGGTCTCTGATTTCAGTAAGAAGCTCAATCTGAGGATCGGGCTTAGGAGGCTCTGCAGCCTTCTTTTCTTCCTCTTCCTTTTTCTTGATGGATTCTGCCTTGGCTCTCATTACGTTGATAATTTTTACAATGATGAAAACAGAGAAGGCAATGAGGACGAAGTTGATTATGAACTGGATAAACGAGCCGTACTTAACTGCAACTTCGGGAGTTACAACTGTTTCTCCGTCAAGGACAGCTTCCTGAAGGATGATTTTGAACTCGGTAAAGTCGATTTTTCCCGTAACCATACCGAGAAGGGGCATAAGAATATCAGACACAAGGGAATTTACGATTGCCGTAAAAGCGGAGCCTATAATCAAACCCACAGCCATATCAAGAACGTTGCCTCTTGATATAAATGCCTTGAATTCGCCGATAATCCCAAGCTTCTTTTTCTTTTTCTTTTCTTTTTTCGCCATTTCTTTTCTCCTTTTCTATATACATATATAAGGCAACAACGCTTCAAGCGTTTTATCGCCGATGCCACTTACTTCGTTAAGCTCGTCGGTGCTGTCAAAGCCGCCGTTTTCGTTTCTGTAATCAATAATCCTCTGAGCAATAACAGGCCCGATTCCGTCAAGAAGCACAAGCTCGTCGAGGGACGCTGTGTTTATATTTATCTTTTGAACAGCGGCGTGCTCCGGTGGAATAATTGACGCTTTCGTACTGCACGAGATTTCGGGCAATGCGTTTGAAGAAGAGTCGAAAACGAAAAACAGCGGTGACGTAATTAAAATCAGCACAGTGACCAACCAGAAAATAAGTTTTTCTTTCATAATCAGTTGTTATAATCCTGTTTTTCAAGGAATTCGCAGTAAGCGGATTCCGGTACGGGCTTTGAGAAATAATAGCCCTGAAGATGCTCAACCTTATTCTCAGTGAGCATATCGACCATTTCCTTGGTTTCAACGCCCTCGGCAACGATTTCAAGACCAAGCTCGTTTATCATATTGATGATATGCGAGGTAAGAATCTTAATCTGAGGCTTATTTTCGTCGAAATATCCCCAAATAAGGCTTTTGTCAAGCTTTATAATCTTGAACGGATAACGGATTATCTGAGTGAGGTTTGAAAATCCCGTTCCAAAGTCGTCGAGCGAGAAGGTACAGCCGATTGAGCAAAGCTTCTGCATATTCTGTTCGAGAGCTTTAGTGGTTGTGATTGCCGTTGACTCAGTGATTTCAAGATTTATGAACTGAGGCGGAATATTTCTCTCGCTCATAATGTCTTTGAGGAGCGAATAAAGGTCAGGGCTCATACACTGAACGCCCGAAAGGTTTACTTCAAGATATTCAACGCCAAGCTTTTTGAGGTCTTTTTTTGCCGCAAGGTCACACACCTTTTCAAAGACAATTCTTCCAAGGCTCATTATCGAGTCGTCCTGTTCGGCAATGGGTATAAATTCCTCAGGCGAAACGAAGCCTAAATCTCCGGTGTCGCTGAGTCGTACAAGCGCTTCGGCGGAGGTAAAGGTGTTGGTTTTTGTTGAATAAATAGGCTGATAGAATACGTCAAAGCCGTTATTATTGATAGCATTCTTGAGCAGCGCCTGAATCTTTACGTATCGTGTACGCTTTTGTGTAAATTCCTCGTCAACAAGGAATTTATCGTGATAACCCGGATTTGCCGCAAAGAACGAGATAGCATTTGAAATTTCGTCCGAGTTTTCTGCGTACGCAGGACACTCAATAGCAAACACCTGAGGCGAAAGCATACATTCGATTCCGTCAACAACCCAGCTTGTTGAGAAATAGGTTTCAAGGGCTTTACAAAGCTCTTCTACCTTTTGTGAGGATTCTTCGTTGAGAATCAGAGTCAGCGCATTATTTTCAAGGTGATAAACAGGGGTTGTCCTCTTGTTGTCGTAGCATTTTGAGATATATGTGCTTAATGAAGCAAGGAAGCTATTATAGCGGTTTTGTCCGAAGCTTGTCTTGATTGTTGTAAGTCCCGGAGCGAGTAGCGTTACGATGTAAAACTTCTTTTTGTTATCGAGAAGCTCGTTTGTCAGAACGATAAACGCTCTTTTGTTGAAC
>JAZNST010000049.1:0-4167 GCA_045591405.1 Ruminiclostridium sp.
GGCTGAGCCGAAGCGGAACACAGTGGAGCGAGAGGCGCAGACGAGGGGTGAGCGGAGCCTGCGTGAAAACGAGCCTCCCCCTGAGCGCTGAGTTTTGGGGTGCCTGTGGGGACGGGGCGGCGAAGCGAACGGGGGAGAGCGAGGCTTTCACAGGGGGCGGATAGGTTTTTGGGTGGTTTTTGGGGGGAGGCGCCCAAGCCCTCGCCGAGCTCGGCGTACCCCGAAGGCGGAGCGAAGCGGAGCCGAGTGGGTGCCAAGAGCGAGGCGACTTAATTTCGGAACGGATATAAAAAGGGAGAACTACTTTTGTTGCTCGGCTTCGCTTCTCGCCTTACTTCAAGGAGAAACCCTCCTCCCACGCACCCCCTCCGAAGCCGCCTTTAACTACATCAGTTCCGCTTTTCCGTTGGCGAACACAAGCGCAAACCCTCGTGGCACCCACTCAGCCTCACGCTCGCCCCCAAAGCTCCGGTTTGCCGCCTCGCCTTCGGCTTCGGGGTACGCTGAGGCTTTGCGTGCTCGCCTCTCCCACAGCCGCCCTTTCCGCACAGGCACAGGGCGCAGCCCTGCGACTTCGCCTGCGGCGAAATCGCAGACGGGCGGCGGCTCCGCCTCACTCCGTTCGTCTGCGCCCCGCCCTCTCTCGCCTCGCTTCGCTCGGCTTCGTGCTGCGCCCTCCCCGTGCTTTTATCGGCTCGACCGAATCACAGAAAACCGCAAGCGAAGCTTCGTCTCTGCCTTTCTGTTTAAGAGCAAAAAAATAAGGCTGTCGATTTTTTCAACAGCCTTTTCTTTTTATTTGAGGATAAACGGGAGATTTTCAACGATGTCCGTTGCGATAATTCCGGCAGGAGAAGCGTTTTTAATAAGCTCGTCAGCACATTTTCCGTGAAGATAAGCCGCAAGCGCCGCCGCATAAAACGGCTCAACGCCCTGTGCCATAAAGCTTCCTATCATTCCCGTGAGAACGTCGCCTGTTCCTGCGGCGGCAAGAGCAGAATTCCCTGTGGGGTTAATATACGTTCTTCCGTCGGGCGCCGCTATTATCGTGTTTACGCCCTTGAGCACAAGAACAACGCTCATTTCCTTGGCAAAGGATTTCGCAAGGGCAACCCTGTCCGCTTGAACCTCATCGACAGTGAGGTTAGTCATTCTGGAAAATTCCTTGGGGTGAGGGGTGAGCACGAGGGGATGGATGTTGTCCTTGATAACATTTATATTATTGCAGATTGAATTTATACCATCTGCGTCAATAATTACGGGGGCAACGCCTGTGTCGAGAACTGTTTTTACGACAGCCCTCGTCGTTTCGCTGTTTCCGAGTCCACAGCCAACAGCTATTGCAGAAGCCTCCATAATCGGCTTTATGAGCTGCTCACAGCAGGTTCGGGAAATAAAAGCGTTTTCGTCTTGATTCAGAGGAGCAAAGGTAACCTCAGGGACTGCCGAGGCGATTGCATTGACCACTCGCTTTGGCGTAGCAAGAGCAACAAGCCCCGCGCCCGTTCTTGCCGCCGCCCTGCTTGAGAGAAGTGCGGCTCCGGGGTAGCAACCGCTTCCCGCAATATTGAGGAGTGTTCCGAAGGTTCCTTTGTTACTGTTTTTGGGGCGTTCGGGGAGAAATGCGCGAATATTGTCGTCTGTTACTACTGCAGAAAAGTCTTCATAGCACTCGTCATTTATTCCTATATCGAGAAGGACAATATTTCCGCACGCTTCAAAGCAAGGGTGAGAAAGCATACCCTGTTTGATTGCACCGAGAATATACGTTACGTGGGGAACGAAAGAGTCCTGAGCAATAATTCCCGTGTCGGCATTAATGCCGCTTGGAATATCAACGGAGATTTTGAGCGCTTTACATTCGCTGTTGACAAATCTGAGAAGGTCGGCGATTTTTTCTTCAATCGTTCCGTTAAAGCCTGTCCCGAAAATACAGTCAACTATTACGTCGGAATTGGCAAGAGCGCTCTTGGCGGAGTTTTCGTTATGAGTATACATTGCAATGGGAACGCTAGCTTCGTATTTTGAATAGCAAACTCTTGCAAGCTCGCTTTTGGGGAGGTCATCGACGTAGATTGCAACAGCGTCCGCGCCGTTTTCGTTAAGCAAGGAGGTTATTTCAAGACCGTCGCCGCCGTTATTCCCTCTACCGCAGAGTATGACGAAGGTTTTTCCCTCAACGCCGCCCATAAATTCGTTTATGGCGTTAAAGCACGCTCTACCGGCGTTTTCCATAAGCTGACGGAGGCTTACGCCAAGCTGGTTGGACTTTTCTTCCGCCGCTTTCATTTGAGCTGTTGTTACTACAAAATTCATCTGTTGTCCGTTCTCTTTCATTTAGTCCGATAATCTACCTATTATATTATAACAAATCCCGCAAAAAAATCAAGTATAAATATACTCTTGACTTATCCGCCTGATTTGTATATACTGTAAATAGAAAAAGCTGAAGGAGTTGAGATTTTGGAAGAGACACTTTTAGTCGGAGATAACGTAGCAACAGGCGTTGACCTCGCCGTTACGGGCGTTATAGTTGCAGGTGTGCTGGTTGCAATATGCGTAGTTCTTGCAATTCTTTCTTCTGTTAAAAAGAAAAAGAACGCTCAGAATAAGCCTGCTGATAAAAAAGAGGAAAACAAGGACGAAGAAAACAAGTAAGTCTTCTGCCCGAACAGAGAAAAAAGAATAACAAAAGCCCGACGCAATAAGCGACGGGCTTTTTCACGCACAAAAAGAGCAGAAAGCAATCAGCTATCTGCTCTTTTCTTCTTTTCAGTTATTATTTTCAGCTTCAATCCGTTCAGCTGTTCCGTCTTCAATCATATCAAGAATGAAGGGTATAAGCTCAGGGTCAAACTGAGTTCCTCCACAGCGCTTGAACTCAGATACAATCACGTCCTTGGGCAAGCGTTTTCTGTAACAACGGTCGCTCGCCATTGCATCATAAGAGTCCGCAACGCAGATTATTCTCGCGCAAAGCGGAATATCCGCCCCCGCAAGCCCCGTAGGATAGCCCGAACCGTCAAAGCGCTCGTGGTGATACATTGCCCCGTCGCAGATTTCGGGAAGAGCCGTAAAGTCCTTTAGTATCTGACCGCCCTTTACGGTATGGGTTTCGATTATCTTTCGTTCTTCAGGCGAAAGCGCACCGGGCTTATTCAGAATATCGTCTGATATTGCAATCTTTCCCACGTCGTGAAGCAAAGCCATATAGTAAATATTATCAGGATCGACGTCCTTATTTTTCATTCGTCTTGCAATTTCCCCCGCATAAGCGGCAACCCTCAGCGAGTGGCCGTTGGTGTAGCGGTCCTTTACGTCTATAAAGTTTGCAAAGGTTTTAAGCGACTGAACGATAATTTTCCTGTCGTGCTCCTGCTTTCTTCGGTAGCTGGCGGCGCTTATGCTCACACAGATATTTATAAGCAGACACACAAGGTAAATCCCCGCAAAAACGATAAGAAGCTTGAACAGAGCAAAATCTGATCTTGAAAACTCCTTATGCACGTAAAGCTTTGAATGGACAACCTCAAAGCGTGAAGGAGTATACATTACACACCCAAGGGTTTCAGTCGAATCGGGCTTTACCTCAAGGTTATAATCAAGAGGAGTTACCGTTACGGTGTTTGCTTCTTCGTCAAGAGCAAAGACGCCGTTCCACGAGCTATCTATTTTTGTTCCCTCAGGCACGTCGAAAACGAGCTTCCAGTCTTTAAGCTTTTGAGAGGAATCGTTTATAAAGCTTATATCGTACTGACCGCCGATTATTCCGTCGCCCTCCAGCCACGATTTTGAAACCTCAAAGTTAAGATAAAATTCGCAGCTATAAGGGAAAGGTCTTGAATAATCCTGCTCAACGGAATAGTATGTAGAATTTCTGTCTATTACATAAATCTCAAGCCCGATAAAACCAGCGGCAATAAGAATTGCAAGCGCAGAGAATATCAATTTATAAAGCTTTTTCATAAAGATTTAGTTCTCCGTCAGATTATTGACAAGGTGTTGCCTTATACAATAAAAATTATAACACATAAATAAATAAAAAGCAATGAAAAATATATACAAAAAATCAACACAAAAGCGGTATAATACACACAGAGAAACGGGAGCCTTGGAAAGCAGGGGTGGGGCGCAGCCCCCTGAGCTTTGCCTTGGGCAAAGCTCAGG
>JAZNST010000050.1:0-24130 GCA_045591405.1 Ruminiclostridium sp.
TGTTAATCATGATGTCGCTGGTTCGAGCCCAGCAGGGGGAGCCAAAAGAGAGAAATCCGAAATTATTGCCAATCGGCGATGGTTTCGGATTTCTTTTGTTTTTAAGTCGGATCGTAGCCATGTCGTTCTGTGAGCCAAGGAGTTGAATCTATCAATTGTCTTCCTAAGACCGCTTGGCCTCCGACTTTGTTAATCATGATGTCGCTGGTTCGAGCCCAGCAGGGGGAGCCAAAAGAGAGAAATCCGAAATTATTGCCAATCGGCGATGGTTTCGGATTTCTTTTGTTTTTCGGTGATTTGTCATGACGCGCCGCTACTTGTGGCATCGTGTGAGATCACCGCCAAATATCCTTTTTGTAACCGTGATGCCAAAACTTAAAACGAAAGGATATTTATTATGAAAAACATTACTTATACAGAACGTAACTGAATCTTTTATCCCAATCTTGAGCTTCCCGAACAGACCAACTACCAACTCGGCAAGTATGCCAATCTGCGACTTGAAGTTATGAAAAAGCATCGTCGTGGCACTTACACCACCCTGCTCACCGAAGGACGATTAAACGAACACTTACACGCCATTGATATCCAAGCTCACGAATTGCTTGACAACATAATTCCTCGCCTTGCCCAAGAACGCGGCATAGACGAAGTTCTGAAGGCTCACAATGCGCTTCTATGGACTGCCGAGATGAACAATATCAAGGCAAGTGCCGAGGAGATCGTCTTGCGGGAGGTGGTTTATCAATGAGATCGATCATCAATGAACTTTGGCATGGAAATATAATTCCGCAAGAAGATAGCAGAAGCAACACCAAGGAAATGAAAGAACTCCTTGGTTATATGTCACGACATCACGAGGACTTGGAGAAAAGCTTATCCGAAGATCAGAAGGAAATCTTCGAAAAGTTTCACGATTGTTGGAGCGAGTATATGAGCCTCGGTGAAGCAGCCATCTTTGAGTATGCTTTCAAGCTTGGGATGCAGATTGCAATTGAAACATTAACCGAATAACGCACGGCGGCGAGGATTATCCTCTCCGCTATTTATTGCATTGGTTGCACAAAAAATGTGCAGTAATCAACTTACAACAAAATTAGTGAAGCAAATTTCCAAAAGCCTATTGACAAATGATATTTTTTGCAGTATAATAATTACAGCAAAGAAAAAGCGTGCCGATTTGATAGAAATCAGCACGCTTGATGGCTTTTGCCATACTTAGTTGTGGTAGATTAAGTATAGCACATTTTTTGAGATTTGTCAAAGGCCATCTTATTTGCGAGTAAAAAAGAAAGGAGAAAGCAAAAGGTGGTGTATGTTGATAAGGTTCACTACACCAAGGATTCGTACGGTAACGAACTGTACATTTCTGAGGTTATGTGGACAGACTCATTGTACGAAAATGCTTGGAACCGCTGTAGCAAAGCAGATATGATTCGCTTTATAAATGCAAATCCGGGTCATGCTCGTACAAAGTATGCTCGAGGCGGTAGATGGTGCGACGGTGAAGAAATTCACGTTATCGATAACCGATATCTGAGAACGGACAACAATATCAAGGCAGACAATCTCGAAAATCTTCCCAGATATTAAATCAAGGAGACGCGGGATTCTATCTTACCGCGTCTTATTTTATAAAGAGGATAAAATGAAATACACAAGATTAGCAGATTTAGCAGAGATCAAGTTCTGTGTTGTCTCTCCAGGACGAACAAAATTACAAGAAACGCCAACACAATGGTTGGCATGTGCAAACTTCTTGAGGAATAACACGATTGTATACGATACGACGGAAACGTACTATGCTCCGGATAAGGAACTTTTGGTTCAAAAGAATGACATAGTTGTTAAACGAATTACCCCAACGTTTGTTAATTATGTTGATTATATGCCGAATGCGATATACGCCGGAAACAATTTGATTGTTATAACTCCTAAGCAAGAAGTATATTCTAAGTATCTTGCTATGGTTCTTAACGAGAAAATTGAAACCTTATCTGAGTCCAGCTCAGTAGGTGCTGTAATGAAATCGGTGAGTCGACAGCATCTCGAGGATGTTATCATTCCGTTGCTCCCTTACGAGAAGCAGATTCTTGTCGGTGACCTTTGGTATGACGGAATTGAACTTGAAAAGATGAGAACTCGACTGGCAGAACTTGAAAGCATCAAACGAAACTATCAAATTAAGAAATACGTAGAAACCTTTGGAGGAAGAAAAAATGGCTAAGACCACATTTGAAGATATTAAAAAAGCTCTTTGGGCGGGAGCAAATACATTTAGAGACAACATCGATGCCGCCAATTATAAGGATTATGTTCTTTCGATGTTCTTTGTAAAATATCTCAGTGATACCTATGCTGAGAACGTTGACGACCTTAAGGAAAGATATGAAGGCATTCGTCTTGAAAGACAGATTGAAAACCTTCCTTTTACACTTAAATATGAATACACTTTCGATTACCTTATTGAAAATCAGTTTGCTACTGATCTTGGAAACAAAATCAGCGAAGCTCTAACAGGCATTGAAAGTGCAAATGCAATTTTGAATGGCATATTCAGAGGTATCGACTTTAACAGCGAGAGCAATCTCGGCAAGAAGGAGCAGAAGAATCCTATTCTTCGCAACTTGCTTAATGACTTTGCAAATCTCAACCTTAGACCTCGCAACATCGAGACCGAGGAAGGACAGATTCCTGCTGACGTTATCGGCGATGCATATGAGTACATGATCGGCGAATTTGCTACGATGGCGGGTAAAAAGGCAGGAAGCTTCTTTACTCCTCAGCAGGTATCCGAAATTATGGCGCAGATCGTTGCTCCCAAGGAAAATGACCGTGTATACGACCCCACGTGTGGATCCGGTTCGCTCTTGATTCGAGCAGCTCGCAAGGGTGGCTTTGATAAAGTGCAGATGTATGGACAGGAAGTAAACAGTTCTGCAATCTCGATGGCGCGTATGAATATGTTTATTCATGGCGTTAAGGATGCAAATATCAAATGGGGTGATACACTTGCAAATCCTCAGCACCTTGACAGCGACGGTAATTTGATGAAATTTGACTGTATCGTCGCCAATATGCCTTTCAGCAAAGATAAGTGGGCAGAAGGCTTTAACCCCGGCGGTGAGGTTTCGGTTGACGATGACGAAGCTGATAACGGCAAGAAGAAAGCAAAGAAGAAAGAGTTCAAGATGGAAGCCAATCTTGATCGTTGGCATCGTTTTGATATGGGTGTGCCTCCGGCAAGTAAGGGCGACTGGGCTTTCCTTCTTCACATGATCGGCAGTATGAGTGGCAATGGACGCATCGCAGCAGTTGCTCCTCACGGTGTACTCTTCCGTGGTGCAAGCGAAGGTCGTATCCGTCAGACCATTGTAGAAAAGAATCTGATTGATGCGGTTATCGGACTTCCCGAAAATCTTTTCTATGGCACTTCGATCCCTGCTTGCATCATCGTGTTCCGCAAAGGAAGAACTACCACCGACGTTCTCTTTGTAGATGCATCCAAGGAATTCAAGAAGGATAAGGCAAAGAATGTTCTTGAGCCTGCAAATATCACCAAGATTGTTGAAACTTATCAGGCTTTCCGCAATGGAGGTAATGCTGAGGTTGAAAAGTACAGCCACGTGGCAACGCTTGATGAAATCGTCGAGAACGAATATAACCTGAATATCCCTCGTTACGTTGATACCTTTGAGGAAGAAGAAATCATCAATATCGACGAAGTGAACGCAGAGATTGCTGACTTGAAAACAAGAATTGCCGAAGTTGAGAAACAGATGGCAAAATATCTTGAAGAACTTGGACTCAACTAACATCGGAGGAATCTGACATGCCATACAATGGATTAGACGTAATTTTTGACACATGGAGCGTTGCAACGGATATAAAAACTGATGTCTATGCATTGCATATTGATTCAAATCCAGAAAACAGCAAAGCGATTTGTATGCAAGGTAGCATAAATCAAGAAACTGCAGAAGCATATACACAAAAAATGTCCATGTTCAAAGCATTCAATGCCAAAGAGTTTTCTTTATCTGGCTATCAGAGCAAAGAATATGGAGTCGGTGATATTTCACTGGTAAAAGCCGTTTGGGATGGATACAAAAATCTTATAGATGGTGCTCAGTCAATCAAAGGAAGCGGAGAAAAGAGCATAACAGACAAGATAGAACTAACCATTACCAAAGTTGTATTAAGTTCAAAAAAAGAATATTACTTTGTCGCGACGCAAGAGCCATCAGAAAAGCTGTATAAAAAGAAGAAAGTTTATTCCGTAGGAGATACATTAGTTTCGCTGAAACCGAACGAGTTCTTTACAATGTGCGGCGATTTTGATTGTATTATCGATGAGGAGCAGAGTTGCTTTTATTCTTTGAAGAATACGCGTATAATAAATCGCTTTAAATTGCGCGAAGCAATAAAGAACGAAGTAAAATCATCTGAAGCAATTCTTGATGATTGGACTTTTATTGATAATGTAGATGTAATCAAGGGCTGTATGGAACAGCAAAATGTATATGAGCCTTTGTTCAAAGTGTTTAGGGATCAACAATACACTGCAGAACTGAAAGCTATGACATCATCGGATTTCAAGTCGAGAATTATTAGGGTTTCCAAAGGAAAGATTTCAGACAAAGATTTCAAGGGGGACAAGCTCGTTATTACTCGAAGCAACAGAGCGTTGTTCTTGGATCTTCTTGCAAAAAAGATGAAGTATAATATTGCAACGGACTCAGTTGAGGATTGATATATGGGAAAAATTTCTTATTACATGAGTTCTATGATTTTGTTTAATGTCTTTTACATAATAAAGAACTTCAGTTTACTCGATTTCAGTCAATCAGTGTGTAACTACGGCATTAAAGAAATTTTTCTCTTTATATGCATTGGTGCATCGTCTTTGTTTTTGGTGTGGGGAATCATTTATACGGTGATAATATTAGCGAATAATTACAACCCAAAATCTTTTGAAAATGGCAAGGAATACAAGTTTTTAAACAAGCAAAATATAACTTCAACGGAGTTTCTGGGAAAATTCTCTTTGCTTGTGATGACTGGATTAACGATTGGCTCAGTTCCACTTTGGTGGGGCTTGTCGCTTTACTTGTTGTTTTTTGTAGCAATTGCAATAATATTTATTCGCTGCGATATGTTTTACCTTAATCCTATAATAACGCTTTGGGGATATGAAATATATAAATGCGAATGTAATGTCGGTTCGAAAAATACAACTGTTTATTTTATCGTAAAGGATATTGATTTACATGGTATGGAATCGATAAAATCGACTTATACAAATAGTAAAATTATACGTTTAAAAGGTAATAAGCATGAACGAACAAATAAAACAACGAATAGCCCAACTGAATAACGGCGAAGTGCCTAACGGTTATGAAAAGACCGATTTCGGCATCTTCCCGTGCGATTGGGATACTGATAAAAAGCTCAAAGATTTGGGCTCATTTGGTAAAGGAAAAGGACTTCCAGGTGATAAAATGATAACCGAAGGTGTTCCTTGCGTCGGATATGGCGATATTTATATGAAATATAACCACTTTCACTTTGAGGAAGCCCAGACCTTTGTTGATGAAGAAACGGCGTCTGAAAGCCAACCCATACACAAGGGAACATTGTTATTTACAGGAACAGGTGAAACGGCAGACGAAATTGGAAAATGCGTTTGCTATAACGGTGATGAAACCATTTATGCAGGCGGAGATATCATCACTTTCGTGGCTGATAAAGTCAATCCGTTGTTCTTAGCCTATCAGCAATATCAAGACTTTTCACTTCGTAAGAAAGCAAGTTTTGGTCAAGGTCATTCGGTGGTTCATATACAACGCGAAAATCTTGAGAAGCTTAATGTCGCTTACCCGAAGTCCACAGAAGAACAATCCAAAATTGCCGAAATCCTCATGAAATGGGATGAGGCGATTGAATTGCAAGAACATTACATTGATATTCTCGAAATACGCAAGAGATATTTGATGAAAAAGCTACTTACTCCAAAAGATAATTGGAAATATGTTTTGTTAGGCAACATTTGTGATATTAAAACCGGACGATTAGATGCAAATGCAATGGAGGAAGATGGTATATATCCTTTCTTCACTTGCTCAAAAGAAGTGTATAGAATAAATCAATATTCATTTGATTGTGAAGCATTACTGATGGCAGGAAATGGTGATATCGGTGATGTAAAGTATTATAATGGAAAATTTGACGCATATCAAAGAACATATGTATTATCCAACTTCTCCTTTAATATCAAATATGTGATGCAATATTTGTTGTTGAATTTTGATAGAGATGTTATGAAAGGTATGCAAAAAAGTTCTATGCCTTATATCAAATTGGATTTGTTAAAAAACGCCAAAATCTATTATGATCCTTCCATGGTAGAAAAAACTGTTACAATTTTATCGACTGTCGATAACGAAATAGAACAGCACAATATAAAACTCGAACAATTGAAAAAACAACGCAAAGCATTACAACAATACCTACTCAACGGTATTGTAAGAGTCTAAAAGAAAGGAGTCTATGCAGTGAATACACAATATGAAGAACATCTCCACGAGATGTTTGAAAACAAGATTGATGAATTTGATAACGAAAAAATGATGTCTATGCTTCAGCGTGTTCTTTTCTTTCTGCCGAATGACGGAAAGCTTTATAAGTATCGCTCCATAGACGATCCTTCGTTTACCAATACGTATAATTCTCTGAAAGAGGGATACATTTGGTTGTCAGCAGCAAGCGAGCTGAATGATGACGAAGATACAGTGCTTTATTATAATCCCGAGGTAGAGTTCGAACAACTCAAAGAATACCTGTTTTCACATCTTTATTTGCTTTTGCGAATGGCGTATAAAACAAAAGATCCCTCTTATGATTTCGGCAGTGACGCGGTATCTGATTTTGCATATAGCCAAGTTCTTGAATGCTATGATAGAAACACGGGTGAGCTGATTGAAAGCAAGGCTGTCAAGGTGTTATCTCGCCACGGGTATAGTGTTCCTGCATGTGCCAAATTCGTTAATGAATTAAAGGAATTTACTGAAAAATTTCTTAAGGAAAATGAAAGTGCCGTTATAAACATTGTAGATGCCTATTTGCATTTTAATGAAACTAACCGCAAAAAGTGTTTTGTGTTTTCAATGTCTGAAGTCTATGACAACGAATTGATGTGGGCGCATTATGCCAATAGCAATAAAGGATTTTGTATCGAATACGATTTTAACAAAGCGTCGCAGCTGAGTAAGGAGATTTGGCGCAAGCTCATAAGTATCTATAAAGTGATTTATAAGGAAGAGCAAGAAGAATTCTCATTCATGCGCATTCTTGATTACATTATGAAAGGGCAAACAGATCAAGAAGAGCACAAGAGCATCTCTTACGATATGATGCAAAAATTGATAACGAAAAAGTCATTTTGGAGTTATGAAAAGGAATGGCGTATTCTTCTTTACAACATTGAAAATAAACTATATGCCGATCTTGTGAGCGGTATCATAATTGATGATAGAATAATTGGAACAGACAACGGAAAGAAATTATTAGAATTGTGTGAGCAAAGAGGTTGGAATGTCACAGTTAGAACCAAAAATGTGATTCAAACAAAGCACGAATACATATCTTATGATGAGTGGGAAACAAGGAGAAAACAAGATGCCAAGCCATAAAATATTTAATGAGCGTCCTGAATGCCAAGATCGATTGATATCCTTCTTGCAGAAGATGGGATATACATACGTTTCAAGGAGTGAAGCCGAGCAAAAACGCGGAAGCCTTTCAAAGGTTATTTTTACCGATGAATTGATCCGCTTTTTGAGCAAGCAAACGTACAAATATAAGGGTTATGAGTTTCTGTTCTCCGGGGACTCTGTTCAGCGTGCCGTTAACACTCTGGACGCTTCTTTGCTTCAAGGTCTTTCTATGGCAAGCAAGGAAATCTATAACCTTTTAACACTTGGCATCAGCCTTGAGGAAAACGTTGTTCTCGATAAGGATGTTCCCGTTCGTCAATCCTTTGACCTCTCCTATATCGACTTTGAGCATCCCGCAAACAACATTTGGCAGGTGACCGAGGAATTCAGCGTAGAACGCCCCAATGGTCAGTATGCACGTCCCGACGTCGTGCTGATGGTAAATGGCATTCCGATTGTTGTAATAGAATGCAAGAAATCAAGTGTTGATGTAAAAGAGGGCGTATTGCAGAACGTGCGCAACATGGGACCGGATTATATCCCTCATCTTTTCAAATATACCCAGCTTGTTATGGCTATGAATCCGAACAAGGTGGTTTATGGTACTTGCGGCACGACCGCAGATTATTTCGTCGAATGGCGTGAGGATGAGATTGATTGGCAAAAAGAGATATGCGATAGATGCTCACCCGATGGACATATCACCGAGCAAGATCGTATATGTGCTTCTATGCTTGACCATACACGCCTTTTGACGTTGATGCGTGATTTCATTCTTTATGATAGCAATATTAAGAAGATAGCCCGTCATCAGCAGTTCTTCGCTGTTCAAAATGCAATGAACCGTATTAACGGTATCGACAACAGTGATTCGACTGGTGGCGTTATTTGGCATACTCAGGGTAGCGGGAAGAGCTTAACGATGGTTATGCTTGTTCGCAAAATCCAATTTGAGAAGGCTAAGGAGAACCCTCGATTTGTAATCGTTACAGACCGTATCAATCTTGACAAACAGATTAGAGATAACTTTGCCAATTCGCAGATGGCTCCTGTCAGAGCTGCAACAGGCAAAGGCTTGAAAGCTGTTCTCAAAGACAAGGGTAATTTGGTTATCACTACTCTTATCAACAAATTTGAAACAGTATGCAGAAATCGCTACCTTGAACCCGATAGTGATAAATTCTACGTTCTCATTGATGAGGCGCATCGTTCTCAATATAGCGCAATGTACAACTATATGAGAGAGGTTCTTCCGAATGCAACGTTAATTGCCTTTACTGGAACGCCTTTAATTGCTTCTAAAAAGAAAAATACCTATGCAAAGTTCGGTGCACCTATCCATAGTTATACGATGAAACGAGCTATCGAAGACAAAATCACCGTGCCTCTGGTTTACGAAGGCCGCAAAGTAAAGCAAAATGATCCTTCAGATACGATTAACGCATATTTTGAAAGCTTGACTGCAAATCTTGATGAAGATCTCAAGAAAGAACTGAAAGAAAGATATAGCCGTTTCTCTAAACTTGCAGAAGCAAGCAGCCGAATCAATTTGATTGCATTTGATATTTACGATCATTTTGTCAACTATTGTTTGCCAAAGGGATTAAAAGCAATGGTTGTATGTTCATCGAGAGCAACAGCGGTTGATATGTATAACGTTTTGGTCAACCTTCCCGGAAGTAAAGTAAATCCCCGTGTTGTAATCACTTTTGGTGACAAGCGAGAGGGAGACGACGATGATAGCACACCTGCAGCTATCAAGAAGATCAAAGAATATCGTGAAAAGAGAGTTAAGCCACTGTTCGGTGATAACGATGAAAAATATGATGATGCTGTATGTAGTGACTTCAAGAATCCCGAAGGTGACATCAATATGCTCATCGTCAAGGATAAGCTCTTGACGGGATTTGATGCTCCTGTTGCAGGTGTTCTTTACGTAGATAAATCATTGCGTGAGCATAGCTTGCTTCAGGCAATCGCACGTGTAAACCGCGTATACAAGGGTAAGGATTTTGGACTTATCGTTGACTATTGGGGTATTTTTGGCAAGCTCAAATCTGCAATCGATATGTATGACGATGCCGAATCTGAGATGAACAAGTTTGATCCCAATGATATTCAAGATGCTATTCTCGGTCCTATAGATGAAAAGAACAAGTTCGAAGCAGCGCATCAACATCTTTGGGACATGTTTGCAGGCATTGATAAGAATGCTCCATCCGAGGTTTGGCAGAGCAAGCTTGAAGATGAAATTACAAGAAATGAGTTCTATGATAGGCTCAAGACTTTTGCAAACCTTTTGAACAGTGCTCTTACAAACCGAAGTGTATTTGTTGAGGTTGGTCTTGATGCGATTGAAAAATATCGTGTCGATTATCTTTTCTTCAACAAGCTAAGATACGCAGTTGTGGAAAGATATGATAATGAAATTGATCTTTCTAAGTACGAAGCGGGTATCAAAAATCTTCTTGATACATTTGTTAATGCTACCGAGGTGAAAATTGTAGTTGAGCCTGTTTATCTCGGAGACGAGGATGCGATGGCAAAACTTTTAGACGGCAACGATCCCGACAATGTCAAGGCAGATAAAATAAAAACAAGAATTGAATCGGAGTTGAAACAGATTCGATATGATGATCCGTTGAAGTTTGAAGAGTTTTCGTCTAAGATTAAGAAGACGCTTGCTGAGTATGATCAAAGCCGAGATGCAGACAAATATTTGGCAACGATGGAAGCAATGGCGGATGACTTCAGGCACGGAAGAATGAAGCGTGATTATCCTGTGTCTATTGCTAACGATGGTGACACAAAGGCGTTTTATGGTTCTATTGTTACGATTCTTCGTTCTAATACAAAGATTGAAATCACTCCGGAGCTTGAGGAAACTATTGCTGAAAATGCACGAATCATAAAACAAGCAGTCTCCGAAAATGCCAAACGAGACTGGAAACATAACGAAGTTGTTCACAAGCAAATCCACAGAGCTTTGGATGATTGCCTCTTTGATATGTGCGATCAAATCGGATTTGTTATTGACAAAACCAATGTTGATGTGATTGACTTAATGATTGACGAAATAATGAAGGTTGCAATAACGAGATACTAATGGAAACAAAAATATTAGATTTAGGAGCAATCAACGGACAGGTATCGGTACAGATAAACCGTAAAAAGATAAAGAATGTACATTTGAAAGTGTTCAGATCTTTAGAAGTTGTTTTGTCTGTACCGTCGACGGTTCCAAATGATTGGATTGATTCTTTTCTCAACGATCACATCGAATGGATTGACAGTCAAATAACCAAATATAAAAGGGCAAGTGGTTACAACAATCTATCAAATATCAGAAGCGGTTCTTCTACTCAACTTTTAGGCAAAGATGTTCGCATTTATAAAGAAGCATCGTTATCCAATCGAGTAGAGTTGGATGAGAAAAAGGTTTGTATCTTTCTAAAAGATACATCAGACGAAGAACTGGCGCAAAGGTTATTTGATGAGTGGTGGAGAAATACCGCAAGTGAAATTTTCCAAGCCGAAACTGAGAAGTTATACCAAAAGATTTTCAAAAAATATGGCTTGAACCAACCCCGTGTTTTGGTAAGAAAAATGAAAACTCTTTGGGGAAGTTGTACGCCAAAGAAAGACAAAATCACTTTGAATGAATATCTCCTTAAAGCGGATATTCGTTGCATTCAATATGTTATTCTTCACGAACTTGCACACTTGATATATCCGAATCATAGTAAAGAGTTTTATGATTTTCTCACTATCCATATGCCAGATTGGAAAGAGAGAAAAAAACAGCTTGATAATGAGGTTGTGCAAGGGTTGTGACTGGAAATTTATCGGGTAAATTTAATAATCACCAACGACGAGGCCGCACGAAAGTGCGACCTCGTTTTGTCGTGTGCATTTTTCTCGAAACCTATTGACAAACTTTTTTATACGCTATAATTACTACATGGTACAAATGTACCTTGAATAAAACGGAGGCATTTATGAATAAGTGGAGTCCCGAGAGGGCGGAGGCGATCCGCCAGTTTATAGACGAATATTTTATGGAGAACCGCAAGTCACCGACGGTGCGTGACATTGCGGCGGGCACGGGTATTTCCAAAACTTCGGTGCAGAGATACCTCACTGATATGAAAGAACACGGCGAGATTGAATACAACGATCGCCGCAGTATCGGCACGAATCCTTCGCGTAATATGTTTGAAACCACTCCCGCGATTCGATACGATTCTACCGTGTCCTGCGGGTTGCCGAGTGAGCCAAACGTAGAAGAAGCGGAGATCATTCCACTTCCGACAGCTCTTGTGGGGGAGGGAAAGTTTTTCATTCTGACCGCCAAAGGCGACTCAATGATAGGCATCGGAGTTGACGATGGTGATCTCGTTATCGTGCGAGAACAGAACACTTGCAGGGATGGGGATTATGCAGTTGTCCTTGTGAACGGGAATGAAACGCTGCTCAAAACCATCACCTACATTCCCGACAAGAAAGCATATTTGCTTCACGCAGAGAATCCCGATTATGACGATCGTATAGAACGCAACGTGCAGATTCAAGGAGTTGCTACGCAGGTCATCAAGAAGCTTTGAGGGTATAACGCTGTCTGTCAGTCTTAGCAAGCATCGCCTCTTGGTACCATTTGAGCCGTCCTTGCTTTGTCTTTCAGTCGCAACAAGCACTGGCACTTGGTACCAAATGCCTATTTTTAGGGGATGCTCCCCTAATACCCCCATAGATTTTTAGAGCAAAGGAGGTTAAAAATGGAGAAGCAATTTGAACAGAAAGTCAAGCCCGAAGAACAAAAACGTCATCTAATAAAAGCATATCTCGATGATGAAGAATACGAAAAGTTTCAGCCGTTTGCGAAGGCTTGTAAATGTACCAACAGTAATTTTGTTCGTCAACTTTTGGCAGGAGCTCATCTTGTGGCATTCCCACCGGATGAATATATGCGTTTAAGCAGTGAGTTTGTAAAGATCGGTATTAACATAAATCAGATCGCGCGTATTGCCAATGGCGACGGATTTATTGATACAAAGGAATATGAAGAACAAGCGGATTTGATGTTTCGTATGTGCGCGGAGATGTCAAGTATATTGCTTCGATGCGGTGCAAAAATCAATGATGAGCTACTTCAACCGAGTCCGTTTTTAACCGAACTTTTGAGAAAATATGATGTGGAAGCAAAGGAGGCGCGAAAGAAAGTTGACGCTTAAAGAAATAAAAGAACGAGCAATTCAAATACTGACGGACAAAACTTATGCGCGTGTGTATTTTACCTTGCCACAAATAGATTGGGAAGAATTGCGCCGCAGAGCTATAGAAGTTCTTACGGACAAGCGCGGCGAGCTTGGAATTCCCAAAGATAAAGTCGAAGCAATTGCCGAAATGATTTTGCCCGACATTATCGCGTTCTTCCAAAGCGAAGAGGGCAAGAAAGTGTTTGCAGAATGGAAAAAGGAACAAGAAGAGAAGCTGAAAAGCTGGTCAAGGCTACCGCTGTCAGTGCAATTACATACGGCATTGTAAGCTTGTGTTTATATGTGCAGATGTGATTTTGTAAGTCCATGATTGTATACTCCTTTGCTTCAAGTGTTGTGATTTAATTATATATTGAAGCACAGATTATGTCTATTTGTATATTATGTAGGAGGGTTTTTTGTGGATGTTGATATTTTTTAATTTATGGCGTTGAAATTTGGTGAATGTTGGTGTATAATTACTTTATACAGTATCGACTGTGGATAACATCATATTATTCGTTTGTGTTTGGGCATCAATATGTCAGTTTGCTATTTTATTAGATATCAAGAAGAGGAGTAAGAAAATGATAATGAAGCGTTTGATTGAAATAATGTGGATGATTCTTTCAGTTATTCTGTCTGTAATTATATCTTATTGTCACCTTCCATTAAATCTTTCTATCTTTGTTGGAATTATAATACTTCTTGTTCTTATCATACTTTTTATATTAGAAATATATAGAGAAGAAAAGAAGAAAATGAATGAGGAACTACTTAAATTAAAAAACGACCTAAAAAAAGTTGAGAACGAAAACAAGATTCTTCAAAATCTTCCTGTCGAGTCAACTCGAGGAAATAGGTTTTTTTTAATGGCTATTAGCCAAGACTTGTGTAATCCTTTGTATACCGGTATTTTACAAAAAGCTGTGTTTGAAGAACATAATGTATTTGCAGGTTATTTACTAGGTAATATTTATTACTCTGGACTGGAACATAACGGCAAGGAGATGATAAAATGTGACTACAATATGGCAGCGAAGGTTTATAAAACTATAAATCCATATGATGAATATGGTGTAAGTGATTGGATGCTAGGATGGTTATATCAATTAAAAATGATTGAAGAAGCAAAAAATAACACTGAAGAAAATAACTTAATTATTGCACGCAAATATTATGAGAGTTCTCAAAAAAAGGGTTATCCTAAGGCACTTAATAGTTTGGCAAATCTAATGATTAATAGACGCGCTGGATATGATACAGGAAATGAGATTGAAGCCATTTCATTATATCAAGCTGCAGCTCAACTTGAGGATAATTATGCTTTGCTAAATTGTGGTCATTACTATAAAAATCAAAGGAAAAACTATATTGATGCTCTTAATTGCTATATGAAGTCTGCTGAATTTAATTGTCCAGAAGGTTGCGTGAATGTTGGCGAGGTTTTAGAGAAACTTTCACCACAAGATGAGGGCTATAATAACGAAATCATCAAAGCTTGCCACTATTATATCAAGTGTATTAAACTCGGGGAATTTATTCCTACTACAAACCCAAAAAAGAAATTTGTTGCAAAAGCATACTATAAGTTGGGTATAATTGTTAATAATATGGATACTTTAGATGAGCAAACCAACAGCTTTTTTAACAATTATGTTCATAGAGATATATGTCCATACTGTTTTTCGGAGGCATACTCGATTCTAACTAGACTTATTGATTTTTTGCCTGCTGATGGTAATGAGGAATTCTACGATATTTATTCAAAGTTAGCTAATATGTATCATAATCCTGAAATAATACAATAAAAAATCTTTTTCGCTCAACATAGCCATCTGAAAAGACCTTGTAATCCGAACCGTTACGGTTTAGATGCAAGGTCTTTTTTGCATCAAAAAGCTTGATGTTTCAATGCTTTTCTGAGTTTTCTTCCTCCCCCTTGCATATCCTATAAATTCGTGATATAATCAGTTTGGCAAAGAGAAATTATGACGTAAATCGCAGAAAGGACTTATAGCTATGAAAATAAATGGATTCCGTGCGGCTGTTGCGACGGTTTTTGCGGCTTGTGTTGTGGTAAATTCGGGCTGTGGCGCTCAGAGCGAGAAGCCGTCTGACGAACCAACCTCAGCAGAGGTCTTGACAACGACTGCCCCTAAAACCGAAGCCACGCCAATCACTTCTACGTCGCCGATGCCCGACACAACGGAGTCTCAGCCCATATCAAAGGGCGAGCCTACGGTTTTTGTCGGCCCTGACGGAGAAATAATCTATTCCTCTGAGGTTACTGCAATCTACGGCTCGGATAAAAAAGCGGCTGAGCTTACTGAAACGGACTACTGGACGTCGGTTTTATGCGAGGGCTTTCAATACTTTACGCTCCCTTCGGGCGTAGCCTACAACAACTACCACAACCCCGAAATGTTTGACGGAATCGTTTATTGCTCACAGGCGGAGGAAAATAAAAATAATTGTCAGCGCCTGTACGTAGGCGAGGAGCTTTGCGGCTTAAAGCTTGTGAGTGCAGCTTCGGTATTCAAAATCGAAAACTATGAGGACACCCCCGGCCCGTGCTACTACGACGGCTATTTGTTCGGCACTGACAGCGAAAGATATATAGCAGAATTTGAGGGGGAAATCGAAATCGTCGGCTTTTTGGGAGTGGATGTTCCTGGCTGTTACCAACCAGAAGGCGGCTTATTACATTTCACTCCAACCGAAAGTAAGTTGCCGATTTTAGGAAACAACCCCGAATTCTACGAACATACAAATTATGTTGGAAAGGAATATTCTGTTTACAGCGATTTGCAGGAGCTTGAATGCGGATTTATTCAAGAGCTTGAGTGTAGCTCGGCGGGACTTGAGCAAGGAGATATGGCGCTCGTTCGCCTCACTCTTTCCGACATAAAATATAGGAGAAGTGATTCTATTATTGCCGAAATAGAAAATATCGAGCTTATTTCAGAAATTCTTTTCCACGAGCAAGGAAACTTCTGAAAAAAATATCGCCCTTGCGTTTAAGCAAGGGTGTCATAAAGCAGTTTTGAAACCGCCGCACAGACAAAGTGTTAAATGGCATTTGTTTATTGTGCGGCGGAACTGCCCAAGGCGGCTCGCCTTAGCGTGTCCGTTATATAGAAGCTTTTAACCCCGCCGTTTTGCAACTGCGGGGTTAACTGTTTCTTATAAAAGGCGGGAACTGCCAAAGGCGGCTCGCCTTAGCAAGGGCGTTTTCGTTTATTAAAGGTGAGGGGGGGATTACTCTCAGAGTCTGTGACGCTTCAAAAAAATAAACCGACGCCAAACGTAGCGTCGGTTTTTTATCAGTGTCTTCGTCTGTCTATGCCTGATGCGGCGTAGAATTCGTTTTTATGCTCGTACATGAGCTTATCGGCACGCTTGACGGTACTGCTGAAGGACTCTCTGGGGTTATGGACAGCCATACCCGTTGAAACGGTTATGCCCGAAATGGTGCTTGAACGGCGCGAAAGAGCATCGTGGATTCCTTTTTCTATTTTCTCTGCAGCTTCCTGATCGTCGGTATTGAGAACCGCTATAAATTCATCGCCGCCGATTCTGTAAACCGAGCCGCTTTTTCCGACAGCGGTAGATAACGCCCAGGCTGCGGCACAAATAAGCTCGTCGCCTGCGGCGTGACCGAAGGTGTCGTTTATTCTCTTGAGTCCGTTTGCGTCAGCCATTATGACAGTATATTTTGACGGGAAGTTATTCTTTTTTATCATCGAGTGGTAATAAAGGCTGTTTCTTGCGCCCGTTAGCTTATCGTATTTTCCGTAAACCTCAATAACAAAGGCGTAGTAAATCATTATCGAGAATGCGCCGAAGATGTAGATAATCTTATACGACGAGAAAAGTCCCTGAATTACGATTGCGGCAACCTGGAGTGCAAACAGCGCAGACAGGTGAAACTTTTCAATTCGCTCAACGTAACTGAATTCCTTAAAGGAGCTGATTGCCCAAACGACAGTAAAGAGGATTCCGAGAGCTTCGTTATAGATATATAACGGGCCTCTTGAATATATTACTTCGGGGGAAACAGTATAGAACAGCCCCGTAAACGGAGACGAGATAGCAATAACCAAGCTTAATACCTCAAGGCTTTTACAAAGACCTGTGAGCTTGTTTGGTTCTTTTGTCGAAGCCAGAAGCAAAAAGTACATCGACATTGGCGCACACGCATAAATTATTGTATTAGATATATGTGCAAGCACAAGCTCAGAAAGCCGCTCGGACAAATCTCGCCCCACATAGCCAAGAAGTATCGCAATATCAGCTAAAATCGCAAGCCTGTAATATCTTATCTTTCGCCCTTCAAAATAGCTTGAACGGTTGACGATAGTCAGCAATAGAAGAAGCGCTACTGCTGTCATTATGTAAATATAAGTAAAATCGAGCAAGGCTTCTCCTCCTCCTTTTATATTCTATATAGATATAATACTCTATTTTATAACAGTTTGTCAAGCACAGATTATGACGGTTGGAGGTTGAGAAAAGCGACGCTGTGAATGGGCGGAGCAGGCGACATTATATTTCGGGTTGATTTATAAGTAATAATATGATATAATTATCTTTGGAAATTTTTAAGCGGCGGCAAGGCGTTGTTGTCGCAAAAGGAGAGAGAAATGAAAAGGCTAGGTATAAAAATAGCGATAGCGGCGTTTTTATCGGCTATGATTCTTTCGGGCTGTGGGGCAACGGATAATGCTCTTGCCACAGAGACGACAACGGCTCAGACGGATAAAACCGCAGGGGCGACAGAGAACACCCAAGCACAGCCGGAGAATAAGATTAACCTGTCCGAGTTTGGGACAAGGGTAGGCGAGCAGTATTATTACCTTGATATTACGGAAGATTACATAGAAAATATTCTTTCGCTTGATTCAAACAGGTTCGTGGTTTTACACTCTCAGGCGCAATACGATATTTCAGGCTCAGCCTTCGTTACTGTCTTTGACCTTATGACAGGAGAAAAAAACCAACTTCTCGTCGATGAAAGCGGCTATGCAACTATTGCAACAATCAGCGGACATATCGCCGTAATGAGAGCTAACGACGGAACGCTTACGGTTTATAACGATAAGCTTGAAAAAACTGACGAGAGGGCATTCCCGACGAACGACGAGACGGTAAACGCCATCGTCTATATAAGCGAGGACAAGGCGGCGGTAAGAGGAATTGACAACAAGATAAGCTTAGTTGAGGTTGACGAGTCGGGGAAGCTTCTGATTGACGAAAAAACCTATAAGCCCGACGAAGGCTTTTATCTTGGAAGCGTTTCGGGGCTGTGGGAAGACCGAACGCTTGTTGTCACGGAATATAACGAGAGAATCGAACGTCTTTATCTTTGGAACACACAAAGCGGCGAAAAAACACGAATCAATCCCGATTGTCAGGTATATTCTTCTTACGTAATCGGAAACAGAGTCGTAGGAGTAAACGACAGCGATTTTGAGGTGAAAATATACAGCAACGAGCACCCAAGCATAGTAAAGAGCTTTGGCTACCCCGATAATTTCAGCGCAATAAGCTGTGCTGACAGTAATGACTATATCTATTTCGTTACGACCGCCGAATATATTCAGACGATGAGGCGCTATTCGCTTCAAACGGGCGAATTAGAGGGCGAGCTTATCTCTGACGCACAGTCTGACTGCTATTTTTATTATATCTCGGAGGTCGGGGATTACGTTGTCGTCGCAGGGACAGTAGACGAGCGTTCGGGCGTTTTCGTGTGGGAGCCGAAGGCTCAGCAGACGCAAGGCGAGCTTACGGCGCTTATCGGCGACGAAGGCATAGCTCAGGCGGAGGAGCTTGAAGAAGAAATCGAAAAAAGCTATGGAATTGAAATTTATACGGGAGAGGACGCCGTAAGATATTTCGGAGGCTATGCCGTAAGAGACGAAAAGGGCTCACATAATATCATAAACGCTCTCAGAGAAATCGAAAGCGTATACGCTGAGCTTCCCGAAGGATTTATTGATGAAATGATGTCGGCGTACGGAGAAGAAGCGACGCTGAGTATTTACCTCACGGGAGATATTATCCCCGATGAGACTTACAGCGAGTCGATTTCTGACGCGGCGGCGTTTACTTATCTTGAAAGCGGAACGAATCATATCATAGTAGTTGATATTACCCAAACCGATATAGATTCGACTATTGCACACGAGCTTATGCACTGCATTGAAGACGCAGTATATATGCTTGAATATTCAAAGGGCAAGGACCTTGAGACGTTTGAGCGCTGGAATATGCTCAATCCTCCCGATTTCACTTACGTTGGCACTTACACCGACGAGGACGGAAACACAACGGGCTACGACGTGACGGAGTACACAGGCACATATTATGACGCAGTGGACGCTCCTCTTGACAGCGTGTATTTCGTTGACGGATACGCTACTTCTTATCCAAGAGAAGATATGGCGAGAATTTTTGAATATATCTTCTTCTCAGAGAAAACGCCGCTTCCCGATTATTTCGACAGCGTGAACCTCAGACTCAAGTCGGCGTATCTGTGCGCTTGCATAAGAGAAGCCTTTGATTGTATGGAGGGCGTTGAGGCTTGCTGGGAGGAAAGCCTTGACGATAACTATACGCTTGAATATTTCAAGGAAAGCTATGACCTTGAAGCATATTATGAGAGTCTTTATAGCGAGGCAATGGGTTGATAACGAAAAATCCGTGACTTCTTAACTGAAGCTCACGGATTTTTTGCGTTTTAGGGCAAAAGGAAACGCCGCTGATTATCAGCGGCGTTATTGCTTTATTAGTTGTTTTCAGCAAGAGATTCTGCAAGAGCAGTACGGTAAGGCTCAAGGTAAGACTCTACTGTATCGTAGCTTGCGTCACGCAACTGAGTGAAGGACTTTGTTGCATAGTAGAGAGGACCGTCGTAAAGGGAATCCTCAGACTCGATGAAGAGCTTGGAGAAGTCGTCGTCAAAGCCAAGAGAGTTATCGTAAACAGGTGTGAACTTATCGGGGTTCTTTGTGATGTCGTCGATAATCTGATACTGAAGCTCGCTGTAATAAGGCTTGAACTTTTCTTTTCTTGCTTCATTACATTCAGGGCATACTGTCAAATCGTCAACGCCGTTATCAACGAAGTTGAACTTGCAGCCTGGGCATCTGGGATAGAAGATAGGATCCTTGCTGATGTACTTGCTGCGTTCTGCGGCAATAACCTCTTCGTCTGTTTCATAGATACGGCTTGCGAGGATCCAGGAAACTGCGCCCTGAATGTTCTTTGCGCCTGCGGGTACCATATAGCCGAAGGTGTCTGCTGCTACGTAATACTTATCAGAGTTGGGGTCCTTAGGCATAGGGAGAATAATCATTTCGTTTTCAATGCCACTCTTGAAGAGCTGTTCCTGAGAAGCCTCGTGTCCCCATACAAGTCCCATACCAAGGAAGAGGAGGTTTCCGTCGATGAAGGCTTCGCCCGGATGAACGTAACCGTCGCCGATAAGGCCGTTCTTCTTCATATCTGCGAGCCAGTCCATTGTTCTCTGAACGTTCTCGTTTCTGAGGTTGTTGACAATTTCAGTACCTGTCATATCAATAACCTTTGTACCTGTTGAGTTGACGAACATCATAGCAGACCAGGAGCCGCCTGTGAAGCCGATGTGGTTTTCGTCAAGGTCAACCCACTTCTTACAGAGGTCTTCAAACGTATCCCAGTTCCAGTTTCCGTCGAGGTAAAGCTCAAGAGGATCGGGAAGACCTGCTTCGTCAACTACAACCTTGTTGTAGTGGATAGCAAAGTTGCTCATTACGCCGGAGGGGAAGTAGTAGTGATCTCCTGCGTAAGCGAAGGAGTCGATTGTTCCTCTGATATCGCTCCAGATAGGAGATTCAATATCAAGCCACTGGTCAAGAGCTGTGTACTGGTTCTTGGAAACGCCGCAAGGATAAGCCATCCAGTCGTAGCGAACGAGGTCGGGAGAGTCGCCCGAAGCAATCAGCGTACCCATCTTTTCAAAGTAAGCGGAGCCGCTTGCGGTTATTTCTGTTTCAAGAATACCGCCAAAACGAGTAGCAAAAAGCTCTGCAAGCTCGTACTCCTGCGCTGCAATATCGTAGTAGCAAAGCGCATTTACTGTTCCAGCTGTTTTACCTGCTTCATAAAGAGGGCCTGCGCCTTCTTCGTTTTTCGAGTCAACCTCGCCAATGTCCGCCATGTTTTCATAGTCGGGTTCGGTGTCAAGCACCTTGTCGCTGTCCTCTGTCTGCTGAGTAGCAGGACCGCTTGGCTCAGAAGAGCTTTCGCCACAGGCAGTCAAGCTCAGAATCATTGTCAGAGCAAGAACAGCAGAAAGAATTTTCTTCAACATCTTTCTCATTCTCCTTTTTGTTATGTATATTTAATAAATGCAGAACGCACACGTCCTTGCAAAAATTAACAGCTATTATAATTATTTTATCACAGGCTCACAGACCGTACCTTTAATTATATGCCAAAAAACAGCATTATTTCGTCACATTCCGCTTCGTGAGGTGGCTCTGAAGCTCAGCGGAGAGCGACCTGTCGCCTTTTTGAACGCACGGCTGAAATAATTCGGGTCGTTAAAGCCGCATTGACACGAAATATCAGTAACGGGAAGCCTTGTTTCTCTCAGGAGCCTGCACGCTTGGTTTATTCTTATTCCGAGGAGATATTTCTGAGGCGTCGTATTATAAATCTCGGAAAAAAGCCTTATAAAATGGCGCTGAGAATAGTGTGAAACGTCAAGAAGGCTCGAAATAGAAATATCGTTCATATAGTTTGATTCCATAAAGGCGGCGGCGTTAGCGATGTTATCGATTTCACGATGACGCGCGGAAGCCGTATAAAGCCTTGACAGGAAGGTGACTATATGCAAAAAATAAGCCGTAAGAAGAGTATTTCTTCCGGGGTTGTCGTTATTGAACTCGTCGATTGAAACGGCGATAAGCTCTTCAAGCCGTAAAAAATCGTCAATTCTGAGCTTTAATCTTGCCTTGAAGCCCTGAGAAGCGTTTATTGCAGGCTCGACAAGGAAGAGTGCGTGGTACCCGGCGCATTTCTTAACGTCGTAATCCTCGTTAAGCAAGGCTTCGGGACGGAACATTACGTTACATATCCTGAAATGCTCAGGGTTTTTGTAGCCGTGATAAATACCCTTTCCGATTACGAAGATGTCGCCCTTGGTTATGGTATAAACCTCGTCGTTCACACAATGCTCCGCTTTTCCGTCAAGAACGATCGTAAGCTCGGAAAAGTCGCTGTGATGGTGCATAACAAGGTCTTCGTCGTGATGGCCGTAATGAATGGCGAAGGGGAAATTTTCGCTTCCGGTAAAGAAGTTGAGCTTCATTTCCATAGCACATTCTCCAATTTTACCTTATTACTTACAAATCATTATAGCACATTTTTTCCGTTTTGGCAATATTGTGCTTAAAGTTGTCGCCAAATTTAAGGAGCGATTTTTGTGCATTTGCTATAATAAAATCACAAAAAAGCGAAAGGCGGCAGTAAAAATGACTTATAATAACCCAGTCGTTCCGGGATTTCGTCCCGATCCAAGCGTTTGCAGAGTAGGAAAGGATTTTTACCTTGTAAACAGCAGCTTTGAATATTTCCCCGCAATCCCCATATATCACAGCACGGACCTCGTAAGCTGGGAGCAGATAGGACACGTTGTAACAAGAAACAGCCAGCTCTCTCTTGTAAAGGGCGCTCCTAACTGCCTCAATATCTACGCCCCGACAATCCGTTACAATAACGGCGTTTTCTACTGCATAGTAACAAACGTCACTAACGACGGAAACGGCGGAAATATGATTTTCACCACAACCGATATAAACGCAGAGTGGTCAGACCCGATAAAAATCCCCGAATGTCAAGGAATAGATCCGTCGCTTTTCTTCGACGACGACGAAAAGGTTTATTACAGCGGCACGGGCGATAACGGCGTTTACGTTGCACAAATAGATATAAAGACAGGAAAGCTTGTTTCACAAATAGCTTACCCTTGGAACGGCACAGGCGCAAACAACCCCGAAGGACCTCATATTTATAAGATAAACGGTTATTATTATCTGATGCTTGCAGAGGGCGGAACAGAGCTTTGCCACAGAGTTTCTATCGCCAGAAGTAAGGCAGTTTTCGGCCCCTATGAGCCATGTCCGTTTAACCCCGTTCTGACTAATAGCTGTACGCCGCTTCCAATAAAGGCGGTCGGTCACGCTGACGTGGTTGACGACGAGAACGGAAACTGGTGGGCTGTCTGCCTTGCCAATAGACCCATTTCTTACCCCTTCCGCCATAGCCTCGGACGAGAAACCTGCCTTGTTCCTGTTGTGTGGGAAAACGGCTGGCCTCTTATGGGCAGTAACGGTCACGTCCTCGAAAGCGTTACGGTTGAAAAAGCGGCGGGCGAAAAAACAAAAGTCAGCGGCTACGTGCCGGGAAGCGACCTTTCCGACAGCTTTAATTCAGATAAGCTTCATCCGTCGTGGAATTATATCTATAATCCTCAAGGTAACCTCGTTTGCCCCTCGGAAAACGGCCTTATTCTCAACGGAAACAGCTTCGGAACGTCAGACGACGAGCCAAAGGCTATCCTTTGCAGACGACAGGAGCATATAAGCTTTATCTGTGAAACGGAGCTTTCAGTAAGCCCAAGCGTTCCCGACCAAGAAGCAGGTATCTCGCTTTATATGAATAACCGTCACCATTACGAAGCGGCAGTCACAGAAAGAAGCGGTAAAAAGTGCGTGCTTTTAAGAAGACAGATAGGCTCGCTCGTCGCAGAAGAAAACGAGCTTTCCCTAAGCGCAGAAAAAATCACGCTCAGAATAAAGGCAGACAGTAATCAGATCGAGTTCTTCGTGAGCGAAAACGGAAAAGACTTCGCCTCAATCGGCGCAGGTGAAGCCGCCTATATCACAACCGAAGTCGGCGGCTGCTTCACAGGTAATATGATAGCCCTCTATTCCAAAAACACCCAAGCCCTGTTCACCCGATTTACCTATAAGTGTAACAGCTGATCCTAAGAAACGCGCAATTATTGAAGGGAACCTTTCTGAAGAAAGTTTCCCCTCAAACTCCCCTTCAAAGACTTTTAATTCAAAAGCCCACCTCACAGGGTTTCACCCTGTGGGGCGGGCTTTT
>JAZNST010000051.1:0-118461 GCA_045591405.1 Ruminiclostridium sp.
CTCCTTGGCTCACAGAACGACATGGCTACGATCCGACTTGAGGCTCCATAAATGCACCCGACTGCGCCGACTATCTCGTTAAAAAAGGGATGCCTTTCAGAGACGCATATAAAATCACAGGAAGCCTCGTTGCGCTCTGCATTGAAAAGGGAACGGACCTTGAGCATCTTCCGCTTGAAGATTACAGGGAAAAAACCGAGCTTTTCGGCGAGGACGTATATGAAGCAATCAGCCTTGAGGTCTGCGTAGGTCAGCGCTCGTCAAAGGGCGGACCTTCCCCTGAAAGTGTTAAGCTTCAGATTGAGAGTGTAAAGAATAAATTATGATAACTTACGATAAAACAATTACTTTCGAGGAATATAATGAGCTGAGAACGCTGGTTGGCTGGGGAACAATTTCTGAACGCCAGTTTAATATCAGTATTCCGAACTCCCGTTTTATTACCGTCGGAAAATGCGACGGTAAGACGGTTTCAATGACAAGAGCTGTTGGTGACGGCGGTTACCATCTGCTTATAGTTGATGTGATCGTTCACCCCGATTTTCAGCGACAGGGAATTGGCAGAGAAATGATTTCACAGCTTATGGATTTTGTCAGAAACGGCTACATTGAAAAGGGAGAAACGACGATGGTTTCTCTTCTTTCTGCAAAGGGCAAAGAAGCGTTTTATGAAAAAAACGGCTTTGTAAGGCGTCCAAATGATGAAAGAGGCGCAGGAATGAGCATGTTTTATACACAGGAATGATAGGAGAAGGCAATTATGGTAAAGATTTATATTGACGGTCAGGAAGGAACAACAGGTCTTAAAATTCTTGAACGCTTTGAAAACAGAAAAGATATTGAAATTCTCAGAATATCTGAAGAAAAGCGCAAGGACAACGACGAGAGAAGAAAGTTCATAAACGCTTCTGATTTTACTTTTCTTTGTCTTCCCGACGCGGCTTCAATCGAAGCTGTAAGCCTTGTTGAAAACGAAAACGTGAGAATAATTGACGCTTCAACTGCTCACAGAACGAATCCCGACTGGGCGTACGGTTTCCCTGAGCTTTCTTCTGAACACAAAAAAAAGATTGAAGCTTCAAAGAGAGTTGCTGTTCCGGGATGCTATGCAAGCGGTTTTGTTTCTCTTGTTTACCCTCTCGTTTCAAAGGGCATAATCCCTTCTGATTACCCTATAACCTCGCACGCAGTTTCAGGATACAGCGGTGCAGGAAAGAAAGCGATTGCTCAATACGAGGACGAAAACAGGGATTATCAGCTTGAAAGCCCTCGTCTTTACGCTCTTTCTCAGGCACATAAGCATCTTCCCGAAATGCGTTATGTGTGCGGACTTGACAATAACCCTATGTTTAATCCTTACGTCTGCGATTACTTCAGCGGTATGATTGTGAACGTTCCGATTCTCACACGCTTACTGCCCAAGAAATATACTCCTCAGGATATTTGTGAAATCCTCAAGGAGCATTATGCAGGCTCCGATTTCATCAGAGTAGCGGATTATATGGGCGAGGGCGTTCTTGAAAACGGATTTATGCCTGCCAATACTCTTTCGGGTAAGAATTATATGGAGCTTTTCGTTTGTGGCAACGACGATCAGATCCTTCTCAGCTCTCGTCTTGACAATCTCGGAAAAGGCGCAAGCGGCGCGGCTGTTCAGTGCCTTAACATTATGATGGGAATTGACGAAAAAACAGGTTTGCTTTAAGGAGAAAATATGGTACAGATTGGTGAAGAATATAAATTTATAGAAATGGGAGTTTGTGCGGCTGAGGGCTTTGTTGCAGGAGGCGTAAACGGTCATATAAAAGCAAATTCTCAGAAAAATGACATCGGTATGATTTATTGCCCCAAAAAGTGCAATGCGGCGGCTCTTTATACAACAAATAAGGTAAAGGGAGCGCCTATCACAGTTACAAAAAAGCATCTCGCCGACGGAAAAGCTCAGGCTGTAATCGTTAATTCGGGCAATGCAAATACCTGTAATGAAAACGGCGTCGAAATCGCTGAAAAAATGTGCGAGCTTACAGCACAAGCGCTTAACATTTCGGCTGATGACGTAATTGTTGCTTCTACGGGCGTAATCGGTCAGAAGCTTTCTATCGAACCCTTTGAAAAAAATATTCCGCTTCTTTCTCAGTCGCTCTCTGAGCTTGGCTATGATGAAGCTTGTGCCGCAATTATGACAACTGATACAAGAAAGAAGCAGTTTGCCGTTGAGTTCAAGCTCACCGACGGAACGCTTGTTCATATCGGCGGTATGAGTAAGGGAAGCGGTATGATAAATCCCAATATGGCGACTATGCTTGCATTTATAACAACTGACGCAAAGATAAGCACTCAGATGCTCGAAAAGGCGCTCAGAACCGTAAATGCTCAGACCTACAATATGGTGACGGTTGACGGTGATACTTCGACTAACGATATGGTTACGATTTTGTCGTCCGGATATGCAAATAATAAGGAAATTACAGAAGAAGACGCCGACTACGAGCTTTTTGAACACGGTCTTTATAACGTAATGGTGAATCTTGCGAGAGAAACCGCCCGTGACGGCGAGGGGGCAACAAAGCTTCTTGAGTGTGTTGTCAATAACGCTCCAAGCGAGCAAACGGCAAAGATTGTTGCAAAATCGGTTGTTTCAAGCTCTCTTCTTAAAGCGGCTATTTTTGCGGCGGACGCAAACTGGGGAAGAATCCTCTGTGCAATCGGCTACGCTCCCGCTGAGTTTGACGTTGAAAAGATAAGCGTTAAGCTGGCAAGCAGTGCAGGCTTAATAGACGTCTTTGTAAAAGGCGCCGGCGTTGATTATTCAGAAGATGAAGCGCACAAGATTTTGCTTGAAGACGAGGTCAAGATTTTCGTTGATATGGGCGAAGACAACGAGGAAGGCTGCGCTATTGCGTGGGGCTGCGACCTTACTTATGAATACGTGAAGATAAACGCAGAATACAGAAGCTGACAGGAGAAAAGAAATGGCAAAAACATTAGACAGAGCCGGAATTTTAAGCGACGCATTACCTTACATTCAGCAATATAACGGCAAAACAATCGTAATAAAGTACGGCGGCAACGCAATGACAAACGAAACTCTCAAGCAGGCGGTAATGTCTGACGTTGTTCTTTTGTCGCTTATCGGAATGAGAATTGTTCTTGTGCATGGCGGCGGTCCCGAAATTAACGCAATGCTCAAGAAAACAAACAAGGAAAGTAAGTTTGTAAACGGTCTTCGTTATACGGACGAAGAAACTATGGATATTGTTCAGATGGTTCTTTGCGGTAAGGTCAACAAAGACCTTGTCGAGCTGATTCACGGTCAGAAGGGACGCTCGATCGGTCTTTGCGGAATTGACGGTCATATGATTGAAGCAAAACAGCAGAGCGAGGATCTCGGACTTGTTGGCGAAATCACAAAAATAAACCCTCAGATAATCGTTGATACTCTTGATAAGGGTTATATCCCTGTTATTTCAACCGTTGCAAGCAGTGAGGATGGAAAGCTTTATAATATCAACGCTGATACTGCGGCGGCAAGAATTGCGGCAGAAATGAAGGCGTCAAACCTCATTCTTATGACGGATATTGTAGGTCTTCTTGAAAATAAGGACGACGAAAGCACGCTTATCCGTACAATCGGCGTAAGCGAAGTTCCCTATCTCAAGCGACAGGGAATTGTTTCGGGAGGAATGATTCCTAAGATTGACTGCTGTGTTGAGGCGGTACGACGAGGCGTTCCTAAGGCAAACATAATTGACGGAAGAATCCCTCATTCAATCTTAATCGAGCTTCTCACTAACGAGGGTGCAGGAACAATGATAATCAACTAAAGGAGTAGTTATGAATTCAATAGAACAATTCAACAGTCATATTATGGGCTCTTACGGCAGATATGACGTTGTTATTGAAAGCGGGAAAGACCAGACTGCCGTTGACGAAAACGGCAAGCAGTATATAGATTTCGGAAGCGGTATCGGCACTAACAGCCTTGGCTATTGCAATGATGAATGGGCTGAAGCTGTGTGCAAGCAGGTAAAAACGCTTCAACACACGTCAAATCTCTTTTACACAAAGGCTCAGAGCGAGTTTGCACAGGAGCTTACAAAAATTACGGGAAAAAGAAACGTTTTCTTTGGCAACAGCGGCGCTGAAGCCAATGAATGTGCGATAAAGCTTGCAAGAAAATACAGCTTTGACAAGTACGGCGAGGGAAGACACAACATCATTACTCTTGTGAACAGCTTTCACGGAAGAACAATGGCAACTCTTTCCGCAACGGGCCAGGACGTTTTCCACAATTATTTTTTCCCGTTCCTTGAAGGCTTCAAATACGTTGAGGCAAATAATATCGCTGACCTTCACGAAAAGCTTGACGATACGGTTTGCGCTGTGATGTTCGAGTTTGTTCAGGGCGAGGGCGGTGTGCTTCCTCTCAAGCAGGAATTTGTGGACGAAATATTTAAGCTTTGCGCTCAAAAAGACGTGCTTACTATTGCCGACGAGGTTCAGACAGGCGTAGGAAGAACAGGAAAATTCCTTGCAGGCGAGCATTTTGGCGTTAATCCCGATATTGTTACTCTTGCAAAGGGTATTGCGGGCGGTATACCGATGGGCGTTTGCCTTTCGGGTGACAAGTGTGCCGAAACGTTCACTCCCGGAACTCACGGCTCAACCTTTGGAGGTAACCTTATTGCCTGTGCAGGAGGTAAAGCCGTTCTTGCAGCTGTTAAAAAGGAAGGCTTCCTTGACGAGGTAACAAAAAAGAGCGAATATATAAGAGAAAAGCTTGCTCAGATTCCCGAAGTTGAAAAGGTTGACGGCTTGGGACTGATGATGGGCATTACCCTCAAAACAAAAAAAGCGGCTGACGTTGTAAAAGCGGGAATAGAAAAGGGCGTGCTGTTGCTCACTGCAAAAACAAAGCTAAGACTTCTTCCTCCGCTTACGATAACCTACGAAGAAATTGATAAGGGAATGGAAATTCTCAAGCAAATACTTGCATAACAGAAAGGGAAATATGATGAAACATTTATTAAAGCTTCTTGACCTCAGCACAGAGGAAATTATTGAAATCTTAAATCTCGCTGATCAGCTCAAATACGAGCTAAAGCACGGAATCCCCCACGAGCATCTCAAAGGGAAGACTCTTGGTATGATTTTTCAGAAGGCTTCCACAAGAACAAGAGTTTCGTTTGAAACAGGTATGCATCAGCTTGGCGGTAATCCGCTGTTCCTTTCTGCAAGCGATCTTCAGATTGGCAGAGGCGAGCCTGTTCAGGATACGGCAAGAGTTCTTTCAAGATACCTTGATGGTATCATGATCAGAACTTTTGCACAAAAGGAAGTAGAGGATCTTGCCGAATACGGTTCAATTCCTGTCATCAACGGTCTTACCGACTTCTCGCATCCTTGCCAGGTTCTTGCTGACCTTATGACAATCAGAGAGTATAAGAATAAATTCAGCGGCGTTAAGTTCTGCTATATCGGCGACGGTAACAATATGGCGAACTCCCTTATCGTTGGTGCGCTCAAGGTTGGAATGGACGTTGCGATTGCTTGTCCTGAAAACTATCAGCCTGACGCTGAGATTCTCGAATTTGTAAAGGCTTATCCTAACTTCACAATGACAACAGTTCCTACCGAAGCTGCTGCGAATGCTGACGTTCTTTACACAGACGTATGGGCTTCAATGGGACAGGAAGGCGAAGCTGAAAAGAGAAAGCTTGCGTTCAAGGGCTATCAGATAAACGACGAGGTTATGGCTGTTGCAAAGCCCGACGCTATGGTTATGCACTGTCTGCCTGCTCACAGAGAAGAAGAAATTACCGCAAAGGTATTCGAAGAACACGCAAACGAAATCTTTGACGAAGCAGAAAACAGATTACACGCACAAAAGGCGGTTATGGTTAAGCTTATGGCTGACTGATTGCTGATTTGATGAATAGATAACAGGCTCTGTTGCGAGGAGAATTACCCGCCTCAGAGCCTGTTTGGTAAAGTAACGTATAATAAAAATCGCCATGCCCTCAGAGTGAGGTCACGACGATTTGTTTTGGTACGGGCGACAGGACTTGACGGGGCTAACGCCCCTAACCTCTGCAGTTTCAAGTCCTGAACCGTACAGCAAAAAAATCGCCATGCCCTCAGAGTGAGGTCACGACGATTTGTTTTGGTACGGGCGACAGGACTTGAACCTGCACACATTACTGCATCAGAACCTAAATCTGACGTGTCTGCCAATTCCACCACGCCCGCACAACTTTATAAATATATCACACTTTTATTTATTTGTCAAGATGAAAGGAGCTAATATGGCATTCTGGCTTGCAAAGCATTTTATCAAAGATTATAAAAACACCAACGACCCGAAGGTAAGACAAAGCTATGGATTTTTTTCGAGCATTGTCGGCATAATTATCAACATAATTCTCTTTACGGGAAAGACCTTCGCAGGTATCATAACAGGCTCGATTTCAGTAATTGCAGACGCAATCAATAACCTCTCAGACGCAGGCTCGTCGGTAGTGACTATGATAGGATTCAAGATTTCATCAACTCCTGCCGATGACGAACACCCCTTCGGTCACGGAAGGGCAGAATACATCGCAGGGCTTATTATCTCGTTTATTATTATTCTTATGGGCTTTGAGCTTGGAAAAGGCTCGTTTGAAAAGATTTTTTCTACTGAAGCAATTACCCCCAATATTCTTTCGGTTGTGATTCTTGGCTGTTCGATTTTGTTTAAGCTCTGGCTTTGCTATTTCAACACCTCGTTAGGCAAAAAAATCAACTCAGTTTCAATGAAGGCAACTGCTATGGACAGCCTTTCAGACGTTGCCTCAACCTCAGCGGTAATAATCGGAATCGTTGTTTATCTGCTCACAGGCGTTAATATTGACGCTTATATCGGTCTTGCAGTGGCTCTTTTCATTATTTACACAGGTATAAAAACCGCAAAGGAAAGTCTTTCTCCGCTTATCGGTCAGATGCCCGACGAGGAGCAAACAAAGGAAATTGCTGACACAGTTTGCAGCTATGAAAACATCATAGGCGTTCACGATATGATTATTCACAATTATGGCGTTGGAGTAGATATGGTTTCGCTTCACGTGGAGGTTCCTGCCAATATGGATTTCAGCGAAGCTCACGAGCTTATAGATCTTATTGAAAGCGATCTGAGAAGCAAATACAACTGTCACGCCACAATTCATATGGACCCTGTTGTAACTGACGATGAAGAAATCAATATGCTGAAGGAAAAGCTCACGGAGATTCTTCGAAATATTGACAGCAGTATCACAATGCACGATTTCAGAAAAACAAACGGAGTTCATCAGTCAAATCTTATCTTTGATATTGTTTTACCGTTTAAGTTCAGGCTGACAGAAGCGGAAATCAAGGCGGAAATTGCAGAAGAAATAAGAAAAATTGACGAAAAGTACAACATCGTTATCTGCATTGACAGAAAAATGAATAAACTTGACTAACAGTATATGTTGTGATAAAATAAATATAATAATGCAGTGAGGTTGGCGTATATGCTTATTGTAATTGAAGGACTTGACGGAGTCGGAAAAACAACACAGTTTGAGCTGTTGCAGAATGAGCTGGACAGTTGTCGTTTTATTACCTTTCCTTACTATAATACGCCAAGCGGTGAAATAATAAAGAACTACCTTTCGGGAAGCTATAACGAGTCTGATAAATCAATAAGCGCTTATTCTGCAAGCTGTTTTTACGCCGTTGACAGGTACACAAGCTTCAAGACGGATTGGCAGGCGGATTTTGACGCAAATAAGCCCATAATTTCCGCAAGATACGTAAGCTCGAATGCAATCTATCAGATGACAAAGCTTGAAAAAAACGAATGGGACGGCTATCTTGAATGGCTTTTTGACCTTGAATATAAGAAATTTTCGTTGCCAAAGCCAACAGCGACAATTTTTCTTGATATGCCTGTTGAAATATCACAAAAGCTTTTGTCAAAGAGATATAACGGAGACGAGCAGAAAAAGGATATTCATGAGGCGGATATCGAGTTTATGAAAAAGTGTCGTGAAGCGGCGCTTTATGTTGCAAAAAAAGAAAAATGGATTATTATTGAATGCTCAGATAACGATGAGCTGAAATCCATTGAAGAAATACATAAAATACTCAGGGAAAAAATTGAAGGAATATTAAATGCTTGAATTTCGCGACGTAACGCTTGCTGATAAGGAATGGGCGAGGGAGCTTCTTTCTTATTCGGATTTTATCGGCTGTGAATATACTTTTGGGAACAATTTTATCTGGAAAGACGCTTATGACAATAAGATTGCAAGATACAAGGATTTTTATCTTATAAAAAGCAGCGGTGCTTTTTTCTTTCCTGCAGGAAGAGGCAATCTCACTGAGGTTATAGACGTTCTTAAGGATTATTGCAAAGGGCAGGGCGAGCAGCTTTATTTTTCCTCCGTTCCCTCTTGTGCAATTAAAACGCTTAGCGAGCTTTACGAAAACGAGCTTGAGATTTCAGCGGATGAGGATTATTTTGACTATATTTACAGCGCCTTTGATCTGGCGACGCTTTCGGGAAAAAAATACCACTCAAAGAGAAATTACCTCAATAGGCTTTCAAAGCTGAATTTTGAATATGAGCCTATTACAAAAAAAAATATCGACGAGTGCTTTTTATTGAACGAGCGCTGGTGTAAAGACAACGACGTTGAAAACGACGTTTCTAAAATGCAAGAGCAGGACGCCTTGAAAAAGGCTCTGAATAATTTTTTTGAGCTTGATTTCAAGGGAGGAATCCTGAGAATTGACGGTCAGGTTGAAGCGTTCACAATCGGCGAAAAGCTGAACAGCAACACCTTCAACACACATATAGAAAAGGCAAATACGCTTATAGACGGAACTTACGCAATGATCAACTATAAGTTCGCCAACGAAATCGTGAAGGAATTTGAGTTTATAAACAGGGAAGAAGACCTTGGGGAAGAAAATCTCCGAAAGGCAAAGCAATCGTACAAGCCCTGTTTTATGGAGAAAAAATACCAAGTAAAATTTATCTAGAGAGGCAGTATTATGATTTATTGTTTTTTAGCAAACGGATTTGAGGAAATGGAAGCAATTGTTCCTGTTGATATGCTCAGACGCTGTGAAAAGGACGTTCAGTTTGTGGGAGTTGGCGATCAGATTATTTCAAGCGCACATCAGGTAAATATCTGCGTGGATATTCTTGCACCTGAGATTGTCCTTGATGAAACTCTTGAGATGATAATTCTCCCCGGAGGTTCTTTGGGAACGCTTAATCTTGAAAAGAACGTTTACGTTCAAAAGGCAATCGACTACTGCGTTGAAAACAATAAGCCTATCGGTGCAATTTGTGCCGCACCTTCGATTCTTGGTCATAAGAATCTTCTTGACGGTAAAAACGCAACCTGTTATCCCGGATTTGACACCCAGCTTTTTGGCGCAAATTATACGGGAAAGCTCGTAGAAATCGACGGTAACTTTATCACAGCAAAGGGACCAGGTGCGTCGCTTGAGTTTGGTCTTGCCCTTTGTCAGAGACTCCTTGGAAAAGAAAGAGTCGATTTACTCGTTCCTTCGCTCCAATGCAGTTAAAAAAAGAACTTAGACCTTCGCTTATTAAACAGCGTAAAGCATTGAAGCCGTCAGAAAAAGCCTTCCTTGACGAAAAGATTTTCGAAAGACTTGTGCAAGAAGATAAGGTCAAAAACGCAAAGCTTGTTCTTTGCTATGTAAGTAGCGAGATTGAGGTTGACACAAGGAGATTTCTTAGCTATTGCTTTGAAAAGGGAATTGAAGTCGCTGTTCCTAAATGCGTTGGAAACGATATGGTATTCAGGATAATAACCTCGTTTTTCGACCTTGAATCGGGCTATAAAAATATTCTTGAGCCAAAAGACGGTTGCTCTGAGGTTACCGATTTTGACGGTGCAATTTGTATCACGCCTGCTCTCGCCATTAGCTCTGACGGATACAGAATAGGATATGGAAAAGGCTTTTACGACAGATTTTTTAGGGCGACGCCGTGCTTTTCGATAGGGCTTTGCTATGATTTTTGCAATTTTGATTTTATTTATGACGAATTTGACATTCCTGTCAATATGCTGATTACACAATCGCAAACTAGGAGGATTTATGGACAATAACGAGCGTGATTTTGACAGTCTTTCGGAAATGCTGTCAAAAAATAAAGCCGATCAGAAAGCAAAACGTGATGAAATTCTCAATAGCTTTTTTGGCTATGACGAGGTGAAAAAAACAAGCGACGTCCGCCCGTCTGAACCACGCAAGCCTGACGAGCAGAAGGCAAAGACAGATAACGCCGTTGACGAAATCCTCAACGAAAAGAAAAAACCGTATACACCTGTGCTCAAGGATAATGACGAGATTGAGGATACAGGTGCGACAAGGCTCATAGGAGACGTTAGTAAAGAGCTTCCTAAAATTGCTCAGAAGGATAAAAAGCCCTTGCCCGTCGAAAAGGCTGAAAAGACTCCGACTCCTAAAGGCTCTCCTCGTAAGAATACGGCTAAGCGATCAAAGGCAGAAATCAGAAGAGAAAAAACAAAGCGTTCTATTATTACAGCGACTATGATCGTTCTTTCTCTTGGCCTTACTGCCGCTATCGTCTTCGTTTCTGTCAAGCTTGGAATATTTGCACTTGATTCGCTTCTTGATTATACAGGTCTTTCTACGACTCAATATGAGGCAGTAGTAGAAATTCCTGAAAATCCTACCGTTTCCGATGTTTCTCAGATTCTATACGATAACGGAATAATCACCTCGACAAAGCTTTTTGAAACCTACGTAGATATGAAGGATTTGGGAAATGACTTCGTTCCGGGAGAATTTGAGCTTTCGTCCGTTATGTCTTATAGTCAGATTGTAGCTACGCTTCAAGCGTCAAAGGACGAAATAGTTACGGTTGAGCTGAGAATTATAGAAGGTATGACTGCAAGAGAAATCGGACTTTTACTTGAAGAAAATAACGTCTGCAAGGCTGATGACTTTACTCAGTTTTACCTCAACAAAATGGACTTATATAGCTTTGAGAAGCGCGTTGATTATAGCCGTGACAAGTTTTATCAGCTTGAAGGCTATCTTTTCCCCGATACGTACGAATTTTACGTGTGCAATGAGCTTGCTGAAGACCCTAAGGCTGATATTGATACTTCAAAAGAAGCTGAAGAAGCGGCGAAGAAAATCTACTCGAACTTCAGCACAAAAATCTCTAAATCTATGTATAAGCTCATGAACGAAAAGGGATTTACGCTTAATGACGTTATTACCCTTGCTTCTATAATTCAGAAGGAAGCAGGAACGGTTGAAGATATGGAGCTGATTGCTTCTGTATTTATAAACCGTCTCAATTCTCCCGAAGAATATCCGAGTCTTGAATCGGACGTTACGGTATTTTACGTTGAAAACGAAATAAGCCCGTATTATAAGGATATAGAGACACAGCTCTCATACAGATCTCTTGCTGATAATTATAACACTTATATTGCAAAGGGAATACCCGCAGGACCGATATGCAGTCCCGGTATGGACGCAATTAAAGCTGTGCTTAATGCGCCCGAAACGAATTACTATTTCTTCTGTGCAAACGAAGAAACGCTTGAAACCTTCTACGCTACAACCGTCGAAGAACACGAGCAGAATCTTATTATCGCGGGAATAACAAAGACAGAATAAAGGAAAAATTATGCTTGAATTACTCTCTCCTGCAGGAGATTACGAATGTCTCGAAGCTGCCGTGGGGTTTGGCGCAGATGCTGTATATCTCGGCGGAAAAATGTTTGGAATGAGAGTCGCTTCCAAAAATTTCGACTTGGAAACGCTCAAAAACGCTGTTGATTTTGCACACAAAAACGGTGTAAAGGTTTATCTGACCTGTAACACATTGCCTACAAACAGCGAAATAGAACAATTCCCTGAGTTTATAGCCGAAGCTTACCGTTGCGGAATTGACGCGGCTATCGTGTGTGACCTTGGCGTAATGTCGCTTATAAAGCAATACGCTCCTGATCTTCCGATTCATATGTCTACTCAGGTTGGAATCGTTAATTATGCTACTGCAAATGAACTTTATAAAATGGGCGCAAGGCGAATAGTTCTTGCAAGAGAGGTCGGAATCGAAGAAATAAAACGAATAAGGGATAAAATCCCCGACGATATGGAAATAGAAGCCTTTGTTCACGGTGCAATGTGCGTATCTTTTTCGGGGCGCTGTCTGCTTTCAATGTATCTTACAGGCCGTGACGCAAACAGGGGCGAATGCTCTCAGCCTTGCCGTTGGAACTATTATCTGATGGAGGAGAAAAGGGAAGGGCAGTACTTCAAAATCGAAGAGGATGACAGGGGAGCGTATATTCTTAATGCTAAGGATATGTGTATGATTGAACATCTTGCTGATCTCAAAGACGCAGGTGTTACGAGCTTCAAGATTGAGGGCCGTGCTAAATCCGCTTATTACGTTGCAACAGTAACAAACGCTTACAGAGCCGCATTCGACGCTCTCAACAAAAACGAGCCTTTGCCTCAGTGGGCGCTCGACGAGGTTTATAAGGTCAGCCACAGACAATACTGCACAGGTTTTTACTACGGCTCAGCCGAGCAATATTATAATGACAGCGGTTATACAAGGCAATGCGACTTTGTGGGGGTTGTTGACGGCTATGAAAACAATAGTCTCAATATCACTCAGCGAAATTATTTCACGCTTAATGACGAGCTTGAGATATTGCCGCCAAAATCACAGCCCGTAAGCTTTAAGCCCACGCAAATGTTCAATCTCAGCGGAGAAGCTGTCGAAATTGCAAACCACGCAACCGAAAAGCTTACAATTCCCTATAAAATAGAGTTTCCGAAAAATTCGATTATAAGACGTCCTGTAAAGGAGTAAAACTGTATGAGAAACAGAAGCGTTGTTTTTGTAATCCGAAATAAAAAAATACTTATGGAGAAGCTCTATTACGGCGGAAGGTACTTTTTCTCAATTCCCGGAGGCGGAATTGAAGCGGGAGAAACGCCCGAACAAGCCGCAATAAGAGAGCTGAAGGAAGAATGTGGATTGGACGGAACTATAATAAGAAAGCTTGCTGAGGT
Source organism: Ruminiclostridium sp. (assembly GCA_045591405.1). GTDB lineage: Bacteria > Bacillota > Clostridia > Oscillospirales > Ruminococcaceae > Ruminiclostridium_E. Next base: position 13,117 of record JAZNST010000051.1, read on the forward strand.
TTACAGCAGCGGAAGAACCGAGCACGTTTTTGAAGTCAGCGTTCCCGAAAATCAGAAAGCTATTACAGGCTTCGACCCTGAGGAGCCGCCCGACGCTCAGCCGATAAAAGAAGTTCTTTGGATGGAGCTGTCCGAATTGCCCGAAAAGGACAGGGCGTTTATGTGGAGATACGGCTTGCTTGAAATCGACGGCTTTTTTGATGAGGTTTTGTCCTGGGGAGACGAAATAAGCTATCCGAAAAAACGATAATCTAAAATAACCCGTGAAGAAAGCTTCACGGGTTACGTTTTTATTTTTTCTTTTTGCTTGCAAGGGGATTCTTGTCCATTGCATTTTTCATCTGATTATCTGAAACGTGAGTGTAAATCTGAGTGGTGCCGAGGTTTTCGTGACCGAGAATGTCCTTGAGAACCCTAACGTCAACGCCGTTTTGATACATAAGAGTTGCCGCAGTATGTCTCAATTTATGAACTGAAATACCTTTTCCCGAAAGACCTGAGATTTTGAGTCTTTCTTCTATAATCTGTTGAACTCGTCTGTTTGAGATTCTGCCGTGCTTTCGACTCAGGAAAAGCGCTTTTTCTCCTGCAATTTTCGGTCTGTATTCAAGATACGTCTTATAAGCGTCCACACAAGCGCTGTTGAGATAGATTATGCGTTCCTTACTGCCTTTACCCAGTACCTTGAGATACGCATATTGATTATTATCAGCGTCTTTTGTTTCAATATAGTCCTTTACGTTTATCGAGACAAGCTCAGACAGACGCATTCCGCAGTTGAGAAAAAACGTCAGCATACAGTAATCACGAGCGTCCTGCCAGCATTTTATCTCAGAATTATCATCAAGAAGCGTGGTTGCTTCATCGACAGTTAAGTGCTTTGGCAAAGATTTTTTTGGAGTCGGTAGTTCAAGATTAAGCGCAGGACTAACCGAAAACCAACCCTTATTCTTAGTGAGATAAGAAAAAAATTGCCTTATAGAAACAGCCTTTCGTGAACGTGATTTCGCTTGGTTGTCTCGTTCGGTTCTTGCAAAATGTAAAAATCCTATTATGTCATTAAGCGTAACAGTTTTTATTACATCTTCAGAAACGTCTCCGACCAGAATCTCGTTATATTCTGTGTTTTTATCCGCAAGCCCACGAGCTGTTTTCAGATACCTCAGAAACATTCTTATGTCGCAATAATAGTTCTTTAGCGTCAGTTCAGAGCGATTTTTGATTGTGGAAATATATGTAAGATAATCCCTAAGATAGCTTGGGCAATCCCGTTCGTCAAATTCCATCATAAATTATCACCCCTTATGCGTAAAATTATAAAGCAAATATGCAGTAAAGTCAAGCGTTAGACTTAGTACATTTTCATATTGACAATCCTTTCATAATTTAATATAATTAATGTACATTCGGACGATATAGGCTTGCAAGGATAAGCTTTTACCGCCCGTTTGCAGGTTTTTGTGTTAGTCGGCTCTTAACGGAGCCGGCTATTTTTTAGAGCTTTTTCAACTCTTCAATGGCTTCTTCAAGCGTTTTTCCTTGTTCAAAAAGCTCGGTGAGCTTTATAATAACGGCTTTAGCGCCTGGTGTCTTGCTCATCTTTCTACGCCTTTCCACTCCCCTTTATTGCGTAAAACTTAAATTATACGCAATAAGGTATATTTTTTTCTCCACTTTCGTTTCGTGGTTGTTTTGTGAGTTTTCGTTCAAATTCCGCCCGTTACTGTAACCGCTACCGCATAATTTCGCACACGTTATGTTCGGCGGCTTGTGTCTTCTCTATAAAAATTATAAATGCAGAACGATCAGTCAGATTAATCTTCAGACGCTCTGCATTTATCCGATATAATTTTTATTTAAGCTCAACTACCGTAACGCCCGCTTCGCCTTCGCCATAAACGCCCAGTCTGAATGACTTGACAAATTTATGAGATTTGAGGAAGCTGTGAACTGCAGCTCGTAATGCGCCTGTTCCTTTACCGTGAATTATCGTAACGGTTTTGAGGCCGCCCATAATACAGCCGTCGATAAACTTATCAACCTCAAGTACGCCGTCGTCGGTCATCATTCCTCTTATATCAAGCTCCATTCCCGTTCGTCTGACTGCATTCGACGTAACGCTCTTTGTAACGCCCTTGGTCTGTTTTTTAGGCGTCTGAGGCTGTTTTTCCACAAGCATAAGGTTTGAAACGTTAGTTTTCGTCCTAATAATTCCAACCATAACAAAGCAAATTCCCGTTGCGTCAGGCAGTTGAACGAGCGTTCCCTCTTTGCCTATATCCATAAGCTTTACGGAGTCGTTTATTTTCAACGGACGAGGAAGCTTGTATTTCGTGTCAGCTCGTTGTTCAACGGGGTTTGCGTAGTCGTACATTTTATTGACGGTGCTATTTACCTTTGATTTAGCGCTACGGACTTTTTCGGAAAATTCTTTTGCTTCCTTTTCCTTACGAAGATTTTCAAGGTCCTCCATAAGAAGATCAGCGTTAAATCGAACCTCCTCAACGATGCTCATCGCCTTTTGTCTGGCAATTGAAATCTCGTGGTCTTTTTCCTTTTCAAGCCGTTCCTTCTGCTGTTCAAGCTCTTCGGTAAGAGCCTTTGACTTACGCTGTTCCTGAGAAACGCTTTCTTTGAGCGTTTCAAGCTCCTGCCTTGTTTGTTCAAGCTTTTCAACAACTCGCTCAAATCGCTTGTTTTCATCGCTTACAAGCTCTTTTGCGCTTGCTACAACGCTTTCGTCCATTCCGAGACGTTTGACTATTGCAAAAGCGTTAGACTTACCCGGAACGCCGATTATAAGCTTATAAGTGGGCTGTAACGTGTTAACGTCAAACTCACAGCAAGCATTTTCTACTCCGTCTTCTTCGATAGCGAAAATCTTTACTTCCTGATAATGCGTGGTTGCAATCACAGAACAGCCTCTATCTTTAAGCGTTTTGAGGATTGTAACCGCAAGCGCCGCACCTTCGATTGGGTCTGTTCCCGAACCAAGCTCGTCAAGAAGAATAAGCGAACGAGAGCCTGCTGTTTTAAGTATTCTGATTACGTTATTCATGTGCGACGAGAAGGTTGAAAGGTTTTGTTCAATGCTCTGCTCGTCGCCGATATCAGCGTAAATACTGTCAAAGACGCCGATTACGCTTCCGTCAACGGCAGGAATCATAAGTCCGCACATTGCCATAAGAGTAAGAAGTCCTGCGGTTTTTATGGAGACGGTTTTACCGCCTGTGTTTGGTCCCGTTATAATAAGACAGCTGTAATCTCCGCCGAGCGTCAGCGTTGTAGGAACGACAACGTCGGGATTTATAAGCGGATGGCGGGCTTTGTTGAGATAAATGTACGGCTTATCGACAATCTGAGGAGTCGAAGCCTTCATCTTTGCGCCGAGATTTGCCTTTGCAAAGAACATTTCAAGCTTTATTGCATTTTCATAGCCCGTAATAAGCTCGTTGGCAAATTCGCCTATCTGAGTTGAAAAATCCTTGATAATTCTTTCTATTTCAATCTGCTCCTGAGCCTTCAGAAGTCTTATTTCGTTGTTAGCTTCAACTACGCTGATTGGCTCTACAAAGAGAGTTGCGCCGCTTGACGAGGTGTCGTGGACAAGACCGTTGATTTCTTTTCTGTATTCGGTTTTTACAGGAACGACATATCGCCCGTCACGCTGAGTTACAATAGCGTCCTGGAGATATTTGCTCGTTTGCTGACTTTTTATTATCTTGTCGAGCTGTTCCTTGATTTTTGCGCCCTGTCTTACAATCGCTTTTCTGATTCTTGAAAGCTCGGCGCTCGCGTTGTCTGAAAGCTCTTCTTCTGATACTATTGCATTTGAAATCGCTTCTTCAAGGCGTTTATTCGGAGTAAGCTGAGAGAAAAATTCACTAAGAGAGGTTTCTATCGAGCTACACTGAGAATACCACGAGCAAAGCCCGTCGATTTCTCTCAACAAGAGCGAACAATCAAGCAGTTCTCTGAGTGAAAGAATTGCACCCTGCTCTGCTCTTTTTGCGCTCGACGACATATTTTTCACCTTGTAAAAGCGAGGCGTTCCGAACTTACTTGAAAGAACGAATGCGTCGTCCGTATTTTTGAGCTGAAGCTCAATTTCGTGTAAATCGTGTGAAGGAGCGATTTTGTGGCAATTTTCCGCACATTCTTCGCTCCACGTCTGTTCTGCAAGCATTTGCAGAATCTTATCAAGTTCAAGTTTTTTATATTCCTTTTTCATCTTTATACCTTATAATAATACTCAAGACTTCTGAAGCTTCTGTTAAGATGCCCCAGAAGATATTTTTCCGTAAACGAATAAAACTGCTCGGCAGTAACTCCCGCAAGTGAAAAACCGAAAAGCTTTTCAACAGGCGAATAGACGACATATCTGAGCGTATAGAGCAACGACGGCGATAAGGTAAAAACGCCCTCGTCGTCTCTGTTTCCGTCGAAGCAATCACCGCAGACAATCGTACTTTCGCCGAACAAAAAGAACATTTCGCTGTGCTCATAGCAAACGCACCTTCCGCAAGCCCGAAGGTCAGGCATAAAACCGAGCATAGCTGCTGTTCTAAGCTCAAAAACCGATTTTATCAGCGCTTCGCAAGCGTCGTCCTTTTCAAGTCGGTATAACGTCATTGCAAAAAAGCGAAGAAAATCTCCGCCGTATTCCTCGGAAGCTGAGGTGTATCTTGCAATATCCGCAAAATAAGTCGCAAGGCTGAGCTTTTTCAAATCAGACGAGAGCTTATAAAAGAGATAAATCGGCTTTGCGCTGTTGAGAGTATATTTCAGTGACGATTTGTTAAGGCAGAAGGTTGCATAGGAAAAAAGCCCCGTTGAACCGAGATTTGTGCTGTTGAGCTTTTTTACGCCGTGTGCAACAACCTCAATCACGCCGTATTCTTTCGTAAGAATATCGAGAAAGGCGTTATTATCGCCGATTTCACGGCGTGAAATAACAATTCCGTCAACCGTTACAAGCATATCAATCCTCTGCATTAAGACCAAGCTCAATAAGGAACGATTCCTTGTTGCGCCAGTCTTCCTTAACCTTAACCCAAAGCTTCATATTGACCTTACATTCAAAATAATCTTCCATATCAGCTCTTGCAAGAGTACCGATTTTTTTGAGCATCATTCCCTGCTTTCCAATAATCATACCCTTATGAGTTGACTTTTCGCAGATTATAACAACTCCAAGGTCAACAATAGCTTCACCTTTATTTGTCTTTGTTTCTTCAAGCGTTTCAATCTCAACTGCTACTCCGTGAGGAACCTCCTCGTGCATAGTTCTGAGGATTTTTTCACGCACAATTTCGCTGAGCCATACCTTTTCGGGCTGGTCAGTCGGGAGATTAGCGTCAAAGAAATGGGGCGATTCCTTGAGAAATTTATCAACGGCAGGAATAATAAGCTCCGTATTGATTCTGTTCTTGACGCTTATCGGGATTATTTCAGCAAAATCATAAAGTGAAGAATAGTCTTCAATTGTTTTAAGGAGAGTGGTCTTGTCCTTAATTAAATCAACCTTGTTGATAAGAAGAATCACGTTGAGATTTTTTGATTTGAACGAGCGCACAAGGTCGCTTTCAATTCCCGAAAGCTTCTTGGTTGCGTCAACCATAAACAAAACAACGTCAACATCCTCGACGCTGCTTCTGATTGTTTTTACCATCTGCTCTGAGAGCTTGTTTTTGGGCTTGTGCATACCAGGCGTATCTATGAACACGTATTGGTTTTCACCGTTAGTAAGAACGCCGTTTATTCTTGTTCGTGTTGTCTGCGGTTTTGCGCTGACAATCGCTATTTTCTCCCCCACAAGCAGATTCGTAAGCGAGGATTTACCTGCGTTTGCTCTGCCTGAAATTGCAACAAAAGCTGTCTTTGTACTCATTTTTCTGTCTGTCCTTTATCTTTTTTCTTTTTTACGCCTCGTATGAACAAGAACGATAGTGCAACTGTTGCGAACAATATCGCAATTTTTCTGATGTCGGTAAATATAGTGGTAAAAATATAGCCAATAACTTCAAAATCAAGGAAAAGAATCAGCCCTATCCCCACAGCCGCTATTGCCATAATAAGAACGGCGCCCGCCGCCGCATTCTTACTGATCTTGGCAAGCTTACTGTATTCAGGCGACGCTTTATCAACAACCGCTTCTATCGCAGTATTTACCGTTTCAAGAGCAATCACCGCCGCGCAGGTCAGTATCAATAGGATATATTCAGTCTTTGAAAGGCTGTAATAGCTTGAAAAATAAAACACATAAAGCATAACTACAATATGTATTCTCATATTTCTTTCGCTGAGAACAGTTGAGCCTATTCCCTTAAAAGCGCAGGCAAAGCCCGTCAGAAATTTTTTCATCTTGTTATTCCCAGCTTTTCAAGAACTTTTTCCTGTTTTTCGAACATTTCCTTTTCTTCTTCCTTACTATTTTCGTGGTCATAGCCAAGAAGGTGGAAAACCGAGTGAGTCGCAAGGAAGCAAACCTCTCGCTCAAACGAGTGATTATACTGATTTGCCTGTTGCTCGGCTCTTTCGAGCGATATTACGATGTCGCCGAGCTGAAGACAGTTGGTGTCGGGATTTACGTCGAAATATCCGTCGTCGCCAAGCGGAAATGAAAGAACGTCGGTTACTGCGTCCTTTTCTCTGAATTCGGCGTTGAGTGCTTTTATCTCGTCGTTGTCAACAAAGCTCAGAGAAACTTCACATTCCTCGTCAAATTCTTCCATATCAAGAGCTGTTTCAAGGCATTTTCTGATTGAAGTTCTTAGACCATTTGGAACCTCAAGCTTTTTCTGCTTATTTGAGAAGAAGATTTTTACCTTTGCCATTTCATTTACTTCCTTTCTGTCTGTCGTTATAATATTTGTCGTACGCCTTTACTATATCCTGTACGAGTCTGTGACGAACTACGTCCTTTTCTGTGAATTTTACCTGTGCAATTCCTTCTATGCTTTTGAGGACTCTTGACGCTTCAATAAGCCCCGAACGCTTTGAATCGGGAAGGTCGATCTGAGTAATATCGCCTGTGATAACCATTTTACTGTTAAAGCCAAGACGGGTAAGGAACATTTTCATCTGTTCAGAGGTTGTATTCTGTGCCTCGTCAAGAATAATGAAGCTATCGTCAAGGGTTCGTCCTCTCATATAAGCAAGCGGCGCTACCTCGATAGATCCTCTTTCCTGATTTCTCTGAAAAGCTTCAGCGCCCATCATATCAAAAAGAGCGTCGTAAAGCGGTCTGAGATAAGGGTCAACCTTATTCTGTAAATCTCCGGGTAAAAATCCGAGCTTTTCCCCTGCTTCAACAGCGGGACGGGTAAGGATTATTCTCTGGATTTCGTGGGCTTTGAAGGCTCTTACTGCCTGTGCAACGGCAAGATAGGTTTTTCCCGTTCCTGCGGGGCCAATACCGAACACGATTGTGTTGTCTCTTATTGCGTCAACGTATTTTTTCTGACCAACGGTTTTTGGCTTTATAGGCTTTCCCGTAAAGCTTACGCAAACGCAATCGCCCGAAAGCTTTTCAAGCTGCTTTTCTGAGCCTTCGTTAACCATATTTATAACGTATCTTACACGCTGTTCGTCGATTTCCTCGCCGTTGTCTATCGACTTACAGAGCGTTTCTATTACAGCCTTTGCCATAAAAGCGTTTGATTCTGCGCCTTTTATTTTTATTTCGTCGCCTCTGCTGAACACAGAAACTCCGTATTCCTTTTGAATAAGGTTTATATTGCGGTCATATTCACCGAAAATCTCGTGAATATAATTCATATTTAATATCTGAATACTACACTCAGCCATTTTGCTCTCCGTTCTACAAAAATATAGAAATATTATAGCATAAAATCGCTGAAAATAAAAGCCTTTTTCACTAATTTACGGAAAATTCTTGCTGTTTTGCAATGTCGCCCCTGAGCGTGTAATCAATATGAAGGCTTACCGTGTTATTTTCAAAGGAAAAGGTTTTTTCGCTCTTGACAATTTCATAGTGCGAATAAAAGTTTCTTTCGTATTCGTCAGCCTGCTGCAAAAGGAGCTTTTTTACGTCGTTCATCGTTCTTTCTACTGTTTTCTGAGTTGTTTCATAGCCTTTGACAACACAGATTTTCCAAGGCATATCAAGACCAAAAAGCTTTACGTTATGAATTTCAGTGTCGTAAATGTAATTTTCCTGCGGATTAACCTGACGGTCGGATAAAAAGATACTGAAAAGTCTTACGTACTTCTCCTCTGTTGTTTTTCCTGTCTTTACTGTTTCTTCGGTAACAAGCGGCATTGAAAAATCCGCTGCTTCATAAAATTCCGCGATTATCTTGGCGTCGGCGTTGTTGTGAGTGATTTTTCCGTAGCTGTCTTCTATAATTCCGCTGACAATCAGATCTCCTTCTCTTACTGCGCTTCCCACAGGATAAAGAAGCTTTCCCCGATAAACCTCTGTGTTTACGATTATTCCTGTTTTTTCGGCGATGACGTTGCAAGGAATTTTAACAGAAAGCTTTTGCTGAGGAAGCTCAAGTCGTTCGTTTACTTTTACATAGAGCTTTGCGCCTTCTTTTTGAATACTTATCCACGAGATTTCGGGAATAGAAAGCTTAGCGCAAAATTCAACGTGTCCCGAATCGAAGGTGTCGGGGTCTGCTCCTGCGTAAATTCCGTTTTCATAGAGCATTTCAAGTATCTGATCGTCGCTTACAGCCACGTTACCGCTTATTTTTATTTCCCAGATGAAGCTTGAACAAGCGCCGATAATGATAGCGTATATAAGCGCTCCTATTGCTATTCCGTAACGGGATTTGTAGGGATTTATCTTAAAAATCGCGCCGTATTTTTTTATTATTCTCATCCTTACCCGATGCTTATAAGCGAAACGAGCTATTTCCTTGTAATCGGCGGGAGCAATTTTGGCGTAAAATATACCTTTTTCGTTTCTTACGTCCTTGAGACGATAGCCTTGTGCAATTGCAAACGAAATAAATTTATCAGCGTAAGCTCCTATAAGCGAAAATTCCACGTAATTTCTCATAAGCTTTCACTCCCTGAAAATTCAACTGATGATAACGCGCCCGTTATCTTAACTCCGTCACGGGAAAAATTATTCATTGAAAGATTGTTTCCAAACACGCTGACAACACAGCCTGAAAGCTCTATTTTTATGTAGTTTTCATCGTAAGAAATAACCTTTTCACAACCGTTTATCATCATTTCGGAATCGTCGGTTATCTGAATATCACTGTGTTTTCTTCTTTTTCTCTTAAATTCCTCGTATCTTGTTGCAAGCTTGTTTATATTCATATCCTTCTCCTGTCATTTTTCTTGAATTTTTCAATATAATTTATATGCCTTAGTGTCCACGTTATAACCTGTCAGAAAGAGAAGATTGATGAAAAAAACGCTTGCTTCACTTTTTCTTATTATTTTTTCGGGATATTTGATAGCCAATGCACAAGCCGCTACAAATGCAATAACAGAAGGAATCGACGCCTGTCTTTCATCAATTATCCCATCGCTTTTTGCTTTTATGGTAATAAGCTCGTTTTTTATCTCAACAGGCGTTAACAGGTTTATATTCAAGCCCTTTTTTGCAATTTCACGTTGGTGGTTCAAGGGTGACGAGAACGTATTTTCGGTTTTTCTCTCTTCTCTTTTCGGAGGTTACCCGATTGGCATCAAGCTTTTCTCTGACCTTATTTCGTATAACAAAAATTATAACGAAATTGGCGAAAAATATCTTATGTTTTGCTATTGCCCAAGCCCAACCTTCGTGATAGCGATTATAGGTCTTGGGATTTTCAAAAGCTCTCAGGCGGGGCTTATCGTATACCTTTCAAACGTCCTGTCGTGTGTTGTTCTTGCTTTTTTGGTAAATATTTTTTCAAAAAGAAGGTCGGTTTTTTCAGTTGAAAAAGGAGTCGGAATCAACCTTTCAGAGCTTTCAAATTCAATCAGCGGTACAGTCAAGGCTCTTTCCTTGATTTGCGCCTGTGTTCTTTTGTTCAGGCTTTTTTCTTCATTCTGTGAAACCGTCGGCTTATTTTCCTTCGTTGATGAAAACACAGCGTCGATTCTGAAAGCGTTTTTTGAGGTAACGTCGTTGACGAACGCTCCCGCTGATTTCAGTCTTCTCCCCTTTTATTCGCTCCTGACTTCGTCAGGTGGACTGTGTATCCTTTTTCAGACGGCAGCTCTTGCGCCAAAGGGCTTCAAGCTAAGATATTTTCTTTTGGGGCGAATTATTTGCTCGATTATGAGTTTCGTTTTTACAAAGGCTATCCTTCATTTTTTTACTCCTGCCTTGCCTGTTTTTGCTCAGAATTCTGTGAAGCTGTTTTCCGCAAACCCAATTTGCTCGTTTTGCCTAATAATCATGTGTTATATTTTGCTAAAATTACCACAAAAAAATTAATTAAAACAGTAGAAATTTGTCAAATTATATGATATAATGACACTAGATAATAATTGTGAGGTGTTTTCAGTGAGAAAAAAGTTATTCGGAAACAACATCAAACCTGCTTGCAGATACTGCCTTAAAAGCTCTGTGGGTGAAAACGGAAGAGGTTTGGTCTGCCCTCATTTCGGAGACGTCAAGTCTTCTGATTCGTGTAAGTCGTTTTCGTACTCTCCATTAAAGCGTATTCCTAAAAAAGAGCTTTGCCTTGCAAAATCGGACGCTAACGACATAGATTTCTGATATAAAGGACGGATTATCCGTCCTTTTTTGTTTAAGAAAAAGCCGCTGCAGAAAGAACTGCAACGGCTTCTTTTTTATTCCTTGAAAAGTAATCTGAATATTTCTCCGTCAATGAAAATAACGTCATCCATCGGGATTTTCTCCCCGCTATCAAGAATAATCGTCGGGGCGTAATCGTTGATCTTTTTAACCGTACCGTTTGTTGTACGATATGAGCCTCCGCTTTTTTTGTTGTCGGGAACGAAAAAGGTTATACTCACCTCGTCTTTTTCGTCTATACGTTCGGAGATGATCTGAATACGCCTGTTTATCTCGTCCTTTTCATAATCGTCAAGCTCAATCCGTTCATCAGTAAGCCGCCCTGCTTCTTTTATTACGAGATTGTGTCCTTTAAGCGTGGCGTAGGGGGCAAACTGCGCCGCCCTGTTTTCACGGCTCATTCTGTGTCTTTTTGTGCTGACGGGCATAGGGAGATTTATAATATCATCGTAACTGTTATCCATTTTTCCTCCTTATGCCTTATGTCCGCCGATTTGTCCGTTGCGCTGAATTGCGGTTGCACCTTCCTGAAGGCTCGTTCCTTTGAGTACGGCGTTTTTTCCGTATTTTTTCTTGATTGTTACTACTGCGTTCTGAACCTTATTTTCTCTTTCAAGCTCTGTCTGAGTATTGGTTATATCGTCGTTGCTTGTGAATAAATCGAGCTGAATACACTTGTTGTTTTCTTCCGCCTGTTCTTTTGGGACAATGTCATCAACGGATATAGCGAGCTTTCTCACGCAGAGCTTTTTGTCTGCGATTTTATCGTAAAGTCTGCATAGTGCATCGGTTATAAGCTTTGACGAAGCGGTTTTTCTCTCAAGATTGGCAGTAGAATGCGATGGCTTGGGAACTTTTCTTCCGAGATAGTCGGAAGCTGTTTCGCCTTTGAAATCCTTCGTTACGTTTGAAACGTCGTAGATAATGGTGAGTGTTAGCTGTTTTGTCACAAGTCCCTTTTCGACAAGCTCAAGAGCAACCCCTTCTGCCATTTCCTTTACGATTATCCTTGCTTTTTCAAAGCTGTAAGGCTCAGATAAAACCTGTCCTGAGCTCATTCCTGTTGTTGACGGCTTATATGCTTTTATGTCTGCCATAGTGCAAGGCTCGTATCCCCACGCGTGATCAATCAGAAGCTCGGCGTTGACCCCAAAAAGCTTATAAAGAAGCTCTTCGTTTCTGAAATCGCCGCCATTTCCAAGCGAGCAACGGGCAACGTCTCCCATTGTATACATGCCGTATTGTGCAAGCTTTTCGGCATAGCCTCTGCCTATACGCCAGAAATCCCTTATCGGAGTATGTCCCCAGAGATTTTTTCTGTAACTCAGCTCGTCGAGCTGTGCAATTCTCACTCCGTCCTTGTCGGGCTTTATCTTCTTTGCGTGAATATCCATTGCTATCTTTGCAAGATAAAGATTTGTTCCGATTCCTGCGGTTGCGGTTATTCCTGTCTGAGAAAGTATATCAAGAATTATACTTTTTGCAAGCTCAGGAGCAGTTACGCCGTAAGCCTCAAGATAGCTTGAGGTGTCAATGAAAACCTCGTCAATAGAATAAACGTGAATATCGTCGGGAGAAAAATATCTCAGATAAATATTATAGATCTTTTTGCTGTAATCAATATAATACGCCATTCTCGGTGCGGCTACGATATAATCAAGCTCAAGAGAGGGGTTGGTATCAAGCTGTTTTTCATGAGTGGATTTCCCTATGAATTTGTGTTCAGGGGCAACCTTTAGTCTTTGAAGATTTATCTCCTTGACCTTTTCGATGACCTCAAAAAGCCTTGCACGACCGCTTATACCGTATTTCTTCAGACTCGGAGTAACCGCAAGACAGATTGTTTTTTCGGTTCGTCCCTCGTCTGCAACAACAAGATTCGTTTTAATCGGATCAAGACCTCTTTCAACACATTCTACCGACGCAAAAAATGATTTGAGGTCAATACACATAAACACTGCTTTCACCGCCCTTCTATTCAGATTATAACCTGAAGCGTGTCCAAAAATACGGACTGAATCCAACAACAATTTTCAAGCTTTTTGAGAACAAAGAAAAACCGCTGAACCCCAAAAGGTTCAACGGAAGCTGGTGCCGCTGACCGGACTTGAACCGGTACGGTATTTCTACCGAGGGATTTTAAGTCCCTTGTGTCTGCCTATTCCACCACAGCGGCGTCTTTGATTTGCAATTTATTATATCACAACACAGGCGTACTGTCAAGTGAAAAAAATTTTTTTAATTTATCGCTTTTAGGTCGTAAAGCGGCAAAGTAAGCGCATTTATGGGCATTATAGCTGTGTTTACAAAAAAATTTTTCAAAAAAAGGGGTTGACAAATCTAAAAAAAAGAGTAAAATAGCAATCGTAAGAGATGTCTCACTAACGAAGAAAGGAGTAAAAAATTATGTCAGCTTTATTTACAACAGCCTTTATATTCTTCTTTAGCTTTAGCTTTTATTTTAGCTACAAGTTTTATTTTGGTGCGAGAAAAAAGGTTGCTGAAAAAAGTATAGCTGCTGCGTGATTTTTTATTCAACTCAGTAAATTTAAGCTTGTACTTGGGCAACCTTGTGCAAGCTTTTTTATTTAAGAAAGGGAAAAAGATTATGATTATCGTATTAAAACAGGACGTAAACAAGAAGGCAGTCGATGAGCTTTGCTCGTACATTGAAGCACACGACATCAAGGTGAACGAGGTTATCGGTACACATAAGACTATTATCGGTCTTATCGGTGACACACACAAAATTGACCTCGAAGCTATTCAGGCAAGAGACATCGTTGAATCCGTTCAGCGTGTTCAGGAGCCTTATAAGGCTGTAAACAGAAAGTTCCATCCCGAAGATACCGTTATTGAAATCGCAAACGGCGTAAAAATCGGCGACGGAAACGTATCGGTAATTGCAGGTCCTTGCTCGGTTGAAAGCGAAGAACAGATTATTGATACCTGTACAAAGGTTAAGGCAGCGGGCGCAAATCTTCTCAGAGGCGGTGCATTCAAGCCCAGAACCTCTCCTTACTCCTTCCAGGGTATGAAAGGCGAGGGTATCAAGCTTCTTCTCGAAGCTAAGAAGGCAACAGGTCTTCCTATCGTAACAGAGCTTATGTCGCTTGAACACCTTGATTTATTCGCTGACGTTGACGTTATTCAGATTGGCGCAAGAAATATGCAGAACTTCGAGCTTCTTAAAGAGATTGGCCGTTGTAACAAGCCTATCCTTCTTAAAAGAGGTCTTGCAAATACAATTGAAGAGCTTCTTATGTCCGCTGAATATATTGCAGCCAGCGGTAACACAAACATTATGCTTTGCGAAAGAGGCGTAAGAACGTTTGAAACAGTTACAAGAAATACTCTTGATATTTCTGCAATCCCGGTTCTCAAATCCCTCACACACCTCCCTGTTGTTATCGATCCAAGCCACGCAACAGGCAGATATGAGCTTGTTGAGCCGCTTTCTATGGCAGCTGTTGCCGCAGGAGCCGACGCTCTTATCATCGAAGTTCACAACAATCCTCAGAAGGCGCTTTGCGACGGTGCTCAGTCGCTTACTCCCGAACACTTCGACAAGACAATGCAGAACTGCAACAAGATTGCAAAGGCACTTGATAAGAGAATAGGAACACTTTAATATGAAAATACTGACCGTAAATGCAAGCAAATCGTATGATATAATAATAGGTAAGGGACTTCTTGAAAAGTCGGGAGAGCTTATCGGAAAGGTTTCTACTGCTAAAAAAGCGGTAATAATCACCGATGATATCGTTGACGGACTTTATTCAAAAAAGGTTGCGGCTTCTCTTGAAGAAAGCGGAATAAAATCGCTGAAGTTCGTTTTCCCCAACGGCGAAAAAAGTAAATCCCATGCTGTTTTACTTGAATTATACAGCTTTCTTGTCAAAAATGACGTTACAAGAGGCGATTTGCTTATTGCATTAGGCGGCGGAGTTACAGGCGACCTTGTGGGCTTTTGTGCGGCGACTTACCTCAGGGGAGTCGATTTCGTACAGATTCCCACTACCCTGCTTGCTCAGGTTGATAGCTCCGTAGGCGGAAAAACGGCTGTAAATATCCCCGAAGGAAAAAACCTCATCGGCGCTTTTAAGCAGCCGCTTCTGGTTATTTCTGACGTTGATACGCTTTCAACTCTCAGCGATGAGATTTTTGCCGACGGAATGGGCGAGGTTGTGAAATACGGAATGATTCGCTCTTACACCCTTTTTGAAAAGCTTGAAAACGCAAACGTAAAGGATGACCTTGAAGATATAATTTACGAGTGCGTCGATATAAAAAGAGCCGTCGTTGAAAATGACGAGTTCGATACAGGCGAACGAATGATTCTGAATTTCGGTCACACTCTTGGACACGCACTTGAAAAAAAGTTCAATTTCAGCGGTATTTCACACGGAAAAGCTGTTGCTGTGGGAATGATGCTTGTTACTGAAAAGTTTGCGGACGAGTCAACCGCAAACAGACTCAGAAGCTGTCTTATTGCAAACGACCTCCCTGTTGTTGCAAAAGCGGAATTATCCGAGCTTTACGAGCTTTCGGTAAACGACAAAAAGCGACTTGCCGAAAAAATAAGAATTATCGTCTGCAAGCAAATAGGAAAAGCAGAAATTATAACAATGTCAATGTCTGAGTTCCGTTCTTTTTTAGGAGTCTGAAATGGATATAAAAATAACGCCGTCAAGGCTCAA
Source organism: Ruminiclostridium sp. (assembly GCA_045591405.1). Classification (GTDB taxonomy): domain Bacteria; phylum Bacillota; class Clostridia; order Oscillospirales; family Ruminococcaceae; genus Ruminiclostridium_E. The sequence continues at coordinate 28,552 of JAZNST010000051.1, forward strand.
GGGAAGACTTACTGTCCCTTCGTCAAAAAGCATTTCTCACCGTGCGCTCATCTGTGCGGCTCTGTGCGACGGAACAAGCGTAATAAAAAATACGCTTGAGTGCGACGATACGGAGGCTACGATAAACGCTCTTACTGCCCTTGGGGCAACAATAGCGGTAAACGGAGCTGAAATAACTGTCAATGGAATCAAAAACGCACCCCAAAACGCTGAAATCGACTGTAATGAAAGCGGCTCAACGCTGAGATTCATTATGCCGATTGCGGCGGCTTTTGGCGTAAACGCTTCTTTCAGCGGAAAAGGAAAGCTTCCGTCAAGACCTATAACCGAATACTTTACAGAGCTTTCAAAAAATGGTATAATATTTACTGCAAAAGAAATGCCCTATAAAATCGAAGGCAGACTTATGGGCGGAGAATACAGAATTGCAGGAAACGTTTCGTCCCAGTTTATAACGGGACTTTTGTTTGCTTTGCCGCTACTTAACGGGGATAGTAAAATTATTCTCACCTCCCCTCTTGAATCAAAGCCTTACGTTGATATTACAATCGCTTGTCTTAATTCGTTTGGCGTAGCCGTAGAAGAAACCGAATACGGCTATTTTGTTAAAGGCAATCAACGCTACCACGCAACTGATTACAGCGTTGAAGCTGACTATTCAAACGCCGCTTTCTTCCTCGTGGCTAACGCTCTTGGAAGTGACGTTATCCTTGAAAATCTTAATGAAAAGAGTGTTCAGGGGGACGCTGAAATTATGAACGTTGTAAACAGCTACAACGGAAAAGCCTTTGATATAAGCGCTTCACAGATACCTGACCTTGTTCCTGTGCTGACTGTTCTTGCTTCCCTTTCGGTAGGAACATCAACTATTTTCAACGCAGAACGACTCAGAATAAAAGAATGTGACCGTCTTGCTGCAATAACTGACGTTCTTTCTACGCTTGGCGCTAAGATTCACGAATACAATGACAAGCTTGTTGTTGAAGGCGTGGATATGCTCCAAGGCGGAACCTGTGACAGCTATAATGACCACAGAATACCAATGAGTATTGCAGTTGCCGCTACAAGAGCGACGCAACCGATTATCATAAAAAACGCAGAATGCGTTTCAAAATCATATCCTCAGTTCTGGGAGGATTATAAAAAAATGGGAGGAATTGTTGATGTCGTCAACGCTTAAATTCGGCTCTTTTTCAATGACAATATTCGGTGAATCTCACGGAAATGCCATCGGTGTGACAATCGACGGTCTTCCTTCGGGGTTTGCCGTTGATTTTGATGCTGTAAATGCTTTTATGGCTCGTCGTGCTCCTCGAAAAGACGGAACAAGTACGTTCAGAAACGAAAAAGACGCATTTGAAATTTTAAGCGGAATAACAGACTCAAAGACCAACGGCGCTCCGCTTTGCGCTGTGATAAAGAATACAGATCAACATTCTGCCGATTATAAAAGCGTTAGCTATCTTGCAAGGCCCGGACACGCCGATTACACAGGGTCAGTAAGATATAATTATTCAAACGATCTTCGTGGCGGCGGTCATTTTTCGGGCCGACTCACTGCCCCGCTTGTTTTTGCGGGTGCAATATGCGGTCAGCTTCTTGAAGCGGAAAAAATTTATTCGGGAGCGCATATTGCTTCTATTATGAACGAGGCTGACAAACAATTTGATCCCGTGAACGTAACCAAAGCTGAGCTTGATTCGGTAAAAAGCTCATATCTTCCGCTTATTGATAAAGAAAAGGACGCTAAAATGCGTGAGATTATCTTAGAAGCGTCTAAAAATCTTGATTCTGTCGGCGGAACGATTGAATGTGCAATCATCGGCGTTCCCACAGGGGTTGGCTCGCCTATCTTTGACGGGATTGAAAACAGGATAAGTCAGATTGTGTTCGGAATACCTGCAATCAAGGGAATTGAGTTCGGAGTGGGATTTGAAGTCGCAAAGCTTCACGGAAGCGAAAATAACGACGAGTTTTTTATTGAAAACGAAGAAATAAAAACAAGGACGAATAATTGCGGCGGAATTCTCGGCGGAATTTCAGATTCAATGCCTATTATTTTCAGAGTGGCTGTAAAGCCAACGCCGTCTATTGCAAAAGCTCAGAAAACGGTTGACTACAAGAGCGTAACAGAAGAAACGCTCGAAATAAAGGGCAGACACGACCCTTGTATCGTCCCAAGAGCTGTTCCGTGCGTTGAAGCGGCGGCAAATATTGCAATCTACACACTTCTCAAGGAGAGCTTATGATAAACGAAGCGCCAAAAATCACAGTTGAAGACAAGCTTGATATACAATTTTATATCTGCTTTTTGTTAGATCAGCTAGGAAAGCTTACTGAAAACCAACTTTCAGATATAATTACTGAATGCGAAACAGTTAATTACTACGATTATCTTGAGGCGTTAAGTATTGTCGTTGAAAAAAAGTTGGCTGAAAAAAGCGAAGAAAAGTCTGAGCTTGTGTATAGCCTTCTGCCTCAAGGCAAAATGATGTCTGAGGAATTTTATCAGCATATTCCCCTTTCTGTCCGTGAAAAGTCAGTTGAATACGGGAAAAAGGTCCTTGAGCTTTCAGAGGTTGAAAGAGCGCTCCAGTGCAGAATTGAACGAACACAAGAAGCGCACTGCTTTGTTACCGTCAGGTTTATTAACGAAATGGGCGGTCCTGATCTTGTAAATCTCAGGCTTTACGCTCCGAATCTTGAAGAAGCAAAGAAAATGAAGGAGCGTTTTTACGAACGCCCGTCTGAAATTATCACAAAAATAATGCAACTGTTTATAAAGGATAATTATTGATTAAAAGGCTGCAGTATTGGCGCACCTGCTCTATCGTAGGTGCGCCAAACTTTTATGTCCAACTCAATTTTCAGTTTATAACCTCTCAATTACTGAGATGTGGACAAATTGTCAAAATCTTGGCATAATATAATCACAGACCGGTCAAGTAACAAAATCAGGAGAATATTTTATATGACATTTGGACAAAAAATAAAATTACTTCGTCGAGAAGCAAGCATGACACAAGAAAACCTTGCAGAGCTTCTTTCTATTTCTCCGCAGGCGGTCAGCCGTTGGGAAACAGATGTTGCTATGCCTGACATTTCTTTATTGCCTCCGATTGCCAATTTATTTGATGTAACCACCGACTATCTGCTTGGGATGGAAACATACCAAAAAGATTTGAGGAAAGCGGAATTTGACGAAGCATTCGATAAATATTGGGAATGCGATGACAAAGAAAAGAATTATCAGATAGCTCTGCGTGCGGTTGCTGAATATCCGGGGAATATGGAATATGTAGAATGGTTGGCGTCGGCAGAATATTACGTCGCTATCGCGGCATTAGATAACAGTGAGTATATGCGTTTGCTTGAAAATTCAGTAAAACATTATAAATTTGTTTTGGATAACGCCAAGGATTCAAAATTATATTCTAAAGCGTTGTGGGGAATCGTCCTTGCGCTTAGCAACGTTCAAAAAAGGGACGAAGCTAAGCAATATGCTATGTTAGAAGAGGATGAGGAGAAAAGAAACGAGTTACTTTGTTGGTGCTTGGAGGGCGAGGAAAGGAAAAAACATTGTCAGCGCCTTACAAATATAAAGTTAAACAGCCTTCTCTTCCAGTTAACATTCGGTCAAAAAGACTCAATAGAAGCGTATGACGCCGTTGAAAAAGTACTGAATATTATGTTTCCGGACGGTAATTTTCAGTATTATCACAATACTCTGCAATACAATTCTATTGGCAAAGCTTTTTGCTTTTGCAAAACACAACAATATGACTGTGCATTAAAAGAGCTGAAAAAAGCAAGATATCACGCAGAAGAAATGACAAAAATAAATCACCAAAATATAATAAAATTCACAGCTCCGCTATTTTCACTTATCGAAGAAGAACACCCCGTTATAGATTCTGATATAACTGACGTTGATGATTTCATTCGCTGTTTGAAAAACAACCGTTGCTTTGATCCTATCAGAGAAAAAGACGATTTCAAGGCATTGATTGTATAAATAAGACAAATTTCTTTGCTTGTGTGTTTGCTTATTTTTTCAAAGGTGTAAATGCCGGCTCCCCTTTCTTTATGTGTTTACGGCTCCCAAAAAAGAAAAAGCAGGAACTGCCAGTCCCTGCTTAAAGCTTTAAGTCACAGTCTGACTGTGACTTTTATTTTTTTATTCTTCGCATTATCGAGAGGATTTCTTCCTTGCGTTTTTGCGTTGCTTCAACGTCAACCTCATAGCTTCCGTTTTTTTCAACAATGCAATCCCCCTCATGAGCATTTTCGGGGAGAAGCCTTCTCTCAATCACAAAACGCCGTGAATCGTCTTCTTCAACTACTGCAAAGCTATCTTCAAATCGGTCAATCACAAGCATTACGCCGCCTCCGAATATTCTTTTTCGGTAATCACCGTTATCCTGTTTCCGTCAGTTTCAAAAATTATATTTCCAAAAAGGTCGGTTCTATAAACGGAAACTCCAAGGTTAAAAAGTCGCTTGAGGGTATCGGGATGAGGATGGTTATAATCGTTCGGCGATCCTACCTCAATTACGGCGTACTGAGCGTTTACACGCTTGAGGAAGCTCTTTTTGCTTGAGGTACTGCTTCCGTGATGGGCGATTTTGATTACGTCAGCGTTGATCATAGCGCCTGAATCGAGAATATCCTCTTCGGCTTCTTTTTCAATATCGCCTGTGAATAAGAATCTGTTATTTCCGTTTATGAAGCGAGTTACTATTGAATAGTTGTTAAGGTCGTCATATTCTCCGACAGGAGAAAGAATCTCAAGTCTTCCTTTTCCAAGCTCAAGCTCCATTCCCTTTTTTGCATAGACTATCTTCACGCCGTTATTTTCTATCGACTTCATAAGGCGAAGATAAGTGCTTGTTGACGGGATTAGCTCGTCGGGGATTTCAGGCATTATCAAAGTCCCTACGTCAAACGTATCTATAATGTAGCTCATTGCACCCGCGTGGTCAGAATGAGGATGGGTTACGATTATGTAATCGAGCTTATGAACTCCCTGTGCTCTGAGGTAATTTATAACGCTTGAATAATACTCCTTCTCGCCGCTATCAATCAGCACGTTATAACCACAGGAGCGAATAAGCTCGCAATCGCCTTGCCCTACATCAATAAAATGCACAGATACTTCAGACGAGGAAACAACCGTGTTGTCAAGCCCGACGCTCTTATAAAGAGATTTCCACGTCGGAAGCCAGCTCACCTTGTAAAGATTACCGTTAAGTGAAATTGCAACAACAAGAACGGAGAACACAATTAAAAGACAAATCAGAGTTATTTTCTTTGAGCGTGAGTTATTTTCAGAAGCAATCTGCTTCATTTTTTTGGAGTTTCGTCTTCTGTATTTTTCAAGGTCGTTCAAGCGGTAACCTCTCATAGCGTCCTCCTAATTCAGTCGTGCTTATTAAGCCCTCTTTCGTACCATTCTTCCTTTGTAATAAGTATCTGTCTTGGCTTTGTGCCTTCAGACGGCCCAACAATACCCATACTTTCCATTATATCGATGAGCTTTGCTCCTCTGCCGTAGCCGATTGAAAGTCTTCGCTGAAGATTTGATACGCTTGCAACGCCTGCGCTGAGCACAACCTCAATCGCTTCTTCAAGCTTATCGTCGTTTATATCAAGATCGCCCGAAATATCAATATCAGACTTACCGTCGTTTCCGACTCTTTCTGCTTGTTTTTCGATTTCGGCAATAACGTCTTCGTCGTATTCGGAAACAAACGCTTTCTTGATAAATTCGGTTACTCTTTCAACCTCCTGGTCAGAAACCCAACAACCCTGAACACGCATAGGCTTTGGCATTGCAACCGACTTATAAAGCATATCGCCGCTTCCGAGGAGCTTTTCTGCTCCGGCTGTATCCATAATGGTACGGCTGTCTACCTGAGACGCTACCTTGAGCGCAATTCTTGACGGAATATTTGATTTGATAAGACCTGTGATTACGTCAACAGACGGTCTTTGTGTTGCAACAACGAGATGAATACCCGCCGCACGCGCCTTTTGTGCAAGGCGGCAGATGCTCGCTTCTACTTCGTTTTTGGACGCCATCATAAGATCGGCAAGCTCGTCGATAAAGATTACAAGCTGAGGCATCGTCTGAAGCTCAGGATTATTCTTTGCAAGCTTGTTGTACGAATGAATATCTCTTACGTTGTTTTCACCAAGGAGCTTATATCGCTTTTCCATCTCGTTTACCGCCCACGCAAGCGCACCGGCGGCTTTTTTGGGATCAGTTACGACAGGAACGTAAAGGTGAGGGATTCCGTTATAAATCATAAATTCTACTGCCTTAGGGTCAATCATAATAAATCTGACCTCTTCGGGAGTGGAACGGAAAAGTATGCTCATTATAATTGAGTTTACACATACCGATTTACCTGCCCCTGTTGTACCCGCAATAAGAATATGCGGCATTTTTGCAATATCGCAGATAACCGTTTCGCCTGAAATGTTTTTGCCGAGTGCGGCGCCGAGTCTGCTTGTTGTTTCTCTGAAGGTGTCGTTATCAAGCATTTCTCTTATAGGAACAGCTTCCTTTTCCTTGTTCGGAACTTCGATTCCCACAGCCGCCTTATTTGGGATCGGCGCTTCGATTCTGACTCCCGCTGTTGCAAGATTCAGCGCAATATCATCAACAAGATTTGTTATTTTTGAGATTTTTACGCCCGGTGCAGGCTGAAGCTCGTATCTTGTAACAGACGGGCCTCTGACTGCCTCAAGGAACTTCGTTTCAACGCCAAAGCTCTTGAGTGCGTTTACGAGAATAGTTGAATTATTCTGAATTTCAGAGTCAATAATTGCCTGCTGATTTTCGCTCTTTATTATGTCGTTGAGCAAGGTGTACGGAGGAAGATTATAACCGTTCGCTTCCTCTGTGACCTGTTCTATCATCTGCTGTCCGTCGCTCGCTTCGCTAATAACAGTATCAACAACAAGCTCTGTGGGCTTGTCCTTTGACGCAAGCTCGTTCTGATACTCTGCGATTGCCGCCTCAAAGCCTTGAACGGCGTCGTCAACCGGCTGAGGAAGCTCTTCTGCAACAATCTGAGGAGTCTCTTGTTCTACCTGTTCTTCTTTTTCTTCGATATGAACACTATCGGTAGTAAGCTGTTCGGCAGTTGCCTCAGGGTTAGCTATATTCGCAACAAGCTCACGGAAGCTCTTGTTTTCTTCTTCCTGGTCCTTAACCATTTCTGCGGTTTCATAATGGTTATCGGGGACGATTTTTTCCTTTTCTTCTTTAGGAGGAACAACTTCCTTAACGCTGTTACCCATTGCTTCGATACTGCTGATTTTCTTTGCTCGCTTTTCTTCTTCGGAAAGCTCCTTCATAATGCGCTTTTGTTCAGCTCGTTCAGCTTCAAGACGCTCGTTTTCTTCTTTAACGTAAACGCTTTCCTGTGCGTATTCTTCACGCTTTCTTTTAAGATAACGGTGAAGCGCTACAAACGGTTTTGCGATTCCTCTGAAAAGCTGAATAAGCGTAATATTCGCTATAAGCATAAAGATAACGAAAATAATGAGGATTATGATTATACTTGCGCCGACTCTACCGAGAAGCAACAGCGGAAAGCTTATAAGAATACTGCTAACACCGCCACCCTTATAATTTATTCCGTCTTGATACATACCGCCGATAACTTGTCCGAAGTTTTCTGCGTTTTCAGGGCCTACCGTTCCGACAAAGAGAATCTGAATTGCCGCACTGAATAAAAATAAGAACAATACAAGCTGAAAAACCTTTGCAGAAATAGTAGATTTGCCCTTATTCATCGAAATCATAACTGCGGCGTAGATGAAAATCGGTCCTACAAAGAAAACGGCAAGACCAAAGACTCCGCAAAAGAAGCTATGTATATGATCCCACAGATTCATCTGCTCAGCGTGGGAATTTCCGATGATTGCAAACAGGAACATAAGAATGCCTATTGCAAAAAGCATAACTGACCAGAAGTTGCGCCTTTTTTTATCGTGAGCGAGCGCCGCTTCCCTCTTTGACGCTGTTGAAGCGGCGGAAGGCGCCTTTTTTGTAGTAGCGGCAGGTTTTGACGCCGTCTTTTTTGTTGTTGCCATTATGAGTTGCCTCCGATATTAAAATTGAAATGTGAAGTGATTTCCAGTTATGTTTTCATAAATGCCAAGACAAATGCAGATAAATCCGATTGAAACGGTATAAATAGCAAAAATCTTGAACTTATCCTTTTTGGCGATAAGTCGCACCAGCTTTATTGACAGGAGTCCGACAACAGCTGAAATTACGAAGCCCACTGCAAGAACAGGGATATTGAACTCAACCCCCTGCTCGACTGCGTCCTTGATTTCAAGAACCGAGCCGCCGAGTATTGCGGGAATACCAAGAATAAACGAGAATGTAACGGCTGTATCTTTTGTAAAGCCGCTGAGTAATCCGCCCGTAATTGTTGAACCAGAACGAGAAACGCCGGGAAAAAGCGCCACAACCTGAAACAATCCCACAACAACCGCATCCTTTACGGTAATCGCTCGCCCCGTTTTGAAGCCCTTAACACAAGCGTCTGAAAGAAACAGGAAAATTGCGGTTACAATAAACGCACAGCCTTCAAAAATTATGTCTGCGTCGCCTTCCATTGAAGTAAAAAACTCCTTAAAGAAATAAACGGGCACGAGTATCAGCGTTGCGATAAGCACCATTATAAGCATTCGTCTGTCGTCGTTCATATTTTTCCACGAGAATTGTCCTGTGAAAATATCTCTTATTGTAAGGAAAAATTCCTTAATCATTCCCCAGATTGTCTTGCGAAATGCAACGAAAACCGCTACCAGCGTTCCGAGATGAAGCACAATAGAAATCAGAAGCGACATTTCTTCTACGTTCATAAAGTGCTGAACAACTGATAAATGACCTGAGCTTGACACAGGTAAAAACTCTGTGAGTCCTTGGATTATTGCCTGAATTGCAATCTGTATGTATTCCATAGCTTCTCCTTTATGTAGCCCCGCTTTCAAGGGGCGTAATCGTCAATATTTTTAAGGTAGACCGAGGGATTTGTCGAAAATAAGCTCCAAGGAACAAATTTTCCGTTTTGCTTCATATATGTCATAATCCCGTCTTCAACGCGTACTTGTTTTGTTTCTATTTTCTCGTTTGGAGAAAAAATATCCTGATCGCTTACTATTGAATGAATTGGCATTAGCTTTCACCTCCGTTATCCGAAGGACTGAAAACTCCGTTCTGATACAGCGAATCGCTCACACAGATACGGTCTGCAACAGAGGCACTCGCCGCTTTTTTCGTTCTTTTTGCCAAAGCCGTCTGTGGCTGTTTTTTATTTTTCACAGCTGTTGACTTCTTTTTGGTAGTCTTTTTGTCTGAAGGCTCCTTTTGCTCGCTTTCTATTAGCTCATAAAGCGATAAAACCGCCTCGGAAAGACCGCCAAGACTATCAATAAGCCCTTCTCTGACAGCCGTTTCACCGTCGAGAACCGAGCCTACGTCCATCACCAGCTCATCCTTTTTCATCATAAGCTCCTTAAAGCGTGAAGGTGAAATATTACTGTTTCTGGTGACGAAATTTATGATTCTGTCCTGCATTTTGTCAAAATAAGAAAGAGTCTGAGGTATTCCGAGAACCAGCCCATTCATTCTTACGGGGTGGATCGTCATCGTAGCAGAAGGAACTATAAAGCTTCTTTTTGCGCTCACTGCAAGAGGCACGCCGATAGAGTGACCTCCGCCTACGACGATTGAAACGGTCGGCTTTTTCATACCTGCGATAAGCTCAGCTATTGCAAGACCCGCCTCCACATCGCCGCCGACGGTGTTGAGGATTATCAGTAAGCCTTCAATGTCAGTGTCTTGTTCGATTGCAACGAGAGCAGGAATTATATGCTCGTATTTTGTCGTTTTGTTTTGTGGCGGCAAAATGTAGTGCCCTTCAATCTGACCTATTACCGTCAGGCAATGAATCGAATGCTTGGCGTTGGTTGCAACAATTCCCGAATCAAACAGCTGACTTGTATGCTGTTGAATAACCTCTTCGCTTTCTTCAGCTTCTTCGGAGCATTTTAAGCTCTTGTTTTCAATGCTTTTTTTCATCTGCGTTTTCCTTTCCGTCTTTTTTTCTAGTATTTGATTGGAAAACACAAATATACAATTATATTATACCAAAACCTGCCCGAAAAGTAAATAATTTTATGTTGAAAAGTTTTATTTTTTGTGCTATAATGTTCATAACAATGAGAGAGGAAGTGAGAATATAAAAGTTTCAATCATTGATAACAGTCTTGTAAATATGGGAAGATCGACGACTGCAAACGAAGAAATATTCAAGGATTACGTCATTTCTCTTTTCAGATGCGGAGTTGATTATATCGAAATTGACGGTCGCTTTGCTGATCTTACAAAAACTATTGACACCTCACGCCACTTTATTTTTAACGTCCAGTTCCCCACAGACGTTTCTTACATAAACGAAAAAGCTTTTTCCTATGCGGTTTTACCGTTGAATCTTCTTTTTATTGCTCCTGCAATAAGAAACACAAGAATAATAGTTGAGCTTAATACTGACAGAATTCCTGTTGAAGAGCTTATAGACCGTCTTTATGATAATTATGCGCTTAAATACGCTTCTATGCTGAGAATAACAGGAAGCTTTTCCGATAAGCTCGACGAGCTTAAAAGGTTTATTTATGAGTTTCGTCATAAGTTTGCCGTTCCTATTGATATTTGTCCGCTTGATACAAATCTCGACGGTCTTGACGCCGCTTTTTGTGCTTATATGAACGGTTCTGACGCTTTGACGCTTTCCTTTGGCGAAACAAACTGTTATACGTCGCTCGAAAAATTCCTGATATATCTTCATGTCTATTACAGAAAGATAATCTCAAACGAATACGTGAAGGGGCTGTGTGCCGCGGCGCTTGATTGCAGCGTTTTGTCAAGTCGTTTTGAGCGAGGAGTAAAAAATCTGAGCGAGGTTGTTATTGCTCAGTCGGACAGAGTTATGAATATTGACTTCCCTCAGAAATCTTCGACGGTACGAACAAAAAAAGGAACAAAGAGAGATGGCTCGTCGGTGAATATTTCCAACGAGCTCAGAACTGAGCTTCTTAGCGTAATTTCCGACAGTAAGCTAGACCTCGTAAACGACGAGGAAGCAAAAAAATTCCAGAAGAAAATTGAAAAAATCCTGTCATAAATTAAAGCCTCCGAAATAAACGGAGGCTTTTCTTTTTGTGTCTTATTCAGATGTTTTTATTCTTTTAGTTCTCCTCTGTTCCGCCATAGGCTACTCTGATTATATCGTCGATGTTTGCTTCTTCAAGTCTTACGTCCTTGATTTTTGCCTTCTTGCCGATATCTTCGATAAGCTTTGCGGCAGTAACGTCGCTCTTCATAAAACGATAAATCGTCCTTGCACCCTCGGTTTTTACTATTTCTGCATTGGGATGAGTTATATTCTGCTCGGAATAAAAATCAATAACAAGGTGACGGTAAGGCGCAATTCTGTCTATAAGCTCGTCAAGAGAGCCGTCCTCAATAACAATTCCCTTGTTGATTATAATGATTCTTTTGCAAAGCTCCTGAATATCGCCAAGGTCGTGAGTGGTAAGGATAATTGTGGTTTTTCTTGTCTCGTTTATTTGCTTGATGAATTTTCTGATTGCGTGCTTTGCGTCAATGTCAAGACCGATCGTCGGCTCGTCAAGGAACAAAATATCGGGCGAATGAAGCATCGCGGCGGCAAGGTCGCCCCTCATTCGCTGTCCCAACGAAAGCTGACGCACGGGCGTATCAATAAAGCTCTTCAAGTCAAGAATTTCGTCCATCATTGCCATATTTTCTTCGTAAATTTCATCAGGAACATCATAAATACGCTTGAGAAGCTCAAAGCTTTCGCCAAGCCTCAGATCCCAATAAAGCTGCGTTCTTTGACCGAAAACGACGCCAAGATGCTTTACTACCGCTTTTCTGTCATCAATAGGAGATATTCCGTTTATAAGTATCTCTCCTGAAGTGGGACGAAGAATTCCCGACATCATTTTTACCGTAGTGCTTTTTCCTGCACCGTTGGGACCTATGTAACCGACGATTTCGCCCTGTTCAATTGAAAAGCTTACGTTATCAACTGCAGTGACTATTTTTCTTTCGGGCTTGAAAAGACTTTTTACAGCGCCCTTTAAGCCTTTTTGCTTTTTTACTGTCTTAAATCTTTTGCTTAAATTTTTAACTTCTATAACAGCCATTCAGCAACATCCTTTCTCTGATTATGAACCTGCGCTTTCGTACTGTGCAAAGCCTGCTTTGAATATTTTGCACGCAATCGTGAACAGCACAATGCCAAGTCCAAGCGTTATAAACGACATACCAAACGGCAAGGTAAGCATAGAATCCTTTCCCATAAATTCCGACGCAGGATAAAACGCTACCCAGCTCATAGGCATAATGAATGTAAATACGAACTGTACCCCTCTTGGATAAATTGAAAGCGGATACATATTTGTGCGGTTGAACATTTCCTGGAAAAAACCTGATATATGAAGCGGACTTTTTGTCCAGAAGGTAGTTGAGCCGAACGAAAGATAAATTGCACCTCGAAGAAGCGTTCCGCCGATTATTGCACTTATCATACAAACAGTATTTGCAAACGTCCACTGAAATTCAACTGAAATACAGCCGTAAACGAACAGAATTATTCCGGGAATAAGGTCGGTTATGCCGTAGAAATTCAAGTCAGCCGCAAGATACTGAAACAGAGTATTCATCGGTCTTAGTCTCATTCTGTCAAGCTCACCGTGAATAATATGCCAACCCATAAACCAAGTTTTTGTGAAGAAAATTACAGATAAGCCGTGAGTGAGCACCGCCATTCCGTAAAGAAACGCAAGCTCCTTAAAATTCCAGTCAGCAAGTGTTTCAAACTCCTCAACGACAAATCTGATAGTAGAAAACCCAACAAGAAATTGTATCGGGTTTGATATAAGCCAGCCAACAAATGCGGCGGGATATTCCATACAGGTCTGAAACGACAATCTGAAGGAAAGAGCCGCGACTGACATATAATGCTTAAATTTTTTCATTAAATCAGCCTCCCTGAACCAATACACGACGTGTTGCCCGTTTTTGTGCAAAGGCAAATATCAATGCGAGTCCGACAAGCCACGCCGCCTGGATACCAAGCTTTACAAGACATTCTTCAAGGGCGTATTTTCCGATATAAATACTCAGTGGCTCCTGATACATATATACGAACGGCAAAAAGTACAATCCGTTTCTGAGCCACTCAGGGAAAAACCAAAGTGGAATCAGCGAGCCTGAAAGCATATTTACAAAATGATATTTTATCGAAAATACAGGGCCAAGGTCTATGGCTGTAAATGAAATCATAGAAAATACAGCCGAAAATAACCAGTTAATCCCATACCCAAGCACAAAGCTCAGGAAGAATAGCAGGAAGTGTATGCCCGACGCAGGAACGGGAAGTCCGAATATCAGTACAGCGACAATAAACATAGGAATGGTACTGAATATAAAATTGAACACAATATTTCCCATATCCCCTGCAAAGTACATTGAAAAAATGTTGACAGGCTTTATCATATCGGTTGCAATACTGCCCGATTTTACCGCTTCTGTTACTCTGTCTTCAACGCCCATATAGTAGAGCGAGCTCATAAGCATAGAAATCACGGTATAAGTTATCATCATATCGCCCGTAACTCCGTGAGATGCCTCTGTTCCTCCGTATACAGCCTGCCAGAAAAAGCCTACGGCGACCATCATAAGGCATTGGAACAGCATAAAGGTCCACGTATCGACACGATACGCCATCATTGTCTGTATGCTCATTTTTGCAACATATCTGTATGCTTTGAAATTCATGTTATCACCTTCTTGTGATTTCTCGGTTTAATTGTTTTATATCAGGTTGCAAAATCAATATCAAATCTTATGCTGTTTGAAAAAAGTATACCTTTCGTAAGCTTGATACAAAGAATACAAGTGTTTTCATCGTCAAGATTACTGTGACCGTTGTCAATCCAACCGGAAAAAATCTTCCTCATTTTGTGAGCAACGTCTTTGTTTTTTTCGCTTGAAAACGAGCCTAACGAGACGGCTGTTCCCTGCGCTGTAAACCATTCACCCGATACAGCCACGACAGGATTTTTTTCAATCTGTTTCATCTTGCCCGATAAAGCATAGGTAAGCACGTAAAAAGCACCGTTTTCATAAAATGCGTCAACAGTTCTGACGTACGGTATATTATCAACAGACGTGGCAAGCGCAATAAGGCTGTCCTTGCCGAATCGCTCAAGTAAAAGAGCGTTTATTTCCTTCGTAATTTTTTCAGACATTTTTACCTCTTGATTTATTAAATATACGTTTTCAAAAGCATTGCTTTACACTTTTGACGTTCATTTCAGGAATAGTCGTACACTCATTTGCTTTCCCCGATTTTATAAGCATCAGCATTCCGACAAATTCACAGCTAAGCATATCCTGAATCTCTTTTTGGGTAAAATTACACACCTTGCTTGCAATAAGCGAGCCTATGGCGTAGGTGTTTATCCAGTTATGTCTGAAGAGAAGCTTTGCATCCTCATAGCTTAATTCATAATCCCGCTGTATAACCTCAACGCTGAGCGTTGCAATATCGCCGAGGTTAGCAAACACACCATCAAAATTCTGAACCTCCGGCTTTTCGGTCATAAAGAGAAGCCTGTACAGCTTCGGCTCCTCGATTGCGAACAAAATCATCTGTACGCCAAGCTCCTTATACACAGGGGTATAGTTCAGAGCCCTTCTTGCATACTCCTCAAATCTTGCAAGAGCAGCCTCTCGCACTTGTGCATATACCTCGCTCATATTCTTGAACACGGTGAAAATGGGACGGGTAGAGCTGTTGAGAGCAGCGCCCAGCTCTCTTGCAGTAAGTGCTTGCAGACCTTTATCCGCTGCAATTTTAAGGGCGGTCTGGATGATTTTCTCTCTTGAGAATTTAGCTTTTGGCGGCATCGTTTTTCTCCATTCTGCAACAATTGTTATAAAACAACCGTATCATTATATCAGATGAAAATGTGCTTGTCAATACAAAATTACACATTTTTCAAAATCTTTTTTACAATAAAAAATACCGTAGCTGATAACATCAACTACGGTATTTTGGCGGAGAACAAGGGATTCGAACCCTCGCGCCGGTTTCCCGACCTACTCCCTTAGCAGGGGAGCCCCTTCACCACTTGGGTAATTCTCCAAAATGCTGAATTATGAGTATTAAATTGGCGGAGTAGGTGGGATTCGAACCCACGGTCCCTTGCGGGATCACTGGTTTTCAAGACCAGCTCCTTAAACCACTCGGACACCACTCCGTTTATTGCTTTTAGATTATAGCACATTAAAAAAGAAATGTCAAGCCATATTTTTGTCATATTTGAAAATACAGGGCATATATTTTACAAAAAGGAAAACGAGGTTGCAATATGAAGCACAAAAATGAGGACAGGCATATCGAACAGCTGAGAAACGAATTTATGCTACTTGTTCAGGCGATGGACAAAAACTATGAGGAATATAACAGTGTTGACGATAACGACCTTATAGAAGCGCTGATTTACGAGCGTTGTTCGCTTGAGGCAAGGTATAAATACCTGCTTGGTATAGCAAAGAAGCTGGGTATCGAAACAGATGTTTCATAACGGAAAGGAAAAGCTATGGATATTTTGTTTATTGTTATCGGAATTTGTCTTTTTATTCGTTATTTATGCATTGTCTGTCAAACAAAAAAATGGCTTAAAAATGCTTTGATTAACACTTTTTCAGGTCTTGCTTCGCTTATGATTTGCACAGTGGTTACAAACTCGCTGAGCCTCTCCCCTGTTACCGCCTTTATATCAACAGTTCTTGGGGTTCCCGGAACGCTTCTGATGATGATAACGGGGTATGTTTTATAATTTTGGGTGGCAAATAACGCCGCCCTTTTTTGTGCATTGTGTAACAATAATCAATCTGTTATTGAAAATTTTTTATAAATATGCTATACTATATAAAATAATAAGCGGGCATTGCCCAAAACCTATTTGAAGGATTCGGTGATTATATGACTATCAACGACATTAAAAATTTACTTGAAGCGACTGTTCTTTGCGGAGAAGAACGAATTGACGACGAGGTAAGAAGCGCCTGCGGTTCTGATATGATGAGCGACGTACTTGCTTACGTAAAGGATCAGGCTGTGCTCCTTACGGGACTTTTGAACCCACAGGTTGTAAGAACGGCTGAAATGATGGACATTATCTGCATCGTTTTTGTCAGAGGAAAAACCCCCGACGAAGCTGTTATAACGCTTGCAAAGGAAATGAACATTGCGGTTCTTTCTACCCCAATGCGTATGTTTGAAGCGTGCGGTGTTCTTTATTCAAGCGGTCTGAAAGGAGGAAAAGTCAAATCATGAATCCCATAACACTCAGATATGAAGTTCCGGGAGACGACTTCACTCGTGCAGGAGAAGCTAGCTCTGCAATCAAGAATAAGCTCAAGCAAATGGGTGTTTCTCCTTCCGTAATAAGAAACGTTGCTATTGCAACCTATGAGGGTGAAATAAATACCGTCATTCACGCAAACGGCGGCGAAATAATTGTTACAATCGACGCTGAATCGGTAACAATCGTTATCAAAGACACGGGAAAAGGTATTCCCGATATCAATCTTGCAATGCAAGAAGGCTATACAACAGCCCCCGACGACGTTCGTTCGCTCGGCTTCGGCGCAGGAATGGGACTTCCTAATATGAAAAAATATTCGGACGAATTTGATATTCAGTCAACAGTCGGATTAGGAACAACTGTTACAATGAAAATCTATATCCGTTGATTTGAGAAAGGAAATGAAATGGATACCTTCTTCCACTCTGTTTATCTTAATTCAGATTTATGCAAGGGATGTATAAATTGCCTCAAACGCTGTCCTACTCAGGCAATCAGAGTGAGAAACGGAAAAGCGCAGATAATTAAGGAATTTTGTATTGATTGCGGCGAATGTATAAGAATTTGTCCTCATCACGCAAAAAAGGCTACATACGACCCTCTCGATATACTCAATAAATACGAATACAAGGTTGCTCTTCCCCCTCCGTCGCTCTACGCTCAATTCAATAATCTGGAAGAAAAAGAGCTTGTTCTTGCAGCTCTCAAAAAGTTCGGCTTTGACGACGTTTTTGAGGTTGCAACAGCAGCGGAAATGGTCTCGGAAATGACCAGAAAGCTTATCACAGAAAGAGGCGTTGAGCTTCCGATTATTTCTTCTGCCTGCCCTTCTGTTGTAAGACTTATAAGAGTTCGTTTCCCAAATCTCATTGATAAGCTTTCGCCGCTGAACGTTCCTGCTGATCTGGCGGGCTCGCTTGCGCTTGAAAACGCAATGAAAAAAACAGGACTCGCTCGTGAAAAAATCGGAATTATCTTTATTACCCCCTGTCCTGCCAAAATGACGGCAATCAACGTACCGATAGGAAAAAGAAAGTCGGATATAAACGGCGTTATTGCAATGAGTGAAATCTACCCTCGTCTTCTTCCGCTTATGAAAGAAATCTACGAAAACGATGAAGTTGAGGCTCTTACTAAGGATATTTCCCTTTCGGGAAAAATTGGTGTGAGCTGGGGACGAAGCGGCGGCGAAGCAGGTGGAGTAATAAGAGACAACTACCTTGCCGCAGACGGAATTGAAAACGTAATACGAGTTCTTGAGGATCTTGAGGACGATAAGCTTTCAAATCTTGAATTTATTGAGCTTAATGCTTGTTCAGGCGGCTGTGTCGGCGGAGTTCTTGCAGTTGAAAATCCATATCTTGCCAAAGTAAAGCTCAATATTTTAAGAAAATATCTTCCCGTTTCAGGCTCTCATCTTGAAGATACAATTCCAAAGGAGTCGTTCCTTGATCAGAAGATTGAATATATGCCCGTTTACAGATTAAGCGATGATTTTGAGGAATCTATTGCTATGATGCAAAAGGTAGAAGAAATCACGGAAAGACTTCCGGGGCTTGATTGCGGCTGCTGTGGCGCACCGACGTGCCGTGCGCTCGCCGAGGACGTAGTAAGAGGTCAGGCTTCTGAAAAGGACTGTATTCATATTCTTCGTAAGTTCATTCATCAGATTTCTGACGAAATGAGTAAAATCAATTAATAGAGGCTTATTATGACTGTAAAAGATTTAGTATGTGAAAACGACTTCGTATCTCTTTGCGAGGCGGATTTTACCCGTGAAATTTCTTGCATTTACTGCTGTGATTTGTTAAGCGTTGTTATGGGAAAAGCTCCTCAGGGCTGTGCTTGGGTTACGGTTATGGGAAATCTTAACGCCGCTGCCGTTGCCGCATTAGCGGACATCAGCGTTATAATTCTCGCTGACGGAAGCGCAATTGATGATAAAATGCTCGAAAAAGCAAAGGAGCAAGGAATAAACGTGCTTAAAACAGCGCTTCCGATTTATGAAGCGGCGGCGATTATAGGTGAAAAATTAAAATGATTGAATTAAGCTACGATTTACACGTTCACTCTTGCCTCTCCCCTTGCGGCGACGACGAGTCAACCCCCGCAAATATCGCCATGCTTTCACAGCTTCTTGGGCTTGATGTTGTTGCAATCACCGACCACAGTAGCTGTAAAAACTGTCCCGCTTTTTTTGAAGCGGCTGAGGCTGTGGGGATAGTGCCGATTGCGGGAATGGAGCTTACAACGGAGGAAGAAATCCACGTGCTCTGTCTTTTTCCTGAGCTTTCTGCGGCTATGGAATTTGACGCAGAGGTTCACGAAGCGCTTTTTCCGATAAAAAACGATCCTGAAATATACGGAAATCAGCTAATTGTGAACTCTGACGATGAAGTAATAGGCAAAGAAGAAATCTGCCTTATAAACGCTACTTCTATCGGGATTTATGACTTGAACGCAAAGGTTCGCGCTCTTGGAGGGATTATAATCCCCGCCCACATTGACAGAAGCGCATTCAGCATCATTTCATCGCTTGGTACGCTACCCGACGACTGCGGCTTCAACTGTGTTGAAATCAAATATCCCGAAGCTGAAAATAACCTCAAAGAAAAATATCCCTATATTTCAAAATGCAACGTCATTTACGATTCCGACGCTCACAGGCTTGAAAATTTATCGCTTGGAAACCATAAGCTTTTGGCTGAGGAAAAAACAGCACAGGCAGTGCTTAAAGCCCTTGACGCAAAAATATAACAACAAATCCCACAAAGAACGGTACTTTGTGGGATTTTTCCTTTTCAAAACAAAAAGCGCTTGTGATTTCTCACAGGCGCCATATTTATCATTTTATTGTGGTATGAAGTAGTAAATCGTTTCATCGGGATAAGAATAGTCAAGCTGATCTCGTGCAATCTGCTCGATATATTCCATTCTGTTTTCATCTATGCTATAACGCTCAAGCTGTGCGTTTTTAGCGTTAAGCTCAGCAACGGTTTTAGTAAGAGTCTCATAGTGAGCGTTTTTCTGAGTAATTTCAACCTGCATTGAAACAAGTGAAATAAAACCGACAAGAACAATCGCAAGAACAATTATATAGAACAAAAAAGACTTACGTTTTTTTGGTGATGATACGAGCTTTGACTGCATTCTTGTTTTCACTTCCTTCAACATTATTGCTCCGTTTGTTATTATACACCAAACTGTATCGCTTTTGCAATAGTTTTTTTGATAAAACAATGGGTTTGGTTAAAAAATTGTAGATTATTACAAATTGTAATTTGAATTTCTGTCTAATAAAGACAAAAAACCTTCTTGAATACTTATGTGTAAATGCAAAAAAACGCCTTAAAATACGCCTAAGGAGAACAATCGTATGCTTTGAAATAAGATAAATTAATTTACCAAGAGTAAAATGATAAAGAATAAAACCGATTGCCTCGAAGAAAACGTAATATAATCTGAAATATCCGCCGCCAACAGATAAAGCGACGATAAAGCTGACTATTGCGCTGACTGACGCAAAAAGACAGTCTTCAATTGTAACTGCGAGCGTATTATGGCGTATAAGAAGCCTTATAAAGCGAAAAAATTCGTATAATAATCCAAGAGCCGCACCAAGAATCAAAAAATATCCGCCCAAAACCAGCGTCTGTGAAATCGTCTCAAACATAGGCAATCACTTAAACAGCTTCGTTATGAAATTACGTGGACTTTTTTCCTTACCCGACGAATAGCAGAAGGAATTAACGCAACCTGTCATAATAAGCTCGCCTGACGAAATATCTGTTTTTTCTATATGAAGCTCCCTGCCCTTGATTGTAAGCTCGCCAAGCTCAGTAAAAAGAATAATCTGAACGTCGGTAAAATCCTCGACCTCTTTTACGCCCGACATTACTACCCTGCTCCTGTTTTCCATTACAAAGCTGTGCATATTCTGAGATAAGCTTTTTTCCATAAAAACACCCCCTGCATCTGAATTATATGCAAGGGGTATTATTTTAAGTACAAGTCAGACAACCTCGTATAAATCGGCGCTTCCTTCTTTTCCGACAACCTCAGCTACCTTTACAACTCTGACCTTCAACGGATTTTTTCCCATATTTATTTCAATCACGTCGTTAACTTTAACGTCGTAGGAGGCTCTTGCCGCCTTTCCGTTAACAAAAATCTTTTCAGCATCACACGCCTCGTTTGCAACCGTTCTTCTTTTTATGAGGCGTGAAACCTTGAGATACTTGTCCAATCTCATATTACATTTCCTTTCAAACGCCAAAAGCAGATTTTTCCGCCGTAAATTATACGGCGGTCTGCAATCAGCGGATTATTCTTCTACCGCTTTCTTGAGCGCTGTGCCTGCTCTGAATGCAGGTACTTTTCCTGCAGGAATAATAATTCTTTCCTGAGTCTGAGGATTAACACCGTTCTTTTGTGCTCTGGATCTTACTTCAAACGTTCCAAAGCCGACAAGCTGAACCTTTTCTCCGTTTGCAAGAGATTCGGTAACGCTATCAATAAACGCTGAGAGCGCCTTTTCGCTGTCTTTTTTTGTCAGCCCTGTCTTTTCCGCTATCTGTGCAATAAGCTCCGTTTTAATCATTGTCGTTCCTCGCTTTCAATTTTTCTTGACCTCAAGCCAAATATCGTTAAGCTCGTCAGCAGAAAGCTCGTCAATGCGTTTGTTCATTGAAAGAACACGCTCCTCCAGCTTTCTAAAACGCATTATAAACTTATTGATAGCCATTGTCAAGGCTTTTTCGGCGTCAATTTTCAAAAATCTCGACAGGTTGCAACAAGAAAACAGTATATCACCGAATTCTTCTTCAATATTCGACTGATTGTCCTCTTTTATCGCTTGCTCAAGCTCGGCAATTTCTGATTTTAGGCTTTTGAGAACCTCAGCTGTATCAGAAAAATCAAAGCCGACGTTCCCTGCTCTTTTTCCTACCTTCGCACCTCTCATAAGGGACGGAAGGAGCTTCGGTACGCTTTCGAGACGCTCTGTTGCAGTTTCTTCTCCCTTTGATTTGCTTTTAAGCATATCCCAGTTTTTGAGTACCTGTTCAGTTGTATCAGCTTTTATATCGCCAAAAACGTGAGGATGACGATAAATAAGCTTTTTACAAATTCCGTCGCAAACGCTGTCGAAATCGAAACTATCAACCTCAATTTCAAGCTGAGTATGAAACACAACCTGTAAAAGCAAATCGCCAAGCTCCTCTTTGAGCATTTCTGAATTTTCAGCGTCAATAGCCTCCATAACCTCATACGCTTCTTCAAGTAAATCCATACGAATGGAATGATGGTCCTGTTCCTTATCCCACGAACAACCGTTTTCGCTTCTGAGAATTTTTACTATATTCAGTAAATCATAAATATCATAGCTTTCCTTTACAGGATAAACCTCGCTCATTATCTGCACTTCCTTTTCTTTTTTATAAATCTATTCTACACTATCCCCGTCTTTTTTTCAAGCCAAAACGCACTTTTTTAATAAGTGATAAAGTCTGCTTTTTGAAAAGAAAAGCGATTGCAACAAGATAAACGCCGCCAAAAGCGCAAGCAGAAAACGCAAGCCTGAAAAACAACGGAAGCTCTTTTAACAAAACGTAGCAGGACGTTCCTCCGCAAACTACCGCGATAACGCTTGCAACAAGCGCCAGGACGCCGCACGAGCTGATGTGAAGCGAGAATCCAAGCGATTTTCTTAACGAGTGAAAGCCGACGATTGCCGCAAGCGAATAAGAAATTACCGTTGAAATAGCGGCGGCTTCAACCGAAACGGACGGTATTTTTATAAGGAGAATATTTCCTATAAGCTTAACGCCTGAAATAAAAAGCATAAGCTTTATTGGAATATAGGATTTGTCTATTGCTTGAAAAATCGCTGAAAAAGCGGAAATAAGAGACACTCCGAAGCCCCCAAAGCCCATTATCAAAAGAGACTTTGCGGCAATTTCAACCTCGGCAACCTTCGACGGATATAATAGCTCAAGAATTGGCTTGCTGAACGTTCCGAGAAAAAAGCAAAGCGGAATCCCAAGCAAGAAAACGCCTGTAAACATTGACTTTATACATTTGGATAGCTTTTTTCTATTCCCACACTCCCAAAGCGAAGCAATTTTTGGAAGAGCGCTTTTTCCGATGAGCGCAGTAAGCGAGGTCGTAAGCATAAAGAGCGTCAGAACTATCCCTGAGTAACTTCCGTAAACAAAGGTTCCAAAGTCAGAAGGCGCAACCGTCGAAAAAACCGCCCGACCGTATCTTTGAGAGAAGAATGACGGGTTTGTGTAAAGACAGGCTGTAATTCCACTTGGAATTGTAAGTAAATCCAGAAAAGAATTTATGTTGATTACGATTGAATTTATTGAAATCGGGAGAGCCTGAAGAAGTATGCTTTTATAGATTTTCCTTCTTCTCGGAGGGACTGTGTTATCGTATAAAAGGTCGTTTTTTGTTATTCCGTCTCCCTTTATTTTGTTCCTTGCAATAAGAAAAACCGTTCCCGAAAGCTCGCCGAGCGTTATTCCGAGAATAGCCGCCGCTGCCGCATAAGGAAGAAGCTCCTCAAAGGAGTAACCCATTGACGAAAAATACGAAACTGCGAAATTAGCAAGAAAAAGTCCTGCTACTGCCTTTATAAGAGCCTCAATGACCTGAGAAAAGGAGGTCGGAATCATATCTGAGAGTCCCTCGTAATACGCCTTGATTCCCCCTGCAATACAGCAAAAAAGAACCTGAGGCGCAATCAAATAAACTCCGATAATGCTTTGAGAAGACGAGGCAATAATGTTACAAAAAGGAACAGAAACTGCATAAACGGCTATTGTTCCAATTGTGCCTGTAAAAATTGTCATTCTGATTGCAGCGGATTTGACGGCTTTAACCGTCCGAAATCGACCACAACCGAGATTCTGAGCTGTAAGTCTTGTTATGGCAATGGGAATACCCGCCGAAAGAAACGAATAAACAGGCATATAAAGGCTGATTGCTGTTGAGTAATAGCCCATTCCGACGCCGCCCAGAATGTTTCCGAGGGGGATTTTGAGAACTGCGCCGAGAATTTTGGCTATTGTCATAGCAAAAAATAAGATGACGGTATTTTTTATAAGACTTTTTTGCTTCATCTGCTTCTCCTTGCCAAAAAAATAGTGTCACTCGATTTTATTGTGACAAGCCTTGAAATATGACAAGTTGGCATCTGTGGCTAAAAACGCATAAAATGGCGTTTTATGAAAAATAACATCATCTTATTTTTTACCGAAAAAAATAGCGTCGTATTATTTTCGACAAGCTTTTCAACCCTGACAGGCTATACTTATATGGGTGATGTCTTGTGATTGTTTATCTTGACGTTTTATTTCTTGTGAATGTTTATATTACATATTTTCTGCTCAGAGGAACTGCCTGTGCGCTTCATTGGAAAGGAAAAAACCTTCGTTTTTTGTCGGCGGCGGCTCTTGGAGGGGGATCATCTTTTTTTATTTTTCTTCCTGAGCTTAATTTTGTTTTTATCACGCTTATAAAGGCGGGGCTGGCGTGTTTGATTTCGGGAGTTGCTTTTGGCTTTTCCCGTAACGGCTTTCTCAAACGCACAGGCGTGTTCTTTTTACTGAGCGTAGCTCTTGCCGGAGCTGTAATCCTTATCCGTACGCTTTTAGAACCGCCGAATTTACTTACTAACAACGGCTTTACATATATAGACGTTTCTGCTGTTCTTTTACTTATTTCAACAATAATCGCCTACTTTTTACTCAGAGTAATAAGAATTTTTCTTGATAAGCGTGATTACAACGATAAGAAATACTCGGTTACAATAAGGAAAGACGGTTCAGAGGTTAAGGGAGAGGCTCTTTCAGATACAGGAAACTCCTTAGTTGATTATTTCAGCGGTGTTCCTGTGATAGTCTGCGAAGCCGCATTTTTAAGTTCTATTTTTCCCGATGCAACCAAAAGCGACGTCTTATCGGGGAAATTCAGATTAGTCCCCTTTTCTACCGTGAACGGAAGCGGACTTTTACCTGTTGCAAAAGCAGACGAAATAATCATAAGCTGGGAGGGTAACGAAAAAAAGGTAAACGCTCTTGTCGGGATTTCTGACGGAGAGCTGAAAAACAGCGAATACAAAGCGATATTCAATCCGAAATTACTTAACTGAAAGGAGAAGTTTATGAAACTTATTGAAAAAATATTGATGAAGCTTTTCGGAAGAAAAGCTCAGCTTCATTATATAAACGGTTCTGATACTCTCCCTCCTCCACTGACTAAGCAAGAGGAGGAAAAGGCGTTTGAGCTTATGAAAACCAATCACGAAAAGGCTCGTGAGCTACTTATAATACATAATCTGAGGCTTGTGGTTTATATTGCAAAAAGGTTTGAATCAACGGGAATAGGCATCGAAGACCTTATTTCTATCGGAACGATAGGCCTTATAAAGGCAGTAAACACCTTCAGCGTTGAAAAGAACATCAAGCTTGCAACCTACGCTTCAAGGTGCATTGAAAACGAAATCCTTATGTTTCTCAGAAAGTCAAATCAATATAAATTTGAAATTTCAATAGACGAGCCGCTTAACGTGGATTGGGACGGAAATGAGCTTTTGCTCTCAGATATTCTTGGGACAGAAAGCGACACGGTAAACGTAAATATTGAAAGCGAGGTAGAGAAAAAAATACTTCTAAGGCTTGTTTCCGAGCTTGACCCACGAGAAAGACTGATAATGAAAATGCGCTTTGGGCTTGACAACGGAAAAGAAAGAACACAGAAAGAGGTTGCCGATGAAATAGGAATTTCACAAAGCTATATCTCACGGCTCGAAAAGAAAATAATAAGACAGCTTAAAAAAGATTTGGAGCAGCTTTGCGGCTGATTTGAAAAAAATACCACGCATAAAAAAATCACTCCTGACAATACTTTTCTTAAAGAAAAGTCGGGAAGTGATAACGTGTACTACAACAAGGTTGAAATAAGCGGCGTAAACACATCGAAGCTCAAAGTGCTGAAAGAATCGGAAAAGCTTGAGCTTTTGAAAAAAGTGAGAAACGGAGATATGCAAGCACGCGAGGAGCTTATAAAAGGCAATCTGCGACTCGTGCTCAGCGTAATACAGCGTTTTGCAGGGCGAGGCGAAAATCCCGACGATTTGTTTCAGGTAGGCTGTATCGGGCTTATGAAAGCAATCGACAACTTTGACGTAACGCTTGACGTAAAATTCAGCACCTACGGAGTTCCGATGATAATTGGCGAAGTGAGGCGCTTTCTTCGTGACAATACTTCAATAAGAGTAAGCCGTTCTATGAGAGACTTAGCGTATAAGGCGATGCAAGCAAAAGAAAAGCTCACAAACGAGCGACAGGAAGAGCCGACGATTGAGGATATTGCAAAGGAAATAGACGTTCCAAGAAGCGATATTGTTCTTGCTCTTGAGGCAATAGGCGAGCCTGCCTCCTTATATGATCCGATTTTCTCCGAATCGGGAGACACAATTTATATAATGGATCAGATCGGAGACAAAAACGACGATATGAACTGGCTTAATGAAATTGCACTCAAGGACGCAATCGTAGGTCTTGGTCAACGTGAAAAGCGAATTTTATCGCTTAGATTTTTCCAGGGAAAAACACAGGTTGAGGTTGCACAGGAAATAGGAATAAGTCAGGCTCAAGTATCAAGGCTTGAAAAAGGAGCGCTTAATAAAATAAAAAAAGAAATATAAAAGCCTCGAAAAGCGGCGTCAGTTTTTTTGTAACAGAAAAGTCCACAGAGAATAATCTCAGTGGACTTTATTTTTTTATTCAGCCGTCGTAGCGGAAATTACTCTGTCGTGTAGTTATCGAAATAACCCTGAATGAACACGATAGGAGTTCCCTTATCGCCCGAACCTGACGTAAGGTCGCAAAGTGAACCGATAAGGTCAGTAAGCTGTCTTGGAGTTGTTCCTTCAGAAACCATCTGACCTACAAGGTTAGAATCCTTTTCCTGAATCTTTGTCTTAATAGCTTCTTTAAGAGCATCGCCCGAAAGGTCAGAGAAGTCGTTGTCAGCAAGATACTTGAGCTTAAGCTCGTTCGGTGTTCCTTCGAGTCCCGGTGTGTACGCAGGGGAAACAACAGGGTCAGGAAGCTCCCAAATTTTTCCTACGGGGTCCTTAAAGGCGCCGTCGCCGTAAACCATAACTTCAATATTCTTTCCTGTTGCTTCCTTGAGCTTCTTTGCGATAGCGTCAACAACAGGCTGACAATCTCTTGGGAAAAGCTTTACGCTGTCTTCGGTTGACTTATTTGAGCCTAAAAGACCGTAGTTTTCGTTGTATCCGCTTCCGTTTACGGGTGCATTAAGAATCTCATCAAGGCCAAACACTTTTTCAGCGCCTGCTGCTTTAAGAATACGCTTTGTTCTTGCACGAGTGTGAATATCACAGCAAAGAACGTTCTTTGTATAATCAAGAACAGCCTTCGGGTTATTTGCGAAAATAATTTCACATTCAGCACCTGCTTCACGAATCAGTTGCTGATAATACTCAACGTAATCAACGCCTGTGAATCTATGTTTTTCATAGCCGAAAAGCTCACGATATTTTTCAAGAGAGAGAACGTCTGTGTAGGGATTAACGCCCTTTTCGTCAAGTAAATCAAGACTTACAAGGTGGTTACCAACCTCGTCGGAGGGGTAAGAAAGCATAAGAACGATTTTCTTTGCTCCCATTGCGATACCCCTGAGGCAAATTGCAAAACGGTTACGGCTAAGAATCGGGAAAATAACTCCGACTGTTTCTCCGCCGAACTTTGCCTTTACGTCCTGAGCGATGTCATCGACTTTAGCGTAGTTCCCCTGCGCTCTTGCAACGATTGCTTCTGTCATAGCAACGATGTCTCTGTCGTTGAATTTGAAGCCATCATCCTTTGAAGCTTCGAGAACTGACGATGTTACGATTTCGACAATATCATCGCCTTTTCTGATAATTGGGGGTCTGACGCCTCTTGAAACGGTACCGATTGTACGGCTCATAATGAACACTCCTTATTTTTAGAATGACTTTGCGCTTATACGCCATTAATCACAAGGTACATTTTAGCATACTTTTTTTCGTTTTTCAATAGAAAATATTAATTTTTTTTTGAATTCGCAAAAATATTATGCCCGAAAGCTCTCAGCATATATAAACAGCGCAGCCTGTAAAAACAAAACTGCGCTGTGGTCTTATGTTTTTCTTCCTGCAAACTGAGTCTGATAGAGCTTATAATAACAGCCTTTAAGCGCCAGAAGCTCCTCGTGGTTTCCCGCTTCGACAATATCGCCCTTTTCGATTACTACAATTTTATCAGCGTCTTTAATTGTAGAAAGGCGGTGAGCGATAATAAGACTTGTTCTTCCCTTCATAAGCTCGTTCATTGCTTCTTGAATCTGAACCTCTGTTCTGGTGTCAATGCTTGAGGTTGCTTCGTCAAGAATAAGAATCTGAGGATTACATATCACGACTCTTGCTATTGCAATAAGCTGGCGCTGACCCTGGCTGAGATTTGAGCCGCTTTCAGTAAGCATAGTGTTATATCCGTCGGCAAGTGTGTTTACAAACTCGTCAAGCTTAGCTGTCTTTGCGGCGGCAATTATCTCCTCGTCAGTAGCGTCAGGCTTTCCGTAGCGGATATTCTGAGCAATCGTATCAGAGAATATAGTCGTATCCTGAAGAACTATACCGATGCTTTTTCTGAGGTCGTATTTCTTAATTTCGGTAATATCCCTATTGTCAAGGGTAATCGTTCCCGAATCTACCTCATAAAAGCGTGTGAGAAGATTTACAACCGTTGTTTTTCCTGAACCTGTCGCACCTACGATTGCAATCTTCTGACCGTCCTTAACCCAAAAGTCAAAGCCCTTTAGAACAGGCTGACCTTCAACGTAAGAAAAGTCTACGTCAGTAAAGCAGATATCGCCCTTGATTTTAGAAAAGTCAAGAGAAACCGTTCCCTCGTCTATTTCGTCAGGCTGATCCATTATTTCAAACACACGCTCAGCGCCTGCGATTGCGGTCTGAATTGCCGCATACTGCTGGGCGATTTCGTTTATAGGTCTTGTGAACTGCTTTGAATAAATAATAAAAGCTTGAATTACGCCTATTGTCATTGCCCCTGCAAGAGACAAGGGGTTAAAGCCCGAAAAGGTCAGCCAGCCGCCAAACGCCGCAATCAGCAAGAAGCTTATATTGCTGATAACGTTCATACAAGGTCCCATACAGCCGCCGAAAACCTGAGCCTTTATTGCTGTTTTACAAAAATCGTCGCTGATTTTGTCGAATTCTTCCTTTGCTTTATCCTCTCTTCCGAATGCAACCACAGTATGATAGCCTGTTACCATCTCCTCAATATGTCCGTTGAGAGTACCGAGATGACGCTGCTGCATAGGGAAATACTTTCTCATATATTTTGACAGGAATTTCGTCGAAAAAAGCGTCAGAGCGACAGTCAGCATACTCACAAGCGTAAGCAACGGAGAAAAGTAAAGCATAATGAAAAAGCAACCCAGTACCGTAATTACAGCCGAAAACAGCGACGCAATCGACTGAGAAATGGTATTTGAAATATTATCAACGTCGTTTGTCATACGGCTCATTATGTCGCCGTGCTTATGTGAGTCGATAAATTTCAAAGGAAGTCTCGATATTTTTCTGAAAAGGTCGTTTCTGAGAATTTTTACGGTATTTTGAGAAAGCTTAGCGGCACATATTCCTTGAATAAGCGTCATAAACGCCGACAAAGCGTAAACCGCCGCAAGGGTAATCAGAATTGTGACAAGCGACTCAAAATCAACGTGGAGCTTTCCATCTGTAAGAGTGAAGGAGTCGATTGCTTTTGCCTGAAGGACAGGAGCCAGAAGAGAAAGCACCGTAATCACGATTATTACGCCAACAAGAGAAAACAGCAGATATTTACTCTGACCTATGTATTTAAGAAGGCGCTTGAGCGTTCCCTTTGTGTCTTTTGCCTTTTCAGCGGCAAGACCGAGTCGTTCGTGAGGAGGGCCGCCTCTGCCCATTCCCATAGCCTGACGGAGATTTACGTTATTATTCTGCCCTGCCATCAGACCACCTCCTTGCTCTTGTTCTGGGATTTATAGATTTCCTGATAAACCGAGCAACGCTCAAGAAGTTCGTTGTGGGTGCCTATGTCTTTAATTGTACCGTTTTCGATTATTGCTATTTTATCTGCGTTCATAACGCTTGCAATACGCTGAGCGATTATAATAAATGTTGTTTCTCCGAGATTTTCTCTGAGTGCGCTATGAAGTCTTGCTTCGGTTGCAAGGTCGAGCGCTGAGGTGCTGTCGTCAAAGATAAGAATTTCAGGCTTTCTGAGAATGGCTCTTGCAATAGACAAACGCTGTTTCTGACCGCCTGAAAGTGACGCACCCTTTTCAGTTATCATCGTATCATAGCCGTTTATAAAGCTTGTAATGAACTCATCCGCCTGTGCAATCGTAGCGGCGGCTTTGATTTCTTCATCAGTTGCGTTTTCATTTCCCCAACGGATATTTTCAGCGACAGTTCCCGAAAACAGCTCGCTTTTTTGAAGAACAAAGCTTATTTTACTTCTCAGCTCTTCAAGCTTATAATCCTTGACAGGAACTCCGTCCACAAGCACCTCGCCTGAAACGGCGTCATAAAAACGGGGTAAAAGATTTACAAGCGTTGATTTTCCCGAACCCGTTGCGCCGAGAATAGCAACCGTTTCCCCTTTTTTCACTTCAAGATTGATATTATGAAGAACGGGCTTTCCCGATTGTCCTGGATAGCTGAAGCTTACGTTTTTGAAGCAAACCGTTCCCTTTTCGTCGGAGGTTATTTCAGCTGTTCCGTCAGAAATAACAGAATCCTCGGTGAGTACCTCTTTTATTCTTACAGCCGAAGCTTTAGCTCTTGAAATCTGCTGGAACATATTACCTATCATCATAACAGACATAAGAATCTGAGTTACGTAGGTGATTGACGCCATAACCTCGCCGACGTTCATCTGCCTTGCTTCAACCTGACAACCGCCGATATAGATAATTGCAATTACCGACAGGTTCATAACTATCATCAGCACAGGAGATAGGAACGCAATAAGCTTCTGTACTCTGAGGTTATTGTTCACAAGCTCGCCATTAGCCTTTTCAAAGCGTTTTATTTCATATTCCTCATTTGTGTAGGCTTTTACGACTCTTGCGCCCGAAACGTCCTCCTGAACAACGCTGTTGACCTTGTCAAGCTTTGTCTGAACTATGGTGAAAAGCGGAGACGCCTTTTTCAGTATCAGAAAAACTGCAAAAAGCTGAACAGGAAGCGAAATAATAAGAACTATTCCAAAGTTCACATTCGTAACGAGAACCATAATGATACCGCCGATAAATTGCATTCCCGAACGCACCACCATACGAAGCGACATCGCAACGAAATCCTGACAAGCAGTAATATCGTTTGTCAATCGGGTAATGAGCGAGCCTGTTGTAAATTTATCAGTCTGTTGCAACGACAGCGACATAACCTTTTTGAAGGTGTCCTTTCGCAAGTCGTTTCCGAATTTCTGAGATGCGGTGATTCCGAAATAAGCGGATAAAATTCCGCCAAGGCAACCAACAAGAACAAGACTGAGCATAGTCAGCCCAGTCTTGATAATAAGTTCCATATTTGAATTCAGAATACCGTCGTCAACAATTGTTGACATCAGTTTTGGCTGGAGTAAATCCATTCCTACCTCTATAATCATAAAGATAGGCGCAAAAATTGCGATTTGCCAATACTTTTTCAGGTACTTAATAATCATAAACCGAATAGTCTCCGTATCCACGCAGATTTGTATACATCTTATCAAGAACCGTGATAAGCTCCTTCTTTTCCTGATCGCTTACGCTCTTGAGGAATACGCGCTCTGCCTGCTTAAAGCTTTCAACCATCTTTGCGTTGATTTCTCTACCCTTATCGGTAATGAACACTCTTGTTGCACGAGCGTCGTCCTTGTCTGTTTCTCTTGTAACAAGGCCTTCAGCTTCCATATTTCTGAGTGTTGTGCTGACAGTGGGGGCTTTGAGCTTTGAAACTCTTACGAGGTCAAGCTGAGTAACGCCGTCCTTTGTAGCGAGAGGTCCGAGAAGATGACGGTAAGATGTCTTCATACCGTTTCTCTTCATCTCAACGCGCATGATTCCGTCAAAAATCTTTGAAAGCTCAAGGATAAGCTTGACGGGTGTTCCGATTGCATTTTTCTTTTCTGCCATAATTGTTGTCCTCCTGTTTTTTGTCTGTTGTTTTTTCATTGTTCTATTTTTGTTTATCTATGTGATAATTTCATTATAATACTAAAGTTGTTGTTTGTCAAGGCTTTTCACAGGTTTATCAAAAAAATATTGCAAAAATTGGAATTATCTATTATAATGTGAATGAATATATAAACTGAAAGGAAAAACATCTGTGAATATTATTGTTGTCGGACTTGGACTTATCGGCGGTAGCTTCTGCAAATCGCTCAAGAAAAACACTTTCCATACTGTTTGGGGAATTGATAAAAACGAGGCTGTGCTCAAAAAGGCTCTCGAATGCGGCGCAATCGACGAAGCAGTGGACGAAACAAGACTGTGCGAGGCTGACCTCACTATAATCTGCCTTTACCCAGACGCTATAAACGAATTTGTAAAGAATAACGCCGATAACTTCAAAAAAGGGAGCATCGTTACCGATTCGTGCGGCGTCAAGAAAATGATTGTTGACTTTTGCTCGCCTATTCTCAAGGAAAAAGGAGTAATCTTCGTCGGCTCTCACCCGATGGCAGGACGAGAGTTTTCAGGATTTGAATATTCAACCGATACCCTCTTTGAAAACGCAAGCTATATAATTACACAGACTGACGACACTCCGACTATCGCAATCAATCTTCTTTCAGCTCTTGTGAGTAGCATCGGCTTTTCCAACGCCGTTATTTCCACGCCCGAAAAGCACGACCAGGTTATCGCTTACACGTCTCAGCTTGCTCACGTTGTCTCAAACGCTTACGTAAAAAGTCCGTCGCTGCTTGACTTCAACGGATTTTCAGCAGGCTCCTTTCTCGACCTGACGCGAGTTGCAAAGCTTAACGAAAATATGTGGACAAATCTTTTTGAAGCAAACAAAGACGCTCTCTTATACGAAATCGACACGCTTCTTGATAACCTCTCAAAATACAGAAAGGCTCTGTCCGAGGGGCAGACGGAAACGCTCAGAACGCTTCTCAAGGACGGACGAGAGCTTAAAGAAAAATCACTCGAAATTTACAACAAGGACAAATCATGAAAAGAAATACGGCAAAGCTCAGCTACAATATCGCATATTGCGGAATAACCATATCGCTTGGTCTTGTGATAATGCTTATGGCGATGATTCCTGCAATGACCTACGTCGTTCCCGCAGTTTCGGGAATAATTATCTGGACGATAAGCGAACAAATCAATAAGAAATGGGCGATCCTTGCGTACGTTGCTGCTTCCCTGCTCATTTTTATGATAATCCCTGAGCTTGAATCAAAGGTTTACTTTATTCTGTTTTTCGGTTATTATCCCGTAATCAGGGATATTTTTGAAAAAAAGGTCCCAAAGCTTGTTGCATATCTTCTTAAATTTGCTGTTTTCAATGCGGCGGTTGTCATTGCATATAACATAGTAGCCCCGATAATAGGAGCCGATAAAATTCTTGACGGGCTTGAGTTTTTAGGAGATATGGCGGTATGGGGCTTTCTCGGTATGGCGAATATAGCGTTCTTTTGCTATGAAATATGCCTTGGGACTATTGTGTTTGCATTCAGAAAATGGCTTAAACCAAGGCTCAAAAGAAAATAAAGAAAAGAGGCTGATTTAGTTTCAGCCTCTTATTTTTATCAATAAGCCTTACCCCAATAAAGCATCTTCGTTGCAGGCTTTCCACAGCAAACGCATTTATCGGAAATCTGCTTCTGCTCAAACGGAATACATCTTGAACCAACGCCCGTCTTTTCTTTAAGAGCGTCCTCGCACGCCTCGTCGCCGCACCACATTGCACGAACGAAGCCGTCGCCGTTCTTTTCGAGAGTTTCGATAATCTGTTCTGCGCTTGTGCAGTCGTAGGTGCGTCTTTCCATGTTGTCGTAGGCGATTTTATAGAGATTGTCGCCAAGAGCCTTGAGAAGCTCATTAACACGCTGTTCAAGCTCGTCAAGCGGAACGAACGTCTTTTCACGGTTGTCTCTGCGGACGATTACGCACTGGTTATTTTCGATATCCTTAGGACCTATTTCAAGACGAAGCGGAACGCCCTTCATCTCGTATTCTGCGAACTTCCAGCCTGCGCTGTTGTCGCTGTCGTCGAGCTTAACTCTAAAGCTTCCCTTGAGGCGTTCCTTAAGCTCGTTAGCTTTTTCAAGAACGCCCTCCTTCTGCTGTGCAACAGGAATGATAACAATCTGAATAGGTGCAACTGCAGGAGGAAGAACAAGTCCGTTATCATCGCCGTGAGACATAATTATGCCGCCGATAAGACGGGTAGAAACGCCCCACGAGGTCTCGTGAACGTATTCGAGCTTATTTTCCTTACTTGTATAGGTAATATCAAACGCCTTGGCAAAGCCGTCTCCGAAATAGTGAGAGGTGCCGGCCTGAAGAGCCTTTCCGTCGTGCATAAGAGCTTCTATGCAATAAGTGGCTTCAGCGCCTGCAAACTTGTCGCTATCGGTTTTTCTTCCCTTTACAACAGGCATATTTAGATCTTTTTCGCAAAAATCAGCGTAGATGTTAAGCATCTGCTCAGTTTCGTCAATAGCCTCCTGAGCAGTAGCGTGAATTGTGTGTCCTTCCTGCCAGAGAAATTCTCTTGAACGAAGGAAAGGTCTTGTCGTTTTTTCCCAACGAACAACAGAGCACCACTGATTGTAAAGCTTTGGTAAATCTCTGTGTGACTGAACAATATTTGAATAATGCTCACAGAAAAGAGTCTCTGAAGTCGGTCTTACGCAAAGTCTTTCAGTAAGCTTTTCAGAACCGCCGTGAGTTACCCACGCAACCTCAGGCGCAAAGCCCTCAACGTGTTCCTTTTCCTTATTCAGAAGGCTTTCGGGAATAAACATCGGCATATATACGTTTTCGTGTCCCGTTTCCTTAAAGCGTGCGTCGAGAAGCTTTTGGATATTTTCCCAGATTGCATAGCCGTAAGGTCGGATTATCATACAGCCCTTAACGCTTGAGTAGTCAATAAGGTCTGCTTTTTTAACAATATCGGTGTACCACTTTGCAAAATCCTCGTCTCTTGAGGTAATTGCCTCTACCATCTTTTTGTCTGCCATTTCATTTTTCCTTCCTAGCTTGAAATTATCTCCCTTTATTATATAGCATCTCTGATCTTTTTGCAAGATTTTTCAGAGTTTTTGTGAAATATTTTACAAAAGCTATTTCAAAAATCAAGAACTTATGCTATAATGTATAAGTATTGATAATTATCTGCCGAGTGAGGTAAGTACAAATGGCTTTTGAAACAATAAAAGGGCAAAAAGTTTACAGTAGCGCAACAGGTCGCACCTTTATCTTTTCAGACTATTTTACCGTGTTTTTTAATGATAACACAATTCCTGAAATCTACAAATGGTCTGACATAAGACAGATTACGGAAAAACCCGGTAGCTTCACGGTGTTCACATCCGACGATGAATATGAAATCCCCGCTGACGCCTTTAGCTCAGACGAGCAGTTTCTTGCAGTAAGAGCTATTATCGAGGGACAGATTTCAGAATATCCGTCAATCAAGTATAAATCTACACGGCGCATACTGCCTCTCAAATATCTTTACAAGTCAGCTTACATAAACGATAACGCATATTTTATGAAGGGCTTTTATTCTGAAAAGGACATTAATTCATGTAATATTTCGCTGACAAGCACAAAATACAACAGATTTATCGTGCTTGGCTGTGTTCTGATTGCAATTATCATCTTTTCAATTCTCTGCGCCAATAATCACCGTGGGCAGACGAACTGGCTTTTCTTTATTCCTATCGCCCTTTTTTCCGCTACAATCGTGGGAATCGTTTCATATCTTGTGCTTGCTGTTTACGCAAGAACAAAATACCTCAGGCTTCAGAAATCTGACCCTGCTACCTCTCAGGAAATAACAATAGCTCTGACTCCCGAAGGCTTTTGTGCAGTCGAAAGCATAAATTATACAGGCTGTGATCTTATACCCTGGGGTGAAGCGAGCTTTTTCATTGAGACTCACGCGGGGCTCGTCATAATAAGAGACAACAAATCGGTATTCTGGCTCCCAAGAAGCTTTATTCCAAAGGAAGAGCAGACGGCAATTCTTTCGCTCATAACAGCGAACGTAAAACAAAGATAAATCTGAAAGGAAATTCCGAATGAAATCACTTGTTCTCACCGAAAGTCTGGTGCTTGATAACAAAGAAATCCATCTCGTGAGCGTTACAGGAAGCACGGGAGGCCTTGGAATCTGCGATACCACGCGCGACAAGCGCCAAGGAAAGAGAGAAACCTTTTTTGTCGGTTCAGAAGCGATATTGAACATCCTTCAGAAAAGCTATAAGGATGATTATTCAAATAAAATTATATGGCAGGTAAGCTCAACTGAAAAATGCGGAGATTTTCAGTCTAAAATCCAGCTTATGTGCGACGATTATTTTATCAAGAGTAAGCCTATGCTCGCTTCGGTTATGCCGTTGCTCAATATTCTCAAAAACGGAGTTTATGCAGTTTATGAAAACGACCTGATACAAACTGACGGTTCAAGTAATTTTTTCTGGAACTCCTACCTCGTAGGTCACGAGTTTGTCGGCTCAGGAACATACAGTAGCACCTGCGGAAAGCAACACAACTTGCCTCCCTGCTTCCTTATCCCGACAGATAATCTTCAGGCTTATTCTGAGGTGATGATAAGAAACGAGGATAAAAGATACGCCGCAGGAGGCGAAACGGGAGGTATTGCCTTTCACATTTCAGGACTGTTCTGCGCTCTGCTCAGTAACCATAACGCCGCAACCTCAGCCCTAATACGAGGTCAGAAGCTCAAGTGCATAGTTATCGAGCCAATCAGAAACATTATGTTCAAGGAGGAATTTGAACAGCCCGGTGAAACAACCGCAGGAAACAGCAAAATGCCGTACTACGAGGTTGACTGTCTTTATACTCACCCGTTAAAAATCCCTGTTACAAACGTTTCTTCTCCTATTCTTGAAAATTTCTTTACAACAAGATACACAGATATTCCTCAGAGCTTTAATACTATAAGACAAAGCTCTGAAAGAACTACCAAGCTCAAAAACAAACGTGCAATACCAAGACCCATCCTTGATAAGTGCGAGGCAATGCCCGACGCTGAAATGATACAGTCAGCGGCAATCATTGACGAGCTTTCAGACCTTGAGCTTCAGGCGCTTCTTGAGGGCAAAACAGAGCTTAACGAAAAGATTATCATAAGCAAAAACTACTACTCAAGCGTTGTAAACGCCCTCAACTATCTTCAGTACAAGAATTATAACAGCTTTATTTCTTTTGCAACGGCAATTCTTAAAAACGAGGACCTCACCGCCGTTCACCTTTATGTTGCAAACAGGCTTCAGAGCGTTATGAACGAGGAGGTTTTTGCAACCTTCAATGAAATTTTCCTTAGCGAAAGCCCTGTTTACGCTCCGCTTTCGTCGCTTGCCGAAAAATATAAGAAGCACTATACGGCTCATCTTGACAGAATGAAAAGAGAGCGTGAGAGTGATTCTCTCGAAGAAGAAAACGCAAATGCCGCCGTGCCTGTCTTCAGACGCAACACCGAACAGGAAATCAATGCTCTTGATATGGCGAAAAAGCTCAACTTCAAGAAATAAAAAAATCCACCACAGAAACCTGTGGTGGATAAATTATCATCAAATTAAAGACCGAAAAGTTCTTTTGTATCTCTTGCAATAAGAAGCTCTTCGTTTGTGGGAACAACCCAGACCTCAACCTTACTGTCGGGTGTTGAAATCTTTGTGAGCTTACCCTTGATTGTAGCGTTGAGAGCTTCGTCAATCTTGATTCCGAAGAATTCCATATCAGCGCAGACGTCCTTACGAACTGCGGGAGCGTTTTCGCCGATACCGCCTGTAAAGATTACAGCGTCAAGTCCATTCATAGCGGCAGCGTAAGCACCGATATACTTCTTGATTCCGTATCTGAGAATTTCGCCTGCGAGAAGAGCTCTTTCGTCGCCCTTTTCAGCAGCGGCTTCGATATCTCTGTTATCGCTTGAAATTCCAGAAACACCAAGGAAGCCGGACTTCTTATTGAGATAATCACTCATCTGAGAAGGAGTAAGACCAAGCTTATTCTGAACGAAGGTTACTGCAGAAGCGTCAACACAGCCGCTTCTTGTTCCCATAATAACACCGTCAAGAGGTGTGAAGCCCATTGAAGTATCAACCGACTTACCGCCGTCAACAGCTGTAATGGAAGAACCGTTACCAAGGTGGCAAGAAACGATCTTAAGATCCTTAATGTCCTTACCCATTGCCTGAGCAAGAGCAGCAGAAACGAATCTGTGAGACGTTCCGTGGAAGCCGTACTTTCTTACGTGATACTTTTCATAGCACTCGTAAGGAAGACCGAACATATAAGCCTTTGCGGGCATTGTCTGATGGAAAGCTGTATCAAATACAACCGCCATAGGTACATTTTCGGGAATAACCTTCTGGCACGCTCTGAGAGCAAGTGCGTGAGGGTGGTTATGTACAGGAGCAAGCTCAGACATATCGTCAATCTTCTGAATAACCTCATCGGTTACAACGGTTGTTCTATCGAACACCTCAGCGCCCTGGACAATTCTGTGACCTACTGCGCTGATTTCGTCCATGCTCTTGATTACAGCGGCGTTGCCTGTTGTCATAACCTCAACAACCTTTTCAAACGCTTCTGTGTGAGTCGGGAAATCGCAATCAATAGCCGCTTCTCTTCCGTCGAAGGTCTTGTGAGTAATTTTTCCGTTCTCCATTCCGATTCGCTCACAGTTGCCCTTTGCAATTACGCTTTCATCGTCCATATCAATAAGCTGATATTTGAGCGATGAGCTTCCCGCATTGATAACAAGAATTTTCATTTTTCTCTTTTCCTTTCATTTTTGTAATATCTAACCTATATATTCTATATCAAATACTGTAAAAAATCAAGTCATTTTGCAGAAAAAATAACAAACGAGGTATTTTTATGAAAATTGCAGGCATAATCTGCGAATACAACCCCTTCCATAACGGTCATAAATATCATATCGAGCAAACCCGTGAAAAATTCGGTGCAACTCACGTCGTTGCAGTAATGAGCGGTAATTTTACTCAGCGTGGCGACGTTGCAATCATAGATAAGTATAAGCGAGCAAAAACAGCTCTCGAAAACGGCGTAGATATGGTTATAGAGCTTCCTGTTGCCTTCGCTCTGAGTAGCGCCGAGCAATTCGCTCAGGGAGCAGTTCACCTTCTGAACTCCCTCGGTTGCGTCGATATTCTGAGCTTTGGTAGCGAATGCGGCGATATAAAGCTTCTTGAAGAAACGGCGGGCGCTGTTTTTTATGCACAAGAAAGCGAAGAATTTATGAATTTTATGAAGCGTGGTGCGACTTACCCTGTTGCACTTCAAAAAACGATTGAGCATTTTTACACAGACGAAGTCATCGAAACGCTGGCAACACCAAACAACACTCTTGCAGTTGAATATATCAAAGCTCTCAATCAGCTCGGTTCGTCAATCGCTCCCGTTACCGTAAAACGCTATGGGGCGGCGCACGATAGCGAGAAAACCGACGTAAACACGATTCTGAGCGCTTCTGAGCTTAGAAAAAGAATAATCGCCAACGAGGACAATTCCCTGCTTATGCCCGAATCCGACTTTTCAAATACAGCTGACCTTTTACGTCTTGAAAACGCGATTCTTTCAAAGCTCAGAATGATGACGAAGGCTGAGATAGAAAAAACGCCAAACGTAATGCTTGGACTTGAAAACAGAATTTATAAGGCAGTAAGAGCCGCCACGTCGCTCCCTGAGCTTCTTGTGCTTATTAAATCAAAGCGTTTTACAATGGCAAGAATCAGACGAATTATTCTTTCGGCTTTTCTTGGAATTACCAAAAGCGACTTGAAAAATATGCCTGCTTATGTTAGAATCTTAGGTATGAATGAAAATGGCAAACAGATTCTATCCGCCGCTGACTGTAAGCTTCCTGTCAATACGTCGCTGATGTCTCTTTTGAAGTCGGGAGAAATCGCAAAAAAGCAGGCAAGCTTAGAAGAAAGATGCGATAATATCTACGCCCTTTCGCTTCAGAAAAGGCTTTCGTGCGGTCTTGATTTTACCGCTAAACCGATTATTTTATAAGGAGAAAACTATGGGTGTAATTTTTACTGAGCTTGATTATAAGAATTTTGGAAAATGCGTTCAACTTGAAAACGAAACCACAAAGCTTATCGTGACCGTTGACGTTGGACCAAGAATCATCTATTATTCCCTCAAGGGTAAAGCCAACGTTTTTAACGAGGATATAAACAGAGATACCGTAAGAGACGATAAAAAGCTTCACGATTTCTTTGAAACAGACGAAAACTGGTATATCTACGGCGGTCACAGACTCTGGAGCAGCCCTGAAAGTTATCCTGAAAGCTATACTCCCGATAACTCCCCCGTCAGATATGAGATAAATAATAATTCAATTACCCTTATGCCCGACGACCGTGTAAAGGTAGGAGAAAGACACGTCATCACTGTGACTCTTGACGATAAAACGTCAGAAGTATCAGTAAAGCACGCAATCAGAAATATCTCTGATTTTGACATCAGACTTTCTGCGTGGTGTATGACGGTTGCAGAAAAAGGCGGAATTGAAATCATACCTCAGTGTAAGCAAGACGCAGGTCTTTTGTCAAACAGACGAGTTGTTCTTTGGAGCTACGCCGATATACAGGACGAGCGTTTTTACATAAGCGACAAATATATCACCCTTATGCAGACCGAAAAGGAAAAAGCCTTTAAGGTAGGCGTAAATAATGAGGACGGCTGGTGTGCGTATCTTAACTGCGGTCAGCTTTTCATCAAGCGCTTTGACTTTGATAAAAACGGCGTTTATCCCGATTATGACGTAAACTTTGAAACCTACACAAATCAGTTCATAGTTGAAATCGAAACTCTCAGTACGCTTGAAACGCTCAAGCCAAACGAATACGTTGAATACGAGGAGCGTTGGGAGCTTAAAGAGTGTGAAGCTATGTTCAACCCAAGAAGCGACGAAAGTATCGACAAATTCGTTGACAAATATGTTTTCTGACTATTTCCGCAGCTCAGGCTGCGGATTTTTTCTTAATCTTTCAAAATATGCTTTTATTTTTCCTGTTTTTACTGTATAATGATAACATAGACGCAAAGGAGAAGTTATGGAAAAATACACACAGCTAAGAGAAAAACATCAAAAGTTCATATACCACAGCTACGAGATTACAAAAACAGGCTTTCGCTTTCATTTTTCTATGGACGAAACTGAGTTTACCCCTGAATGGTCGTTTTCAGAAAAGCTGATTGAAAGCTGTCCTGACAGAAGCGTTCTTGAATATGCGGTTTTCTGTCTTGGAATGACTGAGCTTGTAAGCTATTGGAAATGCGCTTGCCCTCCGAT
The DNA here is from genome assembly GCA_045591405.1 of Ruminiclostridium sp. Lineage (GTDB taxonomy): Bacteria > Bacillota > Clostridia > Oscillospirales > Ruminococcaceae > Ruminiclostridium_E. The sequence continues at coordinate 69,704 of JAZNST010000051.1, forward strand.
TGTCGAGGTCAGATGCGGCGCTTTGTCGCAAGAACAGATTTTATGGTGGAAAAAGCTCTATTTTAACGGTCTTGGCGAATTTTTCTACAAAAACAAAATCGTTCCCGACTTCGAAAGCTTTATGACGATAGTCCCAACCGACACCAACCCGCCTTCGTTTTTGGCTTCAGATACCTCTGCCGAGGGCTTCGTGATTCCCGTTGGCGGCGGCAAGGACAGCGTTGTGACTCTCGAATTGCTCCGTGAATATAAAGGTAAAAGCTATTGCTATATCATAAATCCACGCCCTGCAACTGTTGAGTGCGCCCATATCGGAGGCTATGACGATGACAGAATACTTTCAGTCAGACGAACGATTGATAAGGAGCTTTTGAAGAAAAACGCCGAGGGTTATCTTAACGGTCACACTCCACTTTCAGCTATAATCGCTTTTTCAAGCTGGATTTTTGCTTATTGCAACAACAAACGCTATATAGCTCTTTCAAACGAAAGCAGTGCCAACGAAGCGAATATCAACGGAACCCAGATTAATCACCAATACAGTAAAAGCACAGAATTTGAACGGGATTTCAGAGAATTTACAAAAAAATATCTCGTCTGCTCACCTGAATATTTTAGTATGCTCCGTCCTTGGAGCGAGTGGCAGATTGCCAAGGAATTTGTCAGACACCCACAGTATTTCAGCACCTTCCAGAGCTGTAACGTCGGCTCAAAAACAAATACCTGGTGCTCAAACTGCGCCAAGTGCCTTTACGTTTATATTATGCTCGCAGCGTTCCTTGAGGACAAGACGCTGATAGAAATTTTCGGAAAGGATATGCTTGACGGTGAAGAATATACCGACCTTTTCAACGGTCTTGTTTATCAGGATTTTGATAAACCGTTTGAGTGCGTGGGAACAAAAGCCGAAATAAATCTCGCTCTTTACCGTGCGGCGGAAAAAAGAAAAGGCAAAAAGCTTCCGTTACTTCTTGAGAAATATGCAATGCAAAACAATCCTCAGCCCGAAAATCTCGATAATTTTTTTGACAACGACAACTTCGTACCCGAATTTTTACTTGAGCTTTTAAGGAGTTAATATGAAGGAAAAACTCAGACAATTTTTCGACGGAAAATCCGTTCTTATTCTCGGCTATGGTCGTGAAGGTCAATCAACGCTTGAATTAATCAAGGATTTCAACTGCGAAATTGCCATATCGGACAAAAATCTCAAAATAACCGATGAAATAAAGCAGTACCGTCTTTACGGCGGCGAGAGTTATCTTGATTGTATCAACGACTACGATATTATAATGAAAACTCCGGGCATTGCGCTTTTTGATTCCGTTTCTTCTGAAACAAAGAAAAAAATCACAAGTCAGACTGACCTTTTCTTGCGCTTTTGCAACAACAAAATCATCGGCGTAACAGGAACGAAGGGTAAATCAACAACCTCAAGCCTTATTTACCATATTCTTAAAGAGTGTGGAATGAAGGCTCACCTTGTCGGAAATATAGGAATACCGCCTCTTGCAAAAATCGACGAGTTTGAAGGCGACGCAATTATCGTGTGCGAAATGTCGTGTCATCAGCTCGAATACGTAAGCGCTTCTCCCGATATTGCGGTTCTTCTTAATATCTACGAAGAGCATCTTGACCACTATGTTGATTTTTACGCTTATAAAACCGCAAAGGAAAATATCTACCGTTATCTTGAAAAAGACGGTCTTCTCGTTTATAATCTGCGTTGTTATAATGCTGAAATCGAAAAACTAAAGGCAAAAACTATTCCCTGCTCTATGTACGGTTCGGGAGAGGTTTTCATAGACGGAGATAATATGAATATCTGCGGACTTGAGATTCCTCTTGAAAAAATCAGAACCAAGCTTGCAGGAGAGCATAATATTTATAATATCGGAGTTGCTCTTTGCGTCTGCATAAACGCAGGCTGTAACCCAGACGACGCAATAAGAAGCATTGAAAGCTTTAACGGACTTGAGCATCGCCTTGAGCATTTTGCAACCATAGACGAAGTCAAATTTGTAAATGACAGTATAAGCACCATTCCGATGGCGGCAATCTCTGCAGTGAAGGCTTTTCCAAATACCGACACGCTTATAATCGGAGGAATGGACAGAGGAATTTCCTATGATATACTTATCAGCTATCTTAACGAAGGCGCCGTAAAAAATATAATCTGTCTGAAGGACAGCGGATATAAAATCGCCTCCGAGCTTGACGGTGATAAACTCAATATCTATAAAGCAAGAGATATGGAGGACGCCGTAAGGAAAGCGCTTGAAATAACGAAAAACTGCTGTATTCTCTCCCCCGCCGCCGCAAGCTATGGCTTTTATAAAAATTTTGAGGAGCGAGGAACGCATTTTAAGGAGCTTGTGAAAAAACTTTCAAGATGAGCTTGAGATTAAAAACAGGCAAATACAATCGCTATATATAAACAAACCCGTGAAAGCTCACGGGTTTTCTTTTTGAAGTGAAAAAGCCGCCCTTGATTAGCGTCAAAAGCGGCTTTTATTTTTATTCGGATGGTAACGACTTTACGCTGTACGTTCCGTCAAGCTGACGCACAAGGTACTCGTTTTTATCCATAGGTACTATTGCGGCGCTTGAAACGATATTTCCCGTTGAGTCGGAGAGAATAAGCGTTTCGCCCTCTTTAAGATTAAAGTTTGTAACAAGTCGTCTTAAAGCGCTTGTTTCGGTGTTGTTCTTACAAACGATGGTAAGCGATGAGTCAGCGGGAATAGTTGCGGTAGGTATCTTCCATCTATTAAGCTCAAGCTCGTTATCAGACAGGTAGAAATCCTTTGTCGTCATATCGGAATTATTGGGGTTAACAATAGTGAACCAGTCGCCGTCACCCGACGTATAAACCTCGCCAATATAAAGGTTTTCAAAGTCGTTCGTCTTCTTATATCTTGCAGTTACAAGAATCTTTCCCGAAGAATCCGCCATTGAAAAATCAATCTTCATCTGAGCTTCTTTATATTCCTTGCCGTTGATAAGCCAGCTATCAAACTCATAGCCATTATAAGCAACAGCAGAAATCGGAACGGCATACGCCGTGAAATACTCGGTTGCAGCGGATCCTGCGTCTGATAGCGCTCTGGTGTTGAGAGTCGCCTTTCCGCCCTCGTTATTCACAAGCTCTATTGTATACTTATCCTTTTCAATTTCAAATTCCTTCACAAGATTAACGTACATTATGTTGGGGCGTTTCTTGAAGAATACGTCAATCTGGCTACGGCTGTCGTTAAAGGTGTCTCTGTGCGCCCAAGTCGATGTATAGCCGTTATCAAGAGCGTACATACACTCAGGATCGCAAATCTCGATTTTTTCTTCAAGCACAGGCTTTGCTTCTTCATAGGAGAAAGCTCCGCTTATAAGGTCGCACATTGTGTTTGCGAACTTTTCACGCATATCCTCACGCTCAAGGAGCGAAATAAGAATCTGCGAAGCGCCCTGCATGTGTCTTCCCGAAAGAACGTCCGAAAGCGTTTGAGCTGAATATCCGCTTCCGTAAAGGCTCATAGCGTATTCCACGTCAAAGAGCATAAAACGCCACTTTCCGTCAAGATAAGGGCTTTGCGTAATTTCACCCTCGCTCGGATAATATCTCCACGCCTTAAAGTTGTTTCCGGGCCAGTCCTTATTATCAATATAAATCTGAATTGCATAATAGAGCATCAGATTATCTATATCAACAAGCGAGCAGAATTCTTCAAATCGAGCATTGTCAGTAAGTCCGCCCTGTGCAAGAGAGAACATATAATTATAATCTTCTACGCATCTTTCGTCGTCGCCTTCAACCTCGTTCTCCTTTCCGCCGACAATTCTGAAATTTTCCTTGTTGCCGCCGTAGGTCTGTTCAAGGTAACCGTTGCAATAAGCCTCGTGAAGCCACGCAAAGCCGTAATATTCGCCGTTAAGGAAAACAGCGGCAGGATGAGTTTCCTGTGTATCAGGGAAGCCCGCGTTCTGAGAGAGCTGTAAAGCAACCTCGTCTCTGACGCTTGCAAACTCTCTGTCGTTCGCATTATTTCTGAGAGTAATTCTGTCATATTTTGTCAGAAGCTGACCGTAAGCGTCAGTAGCGCCGCTGAAGAAAGCGTATTTGAACATTCCGTTTCCTTCGCTGTACTCGTTTCTTGCAATAAGTCGCCACGATTTTTGTTCGGTTGCTCTTGAATAGCCGCCGACAACTCTTGCGCCTGCCGCTTGTTCGAGGATTTTATCGCCCGTGTTGCTATAAACCTCAACGTACATATTACGTTCGCTTTCACGACCTTTTATGTACCAGTTTGCAGGTGCATTATATTCAAGCTCGCCGCCGTCGTACTCGTCTGAATTGAGATATTGGTCACGGACGTAACCCGGTACCGCAACCCCATAGTAATAGTCGTAAAGGTTATAAGGATCGGTAGAAAGCACGAAAACATAAGTATTTTCAGAAAAACGGCTGAAAACATTTTTACCTGTTATGTAGCTTTTTACAACAACGTCAGAGCTTTTATCGCCGTTAATTGCAATGGCTTTTATCGTTTTCGCCTTAACCTTTGAGCCTGAAGAAATCGAAATCGGTCCTTTATAAAGAGTACAGGTTTCGTCAGGATCCGTTCCGTCGGTAGAATAATAAATCTTAGCTTCACTGTCGGCACATTTTAGCTCTACCTCAATTGAGGAGCTATAAAAAGTATCGTTATGAGAAAACGAAATTGCCATCGGATCTGTCACGACAGCAACGGGTTGTTGGTCGGTATCGGTGACGACAGCGTTTTCCTGGGGCTTTTGAATATCGCTGAAATATAAAAGCCCGACTGTACCGATTGCTCCAACCGCAAGCACAAGAATAAGTATCAGTATCCTTTTCACGTCATTATCCTTTCTTCATCCTTTTAACATTTCAAGAAGCTCTTGCTCCGTGAGAACGGGAATTCCGAGCGTCTGAGCCTTTGTAAGCTTACTTCCCGCTTCCTCTCCTGCAACAACATAGCTTGTCTTTTTAGAAACCGAATCCGTGCATTTGCCGCCGTTTGCGATTATAAGCGCCTTTGCCTCGTCACGCTTCATCGTGGGGAGAGTTCCTGTGATTACAAACGTGAGATTTTCAAGAACAGTTCCCTTCTGAGACGATTCAAAGCTCATATTGAGGCCGTTTTTTCTGAGTCTTTCTATAAGCTCAACACGGTGCGGCTCACGCATTGCCTCGTAAACGTTCTGAGCAAGCACGTCTCCGAATTTATCTATCATCTTTATTTCGTCAAGCTCTGCGTTCATAATAGCGTCAATATGTGAAAATTTTTCACATAAAAGCGTCGCAGAACGCTGTCCAATGCCCTTTATACCAAGTGCAAATATAAGCCTGTCAAGCTGATTTTTCTTTGAGTTTTCTATTGCGGCTATAAGATTTCCCGCTGATTTTTCCTTAAAGCTCGGAAGCATAAGCAAGTCCATCATTGTAAGATTATAAAGATCCGCCACCGTTTTTACAAGCCCGTGTTCAACAAGAAGCTCAACTATCGCCGTACCGAGTCCGTCTATATTCATAGCGTTTCGTGAGGCAAAGTGCTCAATGCTTCTCAGAAGCTGAGCCGGACAGCTTATGTTAAGGCAACGGATAACCGCCTCGTCCTCGTCACGCTGCGCCGCCGCACCACAGACAGGACAGGTATGAGGTATCTGAAATACTTGGCTATCATGGGATTTCTGAGCCACTCTTACAACCTCAGGGATTATCTCTCCTGCTTTTCTCACAACGATTTTGTCGCCAATTCCTACGCCAAGATCGTTAATTATATCCTGATTGTGAAGGGTTGCTCTTGAAACCGTCGTCCCCGCAAGAGTTATCGGCTCAAAAACAGCCACGGGAGTCAATGCCCCTGTTCTTCCGACGTTTACTTCGATTTCAAGAAGCATCGTTTCCTTTTCTTCGGGCGGATATTTGAATGCAACTGCCCACTTTGGATATTTAGCGGTTGAGCCTAAAATCTCACGCTTTTGAAAATCGTCAACCTTGACTACCGCGCCGTCAATATCATAAGCGAGCTTTCCTCTGCTGTCGCCGATTATGTTGATTTTTTCAATAACGGCTTCAATATTATCAAAAGATTCATAGCCGTCGATTACCTTGAAGCCGAGGTTTTTCAGAAACTCAAGCGACTGAGCGTGAGAAGTAAGCTCTACGCCCTCAACTCGCTGAATATTAAACACAAAAATATCAAGTCCACGTTGTGCCGTAACTCTACTGTCTTTTTGTCTTAACGAGCCAGCCGCCGCATTTCTGGGGTTTTTCGCAGGCTGCTCGCCCTCTATCTCCTGCCTTGCAACAAGCTTTTCAAAGCTTTTTACAGGCATATAAACCTCTCCCCTGACTTCAAGAAAAGGGATTTTTTCCTTGAGTCTCAAGGGAACGCTTTTTATCGTTTTTATGTTCGCAGTAATATCTTCGCCGATAAAGCCGTCGCCTCTTGTCGAGCCTCTTACAAGCTCGCCGTCAATATATTCAAGAGAAACGGACAAGCCGTCAATTTTCGGCTCAACTGTGTAGATTGCATTTGCTTCGAGCGCTGAGCTAACTCTTGCGTCGAAGTCTCTGACCTCGTCAATACCAAAAACGTCCTGAAGTGAGCCCATCTGAACCTGATGCTGTACCTTTTCAAAGGTTGTGAGCGCAAAGCCTCCCACACGCTGAGAAGGCGAGCTTGGCAAAAGTAGCGACGGATATTCAGCCTCAAGCCTTTTAAGCTCGTTCATAAGCATATCGTACTCGTAATCCTCAACCGTAGGATTATCAAGAACGTAATACGAATAATTGTGCTTTTCAATTATCGCAGAAAGCTCTGCGATTCTTTTTTCAGCCTCGGAAATATTCATTATTCCTCCATCAGAAGCCGTAGTCGTTTATTTTATCAAGAACGTCGTCCTCACCTGTGATAACGTGAGTGTACGCCTCAGGGATTTCCCCGACGATTACTGTTTCTGCTACTATAAAATTTGAGGACAGCTCAGCGGAGGTTGTGTAGCCCGGAATAATCGCCGAGATGTCAACGGTGATATTAAGTATAATTCTATGAAGCGTCTGATTAATCCCCGTGTCGGTAAATTCACTTATAAGCGAGGTTTGAACAAAGCCTTCGGGAACAGCCTTTATGGGAATAACAGGACCTTGCTCGTAAAAGATATGGAAGCCCGAAATCGTACCAAGAGATATTCCAAGGTCATACTCAGACATTCTGAGAAGCGCTGAATCAATTTCTGCAGTAACTTCGTTTTTCAGCCTATTAATCGAAACCATATTGCTTTTAACGGAAGATACGCTCTGTGAATCTGTATATATCACCTCTACAAGTGAAGCGTAATCATAATGCTCCCCCGACAAAACGTCCGATACAGCCTTTGTTATCATTCTGCTTGCAAGTATTTTACTCTGATACATTGCCGTTTTTTCTATTATCGGGCGTATTCTCATATCAACAAGAAACAGCAGTCCCACAAGGATAAGTCCCAATGCAATCAGCTTTCTTGCAAATTTTCGTTTTCTGCTGTTCTTTTTCATCACATTCACCGCCTTGACTATCATTATATGTTATGACAGTCAAAGCGTGAATAGACAGCCCTTACATAGAAATAAATGCGGCGAATGCCTTATAAGTCATATAAACGTCGTTCTTTGAGGTAACCTCAAACGGAGCGTGCATTGAAAGAACAGCAACTCCAAGGTCAACCGTATCGACTCCGAGATTTGCGATATATTTTGCAACAGTACCGCCGCCTCCGTTATCAACTTTTCCAAGCTCTGCGGTTTGCCAGATTATCTTATTCTTGTCAAAGAGTGCTCTTACTTCACCGACAAACTCAGCGTTAGCGTCATTAGTGCCGCCCTTTCCTCTTGAGCCTGTATATTTTGTAAGAACGGTTCCCTGACCGACAAACGCGGCGTTCTTCTTTTCGGTTACGTCAGGGAAGGTAGGATCAACGCCTGCGTTAACGTCTGCCGAAAGGCATTTTGAAGCGCTCAGAACATCTCTGCCGGTTGCGCCGAAGGCTTCGGCAATATCACAGATAAAGTTTTCAAGGTAACGGGACTGAAGACCTGTGTTTCCGTCGCTTCCTGTTTCTTCTTTATCAGTAAGAACCGTAACAACCGTTCTTCCGGGAGTTTTCTTAGCGTTTACCGTTGCCATAAGAGCAGTATACGAGCAAACTCTGTCGTCCTGACCGTAAGCGCCGACGAGACTTCTGTCAAAGCCGATATCCTTCGCCTTAAAAGCAGGAACAGCCTCAAGCTCAGCCGAAAGGAAGTCTTCTTCAATAATTCCGTATTTATTGTAAAGGATATTGAGAATATTAAGCTTTATAAGCTCGCTTCCCTCGTCAGCTCTGAACGGACGTGAGCCGACAAGTATATTAAGCTCCTCGCCCTTGATAAGCTGAGGTGCGGGGCGCTTGTACTGTGCGTCCGCAAGGTGTGGGAGAAGGTCGTTTACTACGAAAACAGGATCGTTTTCAGCTTCGCCGATATTAACCTCTACCTTTGTTCCGTCCTTCTTAACGATTACTCCGTGAAGCGAAAGCGGAACCGCCGTCCACTGATATTTTTTGATTCCGCCATAATAGTGAGTCTTAAAGAGCGCAAGCTCGCTGTCCTCATAAAGCGGATTCTGCTTGAGGTCAAGTCGAGGAGAGTCAATATGAGCCGCAAGAATATTAACGCCCTGAGTAATAGGCTTGGTTCCGATTATTGCCGCAATCACTGACTTACCCTTGTTGTTGAGATAAACCTTATCTCCTGCCTTATACTTTTTCTTCTTGTCAAAAAGACTAAAGCCTGATTTAACGAGAATTTCTTCAATGCAAGAAGCAGCTTCTCTTTCGGTTTTTCCCTCGTCGAGGAACTTTTTATAATCTTCGCAGAATTTGTCTGCCTTCTTAATTTCAGCATCAGTCATAATAAGCGCCGAATTTTTCTTTGTCATAAAGAGCTTTTCCTTCAGTTCCTTTACTTTGTCGTTTTTCTTTTCCATTTTAGTCCTCCGTTGAATATAAAGTTATATATTTTTGTTTAGCATTTGTTATTTTTTCAAGATAATGCGACGTCGCCGCCACAGGAATGTGATCAAGCGTTTTTCCGTCGCTGCTGTATTCCTCGTTCGACAACCACACGTCAACGTTTCCCGTTCCGGCGTGATAAGCGCAAATAGCAAGCGTCTCGTTGCCCTCGTAATATCTCATAAGATACCCAAGAAGAAAACAGCCGTACTGAAGGTTTTTCTCAGCTATAAACATATCGTCAAAAACTGCCCCGTCGTCGTCAGACCAGCTTTTAACCGTGTCAAACGTAACCTCCATAATCTGCATAAGTCCCCTTGCGCCCACGTTTGACTCAGCCTTCTCGTTAAAACCGCTTTCGGTCTTTACAACAGCATAGACGAGGTTTTTATCAAGCTTGTATTCATTTGCAAGGCGCTCTATTTCTTCTGAATACTTCTGAGGGTACGAGGAATAGAGATACTGGAGCCTGAGGTTGTCAAAAATACTTTTTCCGAATATCAGAATCAGCGTGACAAGAACAGCGCAAATTGCAAAAAACACAACAAGCCTAGCTTTTTTCTTAGTCATTGCACCTCTCGATTGTGTCGGCGATTTCCATTGTCATCTGTCGGAGTTTTTCAATATCTCCGCCGTTTTCAATATGAAAATCAGATTTTTCTATATAAAATTGCTTGTCAAACTGTGACGAGAGACGGGAGATTGCTTGCTCGTGAGTAATTCCGTCACGATTCATTATTCTTTCAGCAAGAGTCTCCCTGTCTGCTATAACGCTTACGATTATATCGCATATATCGTCAATTTTACTTTCAAAAAGCGTTGGTGCGTCAATTACTACGACCTTTGCCTGAGAAGAAACAACCCGTTCTATCACAGTATAGGATATATATGGATAAATTATGCTGTTAAGAAGCATACGCTTTTTTGCGTCTGAAAAAATCGTCTCGCCCATAAGCTTTCTGTCGAGGTTTCCCGACGGTGTTATAAAGTTTTCTCCGAATACCTCAGCGATTTCTTTGAGGCAACGACTCGAAGGCATAACGACCTGTCTTGAAATCAGGTCACAGTCGATAATATCCCAGCCCTTTTCTTTCAATAAGCTGCAGACTGTCGATTTTCCCGCACCGGACATACCTGTAAGCCCTATTATCTTTTTTTCAACAAAATTTGACATTACGCTCCCTTAAATCTCAATAACCCTGAACGCCGCTGCACGTAGGAGTCTGTTATAAACCGCAAGTCCGATTCCGTCCTTTTGCGGCGCTCTTACGTAAACTGACCTTGCCCCAAGCTCGTCGGCAAGCCTTAAACTTGCAAAAACTGCATTCGCTTCTTCTTCGCCCGTACTTCCGTAGGCGAGCGTTTTCTTTTTTATTCCATCGGTGTTTCTCGATAAAACGACCGCTGTTTCGTCTTCAATAGAATTAACGTATTCAACAAATGCCTCATCATCGTTTGTTTCAACGATAAAAACCTCAGCCTTCGGAGAATAGTGCTTATACTTTGTTCCGGGAGAAATCGGCTTTTCGTCGGATTTGAGCGAATGAAGCACAGTTCTGTCGATTTGCACGTCGCAGTATTCTCTCAGCATTTCAGGAGTAACGGCACCGGGACGCAAAACTCTGACTCCTGTTTGCGTAAAACATACAACCGTGCTTTCAACACCACAGCTACAAGCACCGCCGTCAAGAATAAGCGGAATTTTACCGTTCATATCGGAAAAAACGTGCTGTGCGGTTGTAGGGCTTGGAAGCCCTGAAATATTGGCAGAAGGAGCCGCAAGCGGAAAACCACACTTTTCAATAAGACAAAGCGTGCTCTTATTATCAGGCATTCTTACTGCGACTGTGTCAAGTCCGCCCGTTGTCCCGTAAGGAACGTTATCCTTTTTATCAAAAATCATAGTAAGCGAGCCGGGCCAGAATTTTTCCGCTAGCGTAACTGCAAGAGGAGGAATTTCCTTTGCAATAAGCTCAAGCATAGAAAAGCTACTGATATGAAGAATCAAGGGATTATCCTGCGGTCTTCCTTTTGCCTCAAAGACCTTTTTTATCGCTTCCGAGTCAAAAGCATTAGCCGCAAGCCCATATACCGTTTCTGTCGGAACGGCTACGACCTGTCCTCTTTGTAAAAGCTCTATCGCTTTATTTATGCTGTTTTCGTCAGGTTTCAATAGCTCAGTTATCATTTGATAATAAATCCTCGTATGAAATATTCGTCATCAATAAAGCCTTTAAGACAACCGTCTTATTCAGCGGAGTTAGCAAGCTTTGCCGTCTGGTCGGCAATCGCAAGCGCTTCGAAAACCTCATCGCAATCTCCGTTCAAAAAGGCGTCAAGCTTATAAAGAGTAAGTCCTATTCTGTGGTCGGTTATACGACTTTGTGGGTAATTGTAGGTTCTGATTCTTTCAGAACGGTCACCTGTTCCAACCTGAATTTTTCTCTCAGCGGCGATTTTACTGTTCTGTTCGTTGAGCTTTGCTTCGTAAAGCTTAGAATAAAGCATTTTCATTGCCTTTTCTTTATTCTTGAGCTGGCTTCTTTCCTCTTGACATTCAACAATCACGCCCGTAGGATGATGGATAATTCTGATTGCAGATTCGGTTTTATTTATGTGCTGACCGCCCGCACCGCTTGAACGGAAGGTCTGAACCTCAATATCGGCAGGGTTTATTTCAACGTCAACCTCCTCAACCTCAGGTAAAACCGCTACGGTAATCGTCGAAGTGTGGATTCTTCCCTGAGCCTCAGTTTCGGGAACACGCTGAACACGGTGAACGCCGCTTTCGTATTTGAGCTTAGCATACGCTCCTTCGCCCTCAACGGAAAAGGATATTTCCTTATATCCGCCAAGCTCTGTGGGGTTAGCGTTCACAACCTCAATCTTCCAGTGCTTGAGCTGAGCGTACATTGAGTACATTCTAAAGAGCGAATTAGCAAACAAAGCCGCTTCGTCGCCGCCTGCGCCACCCCTGATTTCAATAATTACGTTTCTGTCGTCGTCGGGGTCTTTTGGCAAAAGAAGAATTTTAAGCTCGTCGGTCAGCTTCTCCGTAAGCTCCTTTGCTTCTACGAACTGACTTTGAACGATTTCACGAAAATCAGCGTCAAGTCCGCCGTCGTCGAGCATCTGCTTTGCTTCATCAAAATCCGATTTTGCCTTCTTATATTCGTTATATTTTTCGACAAGAGGAGAAAGCTGCTTGAATTCACGCATAAGCTGCTTATATTTTTCTTGGTCGTTTATTACCTCGATATCAGTAAGAAGTCTGTTTATTTCATCCAGTCTGTCCTGTGCCACGTTTAGTTTATCAAGCATTTTCAGTTCCCTTTTCAACCTTAGATTTTATCATTTTTTCACATTTATTTCTCGGAAGCATTATATCGTGTCCGCACTTTTCACAACGCAGACGAAAATCCATACCAACACGCATAATTCTCATCTGAGAACAGCCGCAAGGATGTTGTTTTTTCATATTCACAATATCGCCCACGCAAAAATCCATCTGCATATTCCTCCGATATAGTATTATCAATATATTCTACCATATTTTCGTCTGAATTGCAATAAGAAAAACAGATAATATGCACATTATGAAAGGTTTTAGAGCAGTTTTCATTCCGAATATTCAAAAACCTCGGCTTATTTGGCAGGAATTTGACCAAACAGGAATAACAAGCTGTATTTTATCATAAACATTACAAAAAAACTTGGAGGTAGAAAATGCCAGAATATTTACCGGAGGGAGAACTCATCTTAAAAGAAGAAAACCGAAAAGCAACCCAATCGCTTCGTTCGTTGGAGGAATGTATAGCAAGCGGACGGATTGTCGAAGCGCCTTGTATCGTATGTGACAGCAGACACAACCTTATTGTTGATTTTGGATTCATAAAAGGAATAGTCCCAAGAAGCGAAGGGGCAATCGGAATCGACGACGGTACAACACGAGATATTGCCCTTATTTCAAGAGTCAATAAATCAATCTGCTTTAAGGTAACGGGAATAGCAACTGACGAATACGGAAAAAAGGTTGCAATTTTAAGCAGAAAAAAAGCTCAGCAGGAGTGCTTTTGCAACTATATCTCACAGCTCATTCCCGGAGATATTATAAGAGCAAGAGTCACTCACATTGAGCAATTTGGTTGTTTTGTAGACATAGGGTGCGGTATTCCGTCGCTTATTCCTATCGACGCGCTTTCCGTGTCACGGATAAGTCACCCGTCAGACCGTATTTTTATCGGGCAACAGCTTAACGTGGTGATAAAAGCTGTCGAAGGCTCAAAAATTTCACTTTCGCACAAGGAGCTTTTAGGAACGTGGGAGGAAAATGCGTCGTTTTTCACGGCAGGCGAAACGGTAACAGGATACGTAAGATCAATTGAAAACTACGGTATATTCGTAGAGCTTACCCCAAACCTTGCAGGGCTTGCAGAATTTAAGGAAAACGTCAGCGTTAATCAGCACGCAAGCGTTTATATAAAGGCGATAATTCCCGAAAAGATGAAAATAAAGCTCATAATTGTCGATACCTTTGACTGTGGCTTTTCAAGCGGAGATTTCAGATATTTTATAAAAGGAAACCACATCGACAGCTGGACTTATTCGACGCCCAAAGCGGAAAAGATCATAAAAAGCGTGTTTTAGTCCCCTTTTATTTTCTTTCTGTATTCAGCCGCCGCCTGTTCTCTTTTGTTGTCACCGAAATGATAATATACTGCGTCCTTTATTTCATCGGGCAGATACTGCTGTTTTACATAATGATTTGGATAATCGTGAGGGTAGAGATAATTCTGCCCTTTTTCTTTTGCGCCTTCGCCGTCAAAATGAGTGTTCTGAAGGTGCCTTGGGAAGCTCGTCGCCTTTCCGTTCTGAACGTCCGAAACCGCTTGTGCAACAGCAAGATATGCACTGTTCGACTTTGGTGCGGTTGCAAGATAAACTACCGCCATTGCAAGAGGAATTTTAGCTTCGGGGAGTCCTATTTGTAAAGCGCTGTCAACACAGGCTTTTGTTACAACAATTCCGTTAGGATCGGCAAGGCCTATATCTTCTGCCGCAATTACGAGCAAACGGCGACAAATAGACGGCAAATCCCCCGCCTCGACAAGTCTTGCCATATAGTGAAGCGCGGCATTTTCATCGCTTCCTCTTATTGATTTTTGGAGTGCTGAAAGAATATCATAATGCTGATCGCCGTCACGGTCATATTTCATACTGCTTCGCTGAGTAAGCTGGCGAACAAGCTCAAGCGTTATTTTTCCATCAGAAGCGGCAAGAAGGCAAAGCTCTATTGTGTTAAGTGATTTTCTTACGTCTCCGCCACAGCCGTAAGCGATGTGTTCAACTGCTCCGTCTTCAATCTCAAGCTCAACTCCAAGCTCCTCAGAAGCTATTCTGAAGCCTCTTTCAATAGCAGGCGTAATCTCCTTGGGCGTAAGCGTATGGAACTCAAAAACCGTACAGCGAGATAAAATAGCATTATAAACGTAAAAATAAGGATTTTCCGTCGTCGAAGCTATCAGCGTTATATCGCCCTTTTCGATAAATTCAAGAAGCGTCTGCTGTTGCTTTTTACTCAGATATTGAATTTCATCAAGATAAAGAAGTATTCCGTTTTGCGCCGAAAGCGTATTTCTTGAATCAATAATTTCTCGTATGTCAGAGGTTGAGGCGGTTGTTCCGTTGAGCTTAAAAAGCTCCATATTCGTGTGTGAAGCAATTATGTTTGCAACGGTTGTTTTCCCCGTACCCGACGAGCCGTAAAAAATCATATTCGGAATATTTCCGCTTTCGATTATTTTACGCAAGGGCTTGTCCTTGCCCAGAATATGACTCTGACCAAAAACCTCGTCTAGATTTGTAGGTCTGATTTTATCTGCTAAAGGCATTTTCACCTCTCCTTTGACACTTAAAACATCGTAAGCTGTTCGCCGAAAATATCTTCGGGAAATTCGTTCAGATAAGCAAAAACAGATTCGTGCGTATAAAGTACGCCGTGCTTTTTGCACTCATCTGTAAAAATTTTATAAAGGTATGCGTTGTCAGGGCTTAAACATTCGTAGGAATTTCCAAAGGCTTTTATATACTTGTCTTTGACTCCGGGGAAATTTCTGTCAAGTGCGTCATAAAAATATTCTCGGTCGCCGTTTCTGAGCGTAACGCCCATACCAAAAAAAACAATCCCCTTCACATTCGCCCTGAAGCAGTAATCAAGTATTCCTCTGAGGTTTTCTTCTGTATCGTTTATGAATGGAAGCAACGGCGAGAGCCACACAACGGTCGGGATTGATTTTTCCTTCAGAGTAATAAGCGCTTCAAAGCGCTCTCTTGTCGTTGAAACGTTAGGCTCAAGAATTCTGCAAAGGTCTTCGTCATAGGTTGTGAGCGTCATCTGAACGACAGCCTTTGCTTTTTTGTTGATGCTTTGGAGTAAATCCAGATCTCTTAATACACGGGTAGATTTTGTCTGAACCGTAACTCCAAAGCCGTACTTATCTATTATTTCAAGGCAGCGCCTCATAAGTAAAAGCTCGTTTTCACAGTGCATATAAGGATCGCTCATCGCACCTGTTCCAATCATACAGAGCTTTCGCTTTGAGGCGAGCGCTTTTTCAAGCAATTCGGGTGCGTTGCGTTTGACTTCGATATCCTCAAATCTGTGGTTCATCTGATAGCAATCAGAACGGGCGTCGCAATAGATGCAGCCATGAGTACAGCCACGGTAAATATTCATACCATTATGGGCAGAAAGTATTCCTTTTGCGTCAACATAGTGCATAGTTAATACTCCGTCAAAAGCAAATAGCCGAGAGATAACTCACGGCTATTTAGTTCGTATTATAAAAGCTCAGCGCTCTTTACGTTATATTTTTCAAGCAAAGATTTAATCTTGAGATGTGGATCGATAACCTTACTTGTGGAAACGTCGTGGTTGATTGCGGCAATGAGGTACGCAATATACTTAGAAACGTCAACCTCCTTGAACCAAGGTCTCGAAAGAAGCTCAGGAGTCCTGTATGTAAGGTTGGTTCCGAATACGTAGTCGATTTTTCCTTCCTCATAAGCCTTGTCGAATTTTTCAAGACCGTTTGTGAAGATAGGATACGTTGCATAAGCGATAATTCTCTTAGCCTTACGCTTTTTAAGCTCGTAAGCAATATCAAGCATAGAATCGCCCGAAGAAATAATATCGTCAGAAACGAAAACGTCTCTGCCCTCAACGCTGTTTCCAAGGTATTCGTGAGCGACAATCGGGTTTCTTCCGTTCACAATTCTTGAATAATCGCGTCTCTTGTAGAACATGCCAAGGTCAACACCAAGAACAGAAGCGTAGTACATATTTCTGTTCATTGCGCCCTCGTCGGGACTTACAACCATAAACTTATCCTGAGAAATTTCAATGTCAGCAACATTCTTGAATATAGCCTTGAGCACCTGATAAGAAGGCATCACGTTATCAAAGCCCATAAGAGGAATTGCATTACATACTCTTGCGTCGTGAGCATCAAAGGTAATAATATTGGATACGCCCATTGCCTGAAGCTCCTGAAGCATAACTGCACAGTCAAGAGATTCCCTGTAATTTCTTCTGTGCTGTCTGCCACCGTAAAGGATTGGCATAATTACTGTAATTCTGTGAGCCTTACCACTCATTGCCTGAATGATACGCTTGAGATCCTGGAAATGATCGTCAGGAGACATCATATTTTCCCTACCGAACATTTTATAGGTGCAGCTGTAATTGCCGACGTCAACAAGTACAAAAACGTCATCGCCTCTTATCGAGGTCTTGATAAGTCCCTTTCCGTCGCCTGACGAGAAACGAGGACACTGAGCTTCTACAAGATAAGTATCCTGTGCGTTATTTGTTCCAGCCGTCCACTGAACGAGGTAATTATTGATTTTTTCTCCAAGGTCCTTCGCACCGTCTGTTGCGATAATACCAAGTGGGGCAACCTGTTCAGTTGTTCTGAGAACTATCTCGCTTGCTTTATCTGGTGTCATTGCATTGTTTCCTTTCCACGTTAAACTTTTTTATTCTATTATTCGTAAAGCGGATATTTTGCACAGATGGATTCAACTATCTGTCTTGCCTTTTCCTTATTAGCTTCAAAATCGGTTGTAACAAGGTAGATACATTCTGCAATCTGCTTCATATCTTCTTCAACAAGTCCTCTTGTTGTAACAGCGGGAGTACCGATTCTGACGCCGCTTGTGATGAACGGGCTCTGAGGATCGTTTGGAACAGCGTTCTTGTTTACTGTAATATAAACGTCGTCAAGACGCTTTTCAAGCTCCTTACCCGTTACTCCGAAGGACTGAAGGTCAACGAGCATAAGGTGATTGTCAGTGCCTCCTGAAACAAGGTTAAAGCCTTTTTCAACAAGAGCGTCAGCAAGCGCCTTAGCGTTCTTTACAACCTGCTTTCCGTAAGCCTTAAATTCATCGGAAAGAGCTTCCTTAAAGCAAACTGCCTTAGCGGCAATAACGTGCATAAGCGGACCGCCCTGAGTTCCGGGGAAAACAGCCTTATTGATTTTCTTTGCAATCTCTTCATCGTTAGTAAGAATCATACCGCCTCTTGGACCGCGAAGCGTTTTATGAGTTGTTGTTGTAACAACGTCAGCATAAGGGATAGGAGATACGTGTTCGCCTGCTGCAACAAGACCTGCAATATGAGCCATATCAACCATAAAGAGAGCGCCTACGCTCTTTGCGATTTCAGAAATCTTTTCAAAGTCAATCTTTCTCGGATATGCGCTTGCACCTGCAACTATAAGCTTAGGCTTATTTTCCTGAGCAAGCTTTTTAAGAGTTTCATAGTTAATTACGCCTGTTTCGTCGTCGATTCCGTAGGAAACGAAATTATAATACTTACCCGACATATTTACAGGAGAGCCGTGAGTAAGGTGTCCGCCGTGAGCAAGGCTCATTCCAAGAACAGTATCGCCCGGCTCAAGAAGCGCAAAGTAAACAGCAAGGTTAGCTTGTGCGCCCGAATGAGGCTGAACGTTTGCAAACTTACAGCCAAAAAGCTCCTTTGCACGTTCGATTGCTATCGTTTCAACAACATCGACGCACTCGCAACCGCCGTAATATCTCTTACCCGAATAGCCCTCGGCATATTTATTTGTTAGCACGCTGCCCATTGCAGCCATAACTGCCGGTGAAACAATATTCTCACTTGCAATAAGTTCAAGGTTTCTCTTCTGACGCTTGAGCTCAGCGTTCATAGCCTGTGAAACTTCGCTATCAAAGTCGTTTAAGAAGCCGATTGTGTCAACAATGTTGTTATACATCTCATTTCTCTCTTTCATATTTTTTTTGATATATGAACACGAACATTCATATAAAAATCTGAACCTCTCTGTGTTCTCAGACGAGGCATGTCTTTATACATTATACATTACTTTGGAGAAAATTTCAACTCCTTTTAGGGATATTTTTGAAATAAAAAAAGTGACGATTTACCAAAATACGATTACTGTGCGCTTTGAGAAGAAAAAAGACGCCTCAAAAAGAAGCGTCTTTTCATATTATAATTCAGAAAGCTCGTCAAAGCAATTCTTCATTGCAGGATAGAGCTTTTTATAAAGGCGATATACCTTTTCGTACTTGAGAATATTATCTGCAATCGGCTCCTGAATTTTTTCGGGTAAGATTACAGCCTTGCAAGCTTCGGGAACACTCTTATAAATTCCTGTGCCTACTGCCGCAAGAAGAGCTACGCCAAGCGCAGGGCCTTCCTTGTTCTGAGTTGTCTTGACCTGACAGCCGTAAAGGTCAGCAAGCATCTGACGCCACAGCGGTGAGCTTCCGCCGCCTCCGCAAGCCATCATATCAGTAACGCTGATATTCATTTCACGCATCACCTCAACGCAATCACGCAAGGAATAAGAAACACCCTCCATAACAGCTCTTATCATATCCTTTTTCTTGTGCATCGTAGAAAGCCCTACGAACGCGCCACGACAGTTAGGATCAAGATGAGGCGTTCTTTCGCCATTAAGATAAGGCATATAAAGAAGTCTGTTAGCCCCGATAGGAACGTCCATTGCTTCCTTATCGGTAAGGTAATAAGGATCAACGCCCATACCGATAGCCGTTTCCATTTCGCTCCAGCAGAAATTATCTCTGAACCACTTGAGCGAAAGTCCTGCGGACTGAGTTACGCCCATAACGTGCCAACAACCGGGAACAGCACAGCAGAAAGTATGAACTCTTCCCTTCTTATCAATGGAGATATCGTTTGTGTGTGCAAAAACAACACCGCTTGAACCGATGGTTGTGAACGCTTTTCCGTCTTCGACAACGCCTGTTCCGACAGCCGCCGCCGCATTATCGCCTGCGCCGCCCACAACAGGAGTTCCCTTTTTGAGACCTGTGAGGTCTGCAACCTGCTGTGTGATTTCACCCGTGATTTCGGGAGATTCGTAAACCTTTGCAAGAAGAGCCTTGTCTATTCCGAGCTTTGTCAGCACTTCGTCTGACCAGTCACGCTTGGGGATGTCAAGAAGCTGCATACCCGAAGCGTCGGAAACCTCTGTTGCAAACTCTCCTGTAAGCATAAATCTTATGTAGTCCTTGGGAAGAAGGATATGACGGCACTTTTCATAATTTTCAGGCTCGTTATTCTTCACCCACATAATCTTTGCGGCGGTAAAGCCTGTAATCGCAGGATTTGCGGTAATTTCAACAAGTCTTTCAGCGCCGACCTTTTCTGTAATTTCGACAACCTCTTTAGCTGTTCTCTGGTCGCACCAGATGATACTTCTTCTGATAACCTTGTTGTCCTTATCAAGCATAACAAGACCGTGCATCTGTCCTGAAAGCCCGATTCCCTTTATCTCGCTTGAAGCGACTCCGCTTTCTTTTATAACGTCAGAAATACCGTTTACAACCGCATTCCACCAATCAAGCGGCTCTTGCTCAGCATAGCCGTTCTGAGGAGTATAAAGCGGATATTCGTAAGTGGCCGAAGCAATAGGTGCTCCGTCTTCGCTGAAAAGAACGGTTTTTGTACCCGATGTTCCGATGTCAACGCCCAAAATGTAAGCCATAGTTTATTCCTTTCATAGAAATTGCAGGCGGATGAACCGCCCGCAACGTAATAATTATTCAAACATAATGTTGTTGAGAATGCTCTCAAGTCTTTCCTGTCTGCCGCTTGTTACAGAAGCGATCACGTCGCCCTTTTCAAGCGCATACTTTTCAAGGTCAGCCATCGAAGCCTTACCTGCGATAATATCAGCGCCGATACCTGTTGTCCAGCTTGAATATCTTTCAGCAACGAAATTGTCAATTCTGCCGTCCTTGATGAGCTTATCAGCAAGCTTGAGACCAAGTGCAAAGGTATCCATACCGGCAATGTAAGCGTTGAAAATATCCTCAGCTTCAAACGAGCCGCGTCTTGCCTTAGAGTCAAAGTTCAGACCGCCGTTTGTAAAGCCGCCTGCCTTGAGAACCTCATACATACAAAGAGTAGCGTCGTATACGTTTGTCGGGAACTGGTCAGTATCCCAGCCCAGAAGCGTATCGCCCTGGTTAGCGTCGATAGAACCGAAAGCTCCGTTATCTCTTGCAACACGAAGCTCGTGCTGGAAGGTATGCTGTGCGAGTGTAGCGTGGTTAGCTTCAATATTCATCTTGAAATCCTTATCAAGACCGTACTTACGGAGGAAGCCGAGAACGGTTGCAGTATCAAAATCATACTGATGCTTTGTAGGTTCCTTTGGCTTAGGCTCGATGTAGAAATCGCCCTTGAAGCCGATTGAACGACCGTATTCAACAGCCATCTTCATAAGGCGTGCCATATTGTCCTGTTCAAGCTTCATATCTGTGTTAAGGAGCGTTTCATAGCCTTCACGACCGCCCCAGAATACATAGCCGTTACCGCCAAGCTTTACAGTAAGCTCAAGAGCCTTTTTGATCTGAGCTGCTGCAAAAGCAAAAACGTCAGCACTCGGAGACGTGCCTGCACCGTGCATATAACGAGGGTTATTGAAGCAGTTTGCCGTACCCCAGAGAAGCTTCACGTTAGGGTAAGCCGCCATCTTTTCCTTTATGTAATCTGTGATGATATCAAGGCGTTCGTTTGTTTCCTTGAGAGTCGCTGCTTCAGGAGCGATATCTCTGTCATGGAAGCAGAAATAGTCGATTGAAAGCTTATCCATAATTTCAAAAGCAGCGTCAACCTTTGCCTTGGCAATTTCCATAGGGTCTGCCTGTCCCCACTTCTTATCGGTTGTGCCAACACCGAACATATCAGTTCCGTCGCCGCACATTGTATGCCACCACGAGAGCGCAAACTTGAGCTGTTCACGCATAGTCTTTCCTGCAACTACCTCGTCGGGATTATAATACTTGAATGCAAATGGATTCGATGAGTTTTTTCCCTCAAATTTGATTTTAGGAATGTTGAAAAATTCCGCCATTGTTTTGTCCTCCGTAATGTTATCGTTTTCATAGTGTGTAAAATAAATACGCTGATATAATCAGCTTTATTGATATTTTAATATATTCACGGAGTTTTGTCAATAGTATTTATATGAATTTTGCACAATAATTTTCCCTTCAAGCCTTGACCTTTCTATGAAATTAAGTTATAATTAAACCATAAAAAACCGAAAGGAAGTTGAAAAGATGAGTAAACGCAGAATTGGAATTTTAACAAGCGGCGGCGACTGTCCGGGGCTGAATGCCACAATACGAGGCGTTGCAAAGGCCTGTTATAATCTTTTTGGCGAGGACGAGGTTGAAATAATCGGGATTCAGGACGGCTTTCACGGTCTTATCCACGACGATATAAAGGAAATGAAGCCCCGTGATTTTTCGGGAATCCTTACAAGAGGCGGAACTATTCTGGGAACAAAAAGAACGCCTTATAAGATGATGCAGATTGTCGAAGACGACAATATCGACAAGGTTGCTCAGATGAAGCAGAACTATAAAAAGAATAAGCTTGACTGTATTCTTACTCTTGGCGGCAACGGAACACACAAAACAGCCAACCTTCTTTCAGAAGAAGGAATGAATGTGATCGGGCTTCCAAAGACTATTGATAACGACATTTGGGGAACTGACGTCACCTTCGGTTTTCATACTGCGGTAGATATAGGAACAGAAGTAATTGACAGAATACACACTACCGCTACTTCACACAGCAGAGTTATGGTTATTGAAATTATGGGCAATAAAACAGGCTGGCTTTCACTCTATTCGGGTGTGGCGGGCGGCGCCGATATAATTCTGATACCCGAAATCCCCTATGACATCGAACAGGTCGCAAAGGCAGTAGAAAAACGCTCTAAGGCGGGTAAATGCTTCTCGATTATCGCTGTTGCAGAAGGTGCTATGGATAAAGCTGAAGCAAAGCTCAAGAAAAAAGAACGCTCCAAGCTGCGCTCGGAAGAAGGAATCGTTACGGTAACTCCAAGAATCACAAGGCAGATTCAGGAGCTGACGGGTATAGAAACCCGTTCCGTTGTTCCGGGACACATTTTGAGAGGCGGAAGCCCTTCCGCTTACGACCGAGTTCTCGCAACAAAATTCGGTGCAAGAGCCGCCGAGCTTATTAAGGCTGAAAAATACGGATATACCGTTGCCAAAATAGGAAGCACAATAGGAGAAAATAAGCTTTCTGACGTTACTATGAAAACAAAATTTGTTCCTGTTGACGACAAGGTTGTTATTACCGCCAAGGATATCGGCGTTTCTTTCGGTGAATAATCTTAAAGCCTCTGATTTTATCGGAGGCTTTTTTCTATGCAATGTGCTGTTTATTTCTTTCTTAAAGCTCGCTTTTTCTGCATTTTTTACTTGAAATAAATATATAAATATGGTATAATAAATGCATTATGTAATTACACCAAGGGAGTAAAATATGGCAAAAATAAAAATAGCTGTTTTATTCGGCGGAATGTCAAAGGATCACTCGGTTTCGCTCCAGTCCGCCTACTCGGTTCTCAATACCCTCTCAAGAGGAAAATATGAAATTATGCCTATCGGTATCACCCGTTCGGGACGCTGGCTTTATTTCCCGGGAAGCTATGAAGAAATCCCCGACGGAAGCTGGGAAAATAACCCCGATTGTTGCAGTGCGGTTATCAGCCCCGACGCTATCCATCACGGAATACTTAAATATCTTGAAAACGATGAAATATCCTTACAGCGAGTTGACCTGATTTTCTCGGTTATGCACGGAAAGTTCGGAGAATGCGGAAGAATACAAAGCTTATGTAAGCTTGCGGGAATCCCATTTTTGGGAAGTAACCCCGAAGCCTCTGCCGCTTGTCTTGACCGTATTCAGACTCACCTGCTTCTTGATAAGGCTGAGATTAAAACGTCCGACTATTACTATTTTGAGCGTAATTCCATTTCAGAGCTTGAACAAGAAATTGAAAAAATGGAACAAAAGCTCGAATATCCCCTGTTTGTAAAAGCGGCAAGCTGCAGCTCGTCTATCGGCGCAAACGTAGCAAATAACCGTGAGGAACTTATAGCTGCTCTTAAAATCGCCTTTTCTCACCATCACAAGGCAATAGCTGAACAGTCAATCAAGGGCAGAGACGTTTTCTGTATCGTTTACGAAAACGAAGGAAAGGTCAACGCTTCCGTTCTTGGCGAAGCGGTTGTAAACAACAGCGTGGTTGACAGCACAAACAACTATATTTCAAGAAGCTCATCGTTAATAATTCCTGCGCTTATTGAAGATTCGCTGGCTGAAAAAATCAAAAAGACAGCAATCAAGGCGTTCAATGTCCTTGGCTGTGCAGGATTTGCAAGAGTTGATATGAACGTGTGTGGCGACGTGGTTTACTGCGCTAAGGTTGCAACTATGTCAGGCTTTACCGAGGAATGTGTTCTTGCAAAGCTTATGGAAAAAAGCGGGTTTGACTTCGCCGAGGTACTCGATATTCTGATTTCTAACTCCTGCGACAATAAAATCTAAGAGGTTAATAATGGCACAAGACGTTTGCATTACAATAAAAAGCACACAAACAACCGACGAAGACTCTGACACAACCGAGCTTTTCACCTTCGGCACGATGTCAAAGCTTGACGACGGTTACGTTATCAAATACGAGGAAAGCGAAGCGACAGGCTTTGAAGGAAGCAAGGTTTCACTTGAGGTTAAAAAGGACGTTGTTACGATGCTGAGAACAGGAACCGCCCTTTCAACGCTTGTAATCGAAAAAGGAAAAAAGCATCACTGTCACTACGGAACGCCGTTCGGAAACTTTCTTGTCGGGATTTCAACGGACGAAATTGAAACTAGCCTCAATAAAAACGGCGGAAATATCAAGCTCAGCTATACAATAGACATAAATTCAGGCTTTATATCGAAAAATGAAATGGAAATCGAAATAAAGCCCTGCAAAGAAGAAAGGACAAACTAAAATGACAAATATGATTGAAAAAGCAAAGGGCGAAGTAAGAGAGCTTATTCTTAACGCCTTGGGAAGACTTGTTGCAGAAGGAAAAATCGGTTCTGAGCCGCTTCCTGCATTTTCAGTGGAAATCCCCAACGACATTTCTCACGGAGACTTTTCCTGTAACGTTGCGCTCGTTTCGGCAAAAGCGCTCAAATCAAATCCCCGTGCTATTGCACAGATGATAGTTGATAACGCCGTTCTCGAAGGAACCTCGTTTGAAAAAATTGAAATTGCAGGACCCGGCTTCCTCAACTTCTTTATAAGCAAGATGTGGTTCAATTCCACAGTAAAGGCTGTGCTTGAGGAAAAGGAAAACTACGGTAAAACTGACCTTGGAAGCGGCAAAAAAGTTCTTGTCGAATTTGTTTCCGCAAACCCAACAGGCCCTATGCATATCGGTAACGCAAGAGGCGGAGCAATCGGCGACTGCCTTTCTTCCCTGCTCGAATACGCAGGCTATTACGTTGAAAGAGAATTTTACATCAACGACGCAGGTAACCAGATTAACAAGTTCGCTCTGAGTCTTGACATAAGATACAGACAGCACTTTGGCGAGAAAGTTGAAATGCCCGAAGATTCTTATCACGGTGCAGATATTATTGCCCACGTCGAAAACTTTGCCAAGGAATATGGCGACAAGTACGTTCACACAAGCGAAGATGAACGCAAAAAGGCGCTCGTTGCCTTTGCTCTCCCGCTGAACATCAAGGGGCTTGAAAACGACCTTCTCAAGTACAGAATCAAGTACGACACCTGGTTCAAGGAAAGCTCTCTTCACGAAAACGGCGCTGTTACCGACGTAATCGAAAAGCTCAAAAACAGCGGTTATACTTATGAAAAGGAGGGCGCTCTCTGGTTCAAGTCCTCTGAGCTTGGCGACGACCAAGACAGAGTTCTCGTCCGTGCAAACGGCGTACCGACTTATTTCGTTCCCGATATTGCTTATCACTACAATAAGCTCGTTACAAGAGGCTTTGATACTGCAATAGACGTGCTCGGTGCAGACCATCACGGCTACATTCCGAGAATGAAGGCGGCAATGCAAGCACTCGGAGTTGAACCGTCACGATTCGACGCTCTTATTATGCAGATGGTTATGCTTGTAAGAAACGGCGAGACAGTAAAGCTCTCAAAGCGTTCAGGAAAGGCAATTACTCTTTCAACGCTTCTTGACGAAATCCCGATGGACGCGGCAAGATTCTTCTTCAATCTCAGAAACCCCGATACCCATCTTGAATTTGACCTTGACCTTGCAATAGAAGAAAGCTCTAAGAACCCTGTATTCTACGTTCAGTACGCTCACGCAAGAATTTGCAGAATTCTTGAAAAGCAGGCTGAAGAAGGAAACAGCTTTGAGGATATTCCAACAAACGAGCTTACGTTCACAGAACCAGCCGAAATCGAGCTTATCAGACATATTGCAATGCTTTCAAATACCGTAAACGAGGGTGCTAAATCCAAAAACCCCTCTGAAATTACAAAATACGTTCTTGAGCTTGCAACCCGTTTCCATAAGTTCTACGATACGTGCAAAATAAAGGACGCACAGGGCGCTGTTCTTCAGTCACGCCTTTCCCTTTGCACAGCGACAAGAATCGTACTCAAGAATATGCTCGACTTACTCAAGGTCGAAGCACCTACAAAAATGTAAAATCTGAAAGGAACCATAATGGACTCTTTACCCCGAAAACGCCCCTTGATTTTTACCGATTGCATTGAAAATAAAATGCAATCCCCTGCTGAAATTTATAAAGAAACCGAAAAATTCAATGCGTTTGTTAAAAAACAGATTGAACTTGGCGCTCATATTATTTCAACGCCAACCTCCTTTGCAAATCCGTATAAGCTTAAAACACTCGGAATAACCGACGACTGCGCTGAAATCAATCGCACGATTGCTAAAGCCACAGTTGAAGCGGCAAATAAAAAAGCGCTTGTTGCAGGAAAGATTTCGGGAACGGAAACTCTCATTTCCCCTTATAACGAAGAAATTTCCTTCACCGAGCTTATGTCAAATTATTCCGTTCAGATTAAGGCTCTTAACGAGTACGTCGATTTGTTTTTACTCGATAAGATAAGCTCAATGTCAGACCTTCGTGCTGCGCTCCGGTCTTGTGCAAAGCGTGACAAACCCGTTATCGTTACGGTTGAAATAGACAACGAGGAGAAAACCTCAAACGGACTTCCTGCCCTTTGTGCGCTGATTATGTCGCAGGAAATGGGCGCAAGCTCGTTCGGGATTGTGGCTGAAAACGAAGAAACGCTTATAAATGCGGCGGCGAACCTTGCCCCTTACGCTAAAATCCCCCTTGCGGGAAGACTCAAGAAAAGAACTGATAACCTTTCTCTTATTTTCTCCGAAGCGGCAGAAAAAGGAATTGAGCTTATCGGCTTGTCATTTGAGGAGGAAATTTCCGATATATCCTCCCTGTCGTATAATTTCATAACAACTAACGACGATAAAGAAGATACCTCAATGATTTTCGCAAACGAAACGCAAGCGTTTTTCCTTGCCCCTGATATAACAGAAATATCAGAGCCGATAAATTGCTGTCCCGATATGGAGGACGACATAACCGAAATCTGCTCAAGTCCCTATGATATTTTAAGGGTTGAGATAAACTCACCCGACGACGCTATCGACTTTGCCAATAACGCTCATATGTCAACGCTTCCCGTTATGTTCCTGTCACACAGCGAAATAGCGCTCAGAATGGCGCTTATGCTTTATCAGGGACGTGCGCTTATTGATAAGGAAACGTCAATCCCTCTTGAAACGACACAAATGCTCTGTAAAAAATATGGGGCGGTTTTATACTAAGGAGAAAAAATGAATCTTGATGAAAAAACTCTAAAAAGCGAATACGTATACGACGGCAGAGTTGTAAAGCTCTATAAGGACACCGTTCTTCTTCAAAACGGAAAGGAAGCGTCAAGAGAAGTCATAAAGCACCCCGGCGGCGTTTGCGTTGTTCCGCTTACTGAAAAAAACGAAGTCATATTTGTAACTCAGCATCGCTATCCTTATCACAAGGTGCTGATGGAAATCCCCGCAGGAAAGCTTGAATGGGGAGAAGACCATTTTGAATGCGGAAAGCGTGAGCTGAAGGAAGAAACGGGCTGTATAGCGAGAAAATACGATTATCTCGGTTACCTTTATCCAACACCTGCATATTGCACGGAAATAATACATATGTACCTCGCCCGTGACCTTTCCCAACACGAGCAGAGTCTTGATGAGGACGAATTTCTTGAGCTTAAAAAAATTCCTCTTGATAAGGCAGTTGAGATGGTAATGAATAACGAAATTCCCGACGCTAAAACTCAGCTTGCGCTTCTTAAAGCGAAGACGCTTCTTGACTCTGAGAAATAAAATCGGTATACGCTTCGAGAATTTCACCTTCAATCGCTTCTCTTACCTGAGGATTTATCGGGTGAACAATATCTCTGAAAGAACCGTTTTCATCACGGCGGCTGGGCATAGCTACAAAAAGACGCTCATCGCCCTGAATAACCTTTATATCGTGAATTGCAATTGAATTATCAACCGTGAGTGAAACAACAGCCCTTAGTCTTGCTTCACTCATTGTTTTTCTGATTTTAATATCATTGATTGTCATAGCTTTATTCCCTTTCAAGTTTCTGATACTATTTTTAACCGCTTGTGACATTTTATTCTCAGGTTGATTAATTCAAGCTAATTTACCAATACTTACTAAAAACAGAAGGTGACGAAATGAAAGATTTTCTGACAGGAAAAAAACACGTTCATTTTATAGGCATCGGCGGAAGCGGTATGTATCCGCTTGCTCAGATTCTTCACTCTCAGGGCTATTATCTGACAGGCTCTGACAATAACGAAACCGAAACTCTCGAACGAGTAAGAAAAATGGGAATCCCCGTCTATCTTGGACAGCGAGCAGAAAACATCGGAGACGCTGACCTTATCGTTCATACCGCCGCTATTATGAGTGATAACCCTGAGCTTATTGCGGCAAAGGCAAGCTCTGCTGAGGTCGTTGAACGCTCAGTTCTGCTTGGACTGATTACAAGCCGTTTCGAAAAAGCAATCTGCGTCACGGGAACTCACGGAAAAACAACCGTGTCTTCTATGATGACGCACATTCTTCTTGCTGATAATATTGACCTTTCTGCTGTAATTGGCGGCAAGCTCAGAGCAATAAACGGAAGCGGAATTGCAGGAAAAAGCGAATATATGGTCTGTGAAGCGTGCGAATTTCAGGACCATTTCCTTAACCTTTTCCCGAATATTTCAATAATCCTCAACGTCGATTGCGACCACATGGAATATTTCAAAACGCTTGAAAACCTCGAACATTCCTTCAGCGTCTTCTGCGATAACACAACTGACCTTCTGGTTTATAATGCTGATGATGAAAACACCGTAAAATCTGTTTCTGACAGTAAATTCAACAAAAAGAAGGTAACGTTTGGCTGGAGCGAAAAGAGCGACTATTACCCCAAAAACGTGAAAAAGATTTCAAATTTCGAATACAGCTTTGAGCTTTATTCAAAGGGAAAGCTCCTTGATACAGTAAAAATCTGCGTTCCAGGAAAGCACAATATACTCAATGCAGTTGCTTCCTGCGCTACGGCTCTTGAAATGGGGATTTCACTTGAGTCAATCAAAAAAGGTCTCGAAAGCTTCAGCGGTACAGGAAGACGATTTGAGCGCCTTGCTCAGATAGATGGAATCACAATCGCCGACGACTACGCTCATCACCCTGCAGAAATCAAGGCGACGCTTGAAACGGCGAAGTCGATGGACTTTAAGCGTATAATAGCTGTGCATCAACCGTTCACCTATTCAAGAACCTTTACGCTTATGGATGATTTTGCAGAGGCTCTGAGCGTAGCTGATAAGGTTGTGCTTACTGAAATTATGGGCAGCCGCGAAAAAAATACCTATAACGTCTTTTCAAAGGACCTAGCGGAAAAAATTGACGGATGCGAGTGGTTCCCGACCTTTGAAGAGGTCGCAGAATACACAGCTCAGATTGCAAGAGAAGGTGATTTGATAATCACGATGAGTTGTGGCGACGTTTATAAGGTTGCTGAAATGATAATAGAAAAGCTTAAATAATTTTACGATAAGATAAGCTCCACCGTATCAGAAAGATACGACGGAGCTTTTTCTATGTTCGCTTATGCCCTTTCAAAAACGTAATAATCCGTATCATAGCCTCCCCATGGGGGATATGCGTTAAGTGGGGCTATCTGAATACAAAATATTTTAAGGGCTCTGTTATATTGCTGATTTATTTTTAGAGACTTCTTTAACAAGATTAATAAAAGAAAAGGGACTGCGTGGGGCAGTCCCTTTTGTCTGTTTATCAGCCGTTGATTGCTTCGTAAAGCTCGTCAATGTTGGAGTAGGAATAGGTTTTGCCTTTGTAGGTGGCTTGGATTTTTTCGCAACCGCTAAACGCACTCTCTTCGATGCTAGTTACACTATCGGGTATATTGATGCTGGTGAGGCTAGTGCAGGCTTCGAATGCATTGTAGCTTATTTCGGTAACTCTATTTCCTAAAGTAACATTGGTAAGGCTAGTGCAATTGTAAAACGCCGCATCTACGATGATAGTTACACTATCGGGTATATTGATGCTGGTAAGGCTAGTGCAGCCTTCGAATGCATTGCTGCCTATTTCGGTAACTCTATTTCCTAAAGTAACATTGGTAAGGTTAGTGCAACCGTCAAACGCATAATCTCCGATGCTAGTTACACTATCAGGTATATTTATACTTGTGAGGCTAGTGCAGTCGAAAAACGCCTCTCGTTCGATGCTAGTTACATTATCGGGTATATTGATGCTGGTAAGGCTAGAGCAGCCCCAAAACGCCTCTCGTCCGATGCTAATTACACTATCGGGTATATTGATGCTGGTAAGGCTAGAGCAACCGTAAAACGCCCGATCTCCGACGCTAGTTACACTATCGGGTATATAAATTCTTTCAAGGCTTTTACAACCCTGAAATGTATATGAATCTATTTCAGTCAGACCGGAAGGCAGACAAATACTCTTGAGGCTGGTACAGTCTTGGAATATACCACCGCTGCCGTATAGACAGTGCATTACGGCGATTCCATCAGGAATCCAGACTTCTTTCAGATTTTTACAGTCTGTAAAAGGTGGGAAAATATAAGTGTTATAATCAAACGATGCAGGTAGTTTTACAAATTCGACCGATTTAGGAATGGGAACGTAGCTAGCTACCGTATCAGGGAATATCAGAGTTTTTACGTTGTCAGAATACTTCAGTTCGTCGTTTATATACACAACAGGCTCACCATCAATTGTATCAGGAAAACGTATGTCCTCCGCCGCTGTGTTAATTGCGTTGATTTGTATTCCAGGTCCGTTTCTGCCATCGGTTACATATTCATATTCAAGCTTGTCGGGCGAGATTGCTTCAACCTGAGGTATTTCGGGTTTGATTGGTCTAAATAATGTGATTTCACCGCACGCCGAGAGCGTCATGCACGCCGCCAGAGCAAGCACTATAACGCTTAGTTTCTTCATTTTCTACTCCTATATCATAAAATTTAATTCTATAGGCAGAATTCAGCTCCTATAGTCATTCTATTATAACACAACTGCCTATATAACTCAAGTGTATTGCGAATATTTTTATATAGGAGGTCAGATTTATGGATTACTATGCTATAGGTCAGCGTATAAGGAAGATACGAAAAGCCAAGGGTTTATCACAGGAGCAGATAGCCGAAACGGTCGGGATATCGGAAATTCGCTTTACGCAAAAAAGATATGTAGCTTCAATCAGCTCATCTGTGACATATTCATTCATAGTTTTTACCTCTTGCAAATCGATTTACGCTTAATAAGTCTGAAAATCTGTAAAAAGGTTCGCTGTTTTCCCAAAATTAAAAAAGCACTTCTGATAATTTATCAAAAGCGCTTTTTCAGATAACTTGTGTCAGCTGTTTTTATCAACAGTATGGAACTGCTTGAGGTTACCCGTTTTGTTGCTTCTCTGATCAAGAACCTCCTCAACCTCAGCCCAATCAAGACCACGCTCTACACACATTACCATAATGTGATAGCAAAGGTCAGCGATTTCGTTTTTAAGCTCGTCATTGTCCTTATTCTTAGCGGCAATCACCATCTCAGTACATTCCTCGCCGCATTTTTTGAGAATCTTATCAATCCCCTTTTCAAAGAGATAGCAGGTATAAGAGCCTTCTTCCTTTGATTCTTTTCTGCTGAGCACTGTCTCGTATAAGTCCTTAAAAGTTTCGTTAGCCATTGTCTTTTCCTCCGTAAATCTGTGTATAAAAACAGCTTCTGTTGCCTGTGTGGCAAGCGGCGCCTGTTTGTTCAACCTTTATCAATAACGTGTCGTCGTCACAATCCGTGTAAATCTCGACTACCTTCTGAAGATGACCTGAGGTTGCGCCTTTATTCCAAAGCTCCTGTCTCGAACGACTCCAGAACCAAGTGTAACCTGTTTCAAAGGTTTTTTGAAGGCTTTCCCTGTTCATATACGCAAGCATAAGCACTTCGCCGTTAAAAACGTCGGTTACTATTGCGGGAATAAGGTCAGCTTTTTTGAAATATTTTTCTAAATCCATATAACCTCCTACGCAATTCTTACAGGTATATTACGTTCAGAGAGGAACTTCTTTACCTCTCCTACTGTTGTTTCCTTGAAGTGGAACATTGACGCTGCCAATGCGGCAGATGAATTCGTGTTCGTCAGAACGTCGTAAAAATCATCAAGCTTTCCACAGCCGCCACTTGCTATTACAGGAATAGAAACCTTAGCGCAAACATAGTTGAGCATTTCGATATCAAAGCCTTCCTTAGTTCCGTCGGCGTCCATAGAGTTAAGACAAATTTCACCGGCTCCGAGCTTTTCGATTTCTTCAACCCATTGCCCAAGCTCAATTCCCGTATCTATTCTTCCGCCGTTGAGAAAAACGCTGAAGCCTCCGTTTTCGTTTCGCTTGGCGTCGATTCCGACAACAACGCACTGACTTCCGAACACCTCGGCGGCGTCCTTTATGAGCTTAGGGTTTTTTATCGCCTGGGA
Source organism: Ruminiclostridium sp. (assembly GCA_045591405.1). Classification (GTDB taxonomy): domain Bacteria; phylum Bacillota; class Clostridia; order Oscillospirales; family Ruminococcaceae; genus Ruminiclostridium_E. Next base: position 102,265 of record JAZNST010000051.1, read on the forward strand.
GTTAACCGAAACCTTATCGGCTCCTGCTCTGAGAGTATCTCTGAAATCCTCAATAGAGCCGATTCCTCCTCCTACGCAAAGAGGAATGAATATCTGCTTTGAGGTTTCACGAACGACGTCAAGCATCACTCCTCTACCCTCGTGAGAAGCGGTAATATCATAAAAAACAAGCTCGTCTGCGCCTTGTCTGTTATATTCCTTTGCATATTCAACAGGGTCGCCAACGTCCTTTACGCCAAGAAAGTTGACTCCCTTTACAACCTTGCCGTTGCGTACGTCAAGACAAGGAATTATCCTTTTTGCTAACATATTTTTCCTCCGAAAACATTATCGACTCTTGTCGATAGCTTCTTTTAAGTCAAGAGTTCCGCTATAAATCGACTTACCGCAGATTGTACCGTAAAGACTAAGCTTTTTACAAATCAGAATATCCTCAATGGTATGAACGCCGCCGCTTGCAATGATATTTGCACTGCACGCCTCATTTATTTCCTTGAGCTGTTGGGCGTTTACGCCCGAAAGCGTTCCGTCCTTTGAAATATCTGTAAAAATAATATATTTTACGCCTATGTCAGACATTGCCTTTGCAAGATCTGTAAAATGAACGTCGGACGTTTCAAGCCAGCCCTCTGTTGCGACAAAGCCGTTTTTAGCGTCAATTCCAACAGCAATTCTTTCGCCGTATTCTTTAACGGCTTCTTTTACAAGAGTCGGATTTTTTACTGCCGCCGAGCCGATAATAACACGGGAAACTCCGCCCGAAAGGTACATCTCAACCGTATCGAGCGAGCGTACGCCACCTCCGACTTCGACTTTAAGCCCTGTGTTTTTGGCAACGTCGAGGAAAATTTCCTTATTTTGCTGAGAAGCGTCCTTGGCGCCGTCAAGGTCAACCATATGAATCCACTCTGCACCGCATTTTTCAAAACCGAGCGCAGTTTCCATATAGCTTTCGGCAACCTTCTGAACGGTACCGTAGTCACCCTTGAAAAGTCGGACGCAGTTTCCGTCCTTGATGTCTATTGCAGGTAAAATAACCATAATTGCTCCTTAAAATTAAAGTGCGGCGAAGTTTTTGAGGATTTTAAGCCCCGTTTCTCCGCTTTTTTCGGGATGGAACTGACAACCGTAAACGTTCCCTCTGCTCACCATCGCCGTAACCTGACCGCCATAGTTGCTGTATGCGCTTACGTCGGCGCTGTCGCATTTTGCGGCGTAGGAATGGACGAAATAAACATAAGCACCGTCGTCAATTCCGTCTAAAAGAGCGCACGGAGTATTGAACTCAAGCGAATTCCAGCCCATATGAGGAACGACAAGTCCCTGTGGCTTCATAAGCTCAACCGTTCCTCCGATAAGTCCAAGGCCCTCTGTTTCCTCAAACTCAAAGCCCTTGTCAAAAAGCATCTGCATTCCAAGACAAATACCAAGAAGCGGCTTTTTATCCGCTTCCTGCTTTATTACATCAACAAGCCCCGTCTGACTCAGCTTTTTCATTGCGTCGGGGAAGGCGCCGACTCCGGGAAGAATCAGCTTATCGGCATTTATTAAATCTTCTTTTTGTGCGGATACTTTGAAATCAATTCCAAGAAATTTAAGCGCATTCTGAACGCTAAACAGATTTCCCGCACCGTAGTCTATAATTGTAATCATAAAAACCTTTCTTTATGAAAGCGTACAATCCCTTTGAGAGAGATGATTTACCACCTGTTCATTTGCAACAGATCTATGAACAGCCAATCAAAGCACGCCCTTTGTTGAGATAGCTGAAGCTGTTCCGCTAAGAGCAACCGCTTGCTTCAAAGCATAGGCAAGAGCCTTAAACATAGCCTCACACTTGTGGTGGTCGTTGTTTCCGTAAGGAGATTTTATGTGTAAAGTAATTCCTGCGTTAAAGGCAAAGGCACGCATAAATTCTTCGGTAAGGCAAGCGTCGTAATCCCCTATCTTTTCGTTGAAGAAATCAACCTCATAAACAAGGAAGGCTCTTCCCGAAATATCAAGACAGCACCAACCGATTGCCTCGTCCATAGGTATCTGTGCGTTTCCGTAGCGCACGATTCCCTTTTTTTCGCCAAGAATTTCAGCAAACGCTTTACCAAGAACTATACCAACGTCTTCAACCGTGTGGTGACCGTCAACATAAAGATCGCCCTTACAGCTAAGGCTCAGGTCAAAGCCGCCGTGAACGGTAAGCGCAGTCAGCATGTGGTCAAAAAAGCCGATACCTGTATTGATTTCAGCTTTTCCCGTTCCGTCAAGGTTGAGCGTAAGATTTATATCTGTTTCTCTTGTTTTTCTTGAAACTGTCGCAGTTCTCATAAAAATCCTTTCTGTCAGCCGATTATTTCCTTGAGAGCTTCTATTACCTTATCCATCTGCTCGTCCGTTCCGATTGTGATTCTGAGGTAATCTTTAATTCTCGGTGAATTCCAATGACGGACGTAAATCTTGCGTTTTTTAAGCTCATTGAAAATAAATTCGCCGGTGAGCTTTTCGTGCTTTGCAAAAATGAAGTTTGTCATCGAATCGGGGAACGTAAAGCCAAGAGCAGAAAGCTCTTTTTTTATTCTTTCTCTTGTTGCAACTATCTTTTCAAGAGTAGAAGTGAAATATTCCCTGTCTCTGACCGCCTCTGCCCCACAAATCTGAGACAGGGTATTCATCGTGTAGGAATTGATTGAAAAGCGTATGTCGTTAAGGTAAGAGATAAGCTTTTCGTTTCCGAAAACGCAACCGATTCTCAACCCTGCCATTGAGCGTGACTTCGAGAAGGTCTGAACAACCAGCAGATTTTCGTATTTTTCAAGAAGCGAAAGACAGCTTTTGCCGCCAAAATCAATATACGCTTCGTCAATTACAACGACTATATCCTGATTTTCTCTGACTATCCTTTCAATCATATCTACGCTTTCAAATACTCCCGTAGGAGCGTTTGGATTCGGGAAAATAATGCCGCCTGCATTTTTTCCGATATAGTCGTCAGGATTTATCGTAAAGTCATCGTTAAGCGCAGGACGTTCGAACGGTATTTTATAAAGATTTGCCCACACGTCATAAAAAGAATAAGTAATATCGGGGAAAAGAATCGGTCTTCCCGTATTAAAACAGGTAAGGAAAATCAGCGCCAAAACGTCATCGGAGCCAACGCCCGTAATAATCTGCGAGGGACTGAGCTTATAAAAATCCGAAAGCTCATCTACAAGCACCTTCGACTCCGTGTCAGGATAAAGGCTCATTTTCTTTGAATCAAACGAGCTCAGAATCTCAGCCACACGGGGTGCGGGCGGATATGGGTTCTCGTTTGTATTGAGCTTTATTATATCTGCAGTTTTCGGCTGTTCTCCGGGAACGTACGGGACAACCTTTCTGATTCCCGATTCCCAAGTCTGCGTTGCCATAATTAACCTCTCAAATCTTCAACTCTGACCTTGATGGAATTTGCGTGCGCAGTAAGCTGTTCCTTATTTGCAACAAGCATAATATCATCAGCCGCCTCGTTGAAGGCTTCCTTTGTGTAATAAATATAACTTGATTTCTTTATAAAGCTGTCCACTGAAAGCGGAGAGAAGAATCTCGCCGTTCCGCTTGTAGGAAGAACGTGGTTAGGACCTGCGTAATAGTCGCCAAGGGGTTCGGGTGAATACTGTCCGAGGAAAAGCGAGCCTACATTATCAAGCTTTCCTATGTATTCAAGCGGATTTTCAGCTACAACCTCAAGGTGTTCGGGAGCGATTCTGTTTGCAATATCGCAAGCCTGCATCATATCGTTAGCAATGATGATCGCTCCGTAATTATCAACAGAGTGTCTGATAATCTCTTTTCTTGAAAGCTCAAGCATCTGGCGTTCGATTTCTTCAGCAGTTTCCTTTGCGATACGCTCGCTTGTAGTAACAAGAACTGCGCTTGCAAGCTTATCGTGCTCAGCCTGTGACATAAGATCAGCGGCTATGTACTTTGGATTAGCAGTATCGTCAGTTATAATAAGAATTTCACTCGGTCCTGCAATCATATCAATATCAACTACGCCGTAAAGAAGTTTTTTGGCAGTTGCAACAAAGATATTACCGGGTCCTACAATCTTTGAAACCTTGGGGATTGCTTCTGTTCCGTACGCAAGAGCCGCAACAGCCTGTGCGCCACCGCACATAAACACTCTATCAACTCCGCAAAGAGAAGCGGCAAGAAGAATATCCTTATTGGGAGTTCCATCCTTGAGAGGAGGAGTTACCATAATAATTTCTTTTACGCCTGCGATTTTTGCAGGGATTGCATTCATAAGAACAGAAGAAGGATAGGCGGCAGTACCGCCCGGTACATAAAGACCTACTCTGTCTATTCCTCTGACACGCTGACCGAGAATTGAGCCGTCTTCATTTGTGACCATATAGCCATTCTGTTTTTGTCTGTTATGAAAATCGGTGATTTTCTCAACGCAGTTGAGAAGTGCGTCAACAAGTGCGGGATCAGCAGTTGTAAGAGCGTCGTTGATAACTTCTTGTGGAACCTCGTAATATTCACAGTCAGCACAGTCGAACTTTGCCGTATATTCTTTTACTGCTTTGTCGCCGTTTGCCTTAACGTCAGCGATTATTTCCTTTACGATTTTTTCAACGTCGTTATTCGTTTCGTTGTTTCTTTTTTCAACTTCCTCAAAAAAGTTGATTTCATCGCCGTTTGCATAAATTGTTCTTATCATTTCAGTTCTCCTTTTCGGCGAGTTTGCCTTCAATAAGCTCCACAAGCTCGTCAATTCTCTCTTTTTTAAGCTTCATACTTACTGTATTAACAATAAGCCTTGCAGAAATCGGGCAAACGTCCTCATAAACCTCAAGTCCGTTTTCCTTGAGTGTCGTTCCCGTTTCTACAATATCAACGATTCCGTCGGCAAGCTCAAGAAGCGGTGCAAGCTCAACCGAGCCTTCGATCTTGATTATATCTACGTCCATTCCCTTGCTTTCAAAGAACTGGCGGGTCACATTCGTATATTTTGAAGCAACGGTTTTTACGCCATAACCGCTATAAAAATCAACGCCTTTTTTTCCTGCAAGTGCAAATTTGCACCTTCCAAAGCCAAGGTCAGTCACCTCGAAATATTTTCCGCCGTGTTCGATTATCGTGTCCTTGCCAACAACGCCAATGTCGCATACGCCGTGTTCAACGTATGTTATAACGTCAGCTGCCTTTGCAAGAACAACCTCGATATTTTCGTCGGGAATCGGAAGAATAAGCTTTCTTCCCTTTTCTACGAGCGCAGTCACGTCAAAGCCAAGACTTGCGAAAAGAGCTACGGTATCTTTTTCAAGTCTGCCCTTAGTGAGCGCAATTCTTATTTTTTTCTTCTCAGCCATCGTTCTCACCGTTCAGCTTCATAATCTCTGAAAAGCCGCCCTTCTTAACTGTATGAACCTCGGAAATTCCCTTGGCATTAGCGTATTCAATCGCCTGTTCAATGCTTGTGAAAAGCGAATTGTCTACTATTGAGCCTTCGCTTATTTTCTTTTTGCAATAAGTAACAGCGTCTGTAAAAGCGTCGTCGTCGCTGAAAACAAGAATATCAGGCTTTTTAAGAAGCGTTTTATCAGACTTTTTCATAAACGCTCTTGCAACGGAATTTATATCAAGAGCAAAGCCTGTCGCATGAAGCTCAGCACCGAAATCACCGATAAGCGTATTATAACGACCGCCCGAAAGAACCGAACGACCACAGCCCTCGATATAGCCTCTGAAAAGAATACCCGTATAATAGCTTGCCTTATTTACAAGACCGAAATCTACGCTAATCTTACTTCCAAGACCAAGCAGACAAAGAGCGTCGTAAACCTCACGGAAGGAATTGAGAATAGAAAGCGTTTCATCGTCTGTGAAGAATTCCTTTGCCTTTTCAAAGACCTCAGCTCCGCCAAAGAGCTTAGGAAGAGCCTTGAGACTTATGATATCGGGATTGCCCTCATCAAAGCTTTCAAGTATATAATTAAGCTCAGGGTAGTTCTTGGTTTCAATAGCAAGTCTTATTTCTTCGCTTAATTCCTCGTCAATGCAAAGGCGAGAAACAAGCGCCTTGAATAAAGCGGAGCTTCCAAGCTCAAGACGGTAGTTTCCTGCGTCGCAGGAGCTTAAAACCTCTATTGCAAGTGTAAGCGCCTCAAGGTCGGCCTTCTTTTCGTCGCCGCCGATTATTTCGATTCCTGCCTGAGTAATCTCATCGTCACGAGCGTTGTTCTTGGGATTTACACGATAGATATTCTGACAGTAAAAGAGCTTGAGCGGAAGCGCCTCGTCACGAAGTCTTGTTGCGACCAGTCGTGCAATAGGCATCGTCGAGTCAGGACGGATAACCATAAGTCTGCCCTTGCTGTCGGTGAGCTTATAAAGAGACTCCTGTGCAAAATATCTGTTTTTTGAGTTAAAAACGTCATAAAATTCAAGCCCCGGAGTTATAACCTCAGAGTATGAATTAGCGATAAATATGTTTCTGATTCGCTGTTCGAGCGTTCTGATTGCAACGCTTTCATCGAAGAGCAAATCCCTTGTTCCTTCAGGAGTAATCAAATCGTACTTTTTCATCTTTTGCGCCTTTCATTCACTTTAGCGTATTACTACGATAATATACTACCACAGTAACACAAAAAAGTCAATATTTCAAATAACATTTGTAATACATCACAAAAATCACAACGAACAGTAAAAACTACTGTGCAAATCAATCAAAGAACGACATCTGAGCCGACTGTGGAAGTCCCTCAAACACATTCATTTCAGTAAGCTTTGCCATAACGGTTTTATTAATATCGCCCTGAATCTGAAGGTCTTCAACGCTCACGTAGTCATTCTTTTCAATTGCCGCAGCAAGATTATTCGCCGCATTTTCGCCACAGCCCTCAACCGCAAGGAACGGAAGACGAAGGTTTTTCCCTTCGATTCTGTAACGAGTTGCATCAGATTTAAGATAATGCGGAGGCAGGAAGCTTATTCCCCTATCAAGCATTTCGTATATAAGATAATACGCTTCGACTATTGAAAGCTCCTTAGCAGTAGCGTCCTTATTTGTAGTTATCTGCTGAATCCTTCTCTTGACAGCCGCTTTACCTTCAAGCACAACTCTACATTCAATATTTTCCGTGTGCTTTGTAAGAGTAGCCGCATAAAATTCCGACGGCTTATAGACCTTGAACCAGCCAAGCTTTACCGCACCTGTTACGTAAGCGGCGGCGTGAGCTTTAGGGAACATATACTTGATTTTCTTACAGCTCTCAACGTACCATTCGGGGATATTATTATCCTTGAACGCCTGGTAGATTTCATCGTTAAAGAGCTTCTTTGCGTTACCCTTTCGAGTGATTTCCATAATCTTGAACGCCATACCGGGTTCAAGTCCTCTGTGCATCAGATAAACCATTATGTTATCACGAGTACCGATAACCTCAGAAATCGTACAGGTTCCGTTGTCAATAAGATCCTTTGCGTTTCCGAGCCAAACATCAGTACCGTGAGAAAGTCCCGAAATCTGAAGCAAGTCAGAAAAACACTTGGGCTTTGAGTCCTTGAGCATCTGAAGCGTGAAGGAGGTACCGAATTCGGGAAGTCCGTAGGTTCCAAGTGGAATAAGAATCGGGTCTTCTTCTTCAAGCTCAAGCGCCTTTGTCGAAGTAAAGAGACTCATAACCTTACTGTCTGAGGTCGGAACATCCGCAATCTTCATTCCCGTCATATCTTCAAGATGCTTATAAAGCGTAGGCACATCGTGTCCAAGCTCGTCAAGCTTCAGAATGGTATCGTGAAGTGCGTGGAAGTCAAAGTGCGTTGTGATAAGTCCCTTCTTTGCATCGTCGGCAGGATGCTGAATAGGAGTAAAGTCGTAAACCTCATAGCTATCGGGGACAACGACCATTCCGCCGGGGTGCTGAGACGTGGTACGTTTAACGCCCGTAAAGCCGAGAGCTAAGCGGTTAAGCTCAGCCTGGTTTGCCATTCCGTTTCTTTCAGCAAGGTATTTTTTAACAAAACCTATTGCCGTTTTATCCTGAATAGCCGAAATCGTACCCGCTTTGAACACGTGGTCCTTACCAAACAGCTCTTCTGTATATCTGTGCGACTGAGCCTGATATTCGCCGCTGAAGTTAAGGTCAATATCAGGAGCCTTATCTCCCTTAAAGCCAAGGAAGGTTTCAAAAGGAATATCGTGTCCGTCACGCTCCATTGGAGTTGCACATTCGGGGCAGTTCTTTTCGGGCAAGTCGTAGCCTGACTGAACGGAGCCGTCCGTGATGAACTCATTGTGGCGGCATTTGGGGCAACGATAATGCGGAGGCAAGGGGTTAACCTCTGAAATACCCGACATTGTTGCAACAAAGGACGAGCCAACCGAGCCTCGTGAGCCTACAAGATAGCCACATTCGTTTGATTTATGAACGAGCTTCTGGGCAATCATATAAAGCACGGAGAAGCCGTATTTTATGATAGCGTTAAGCTCTTTATCAAGTCTTGATTTAACTATTTCGGGAAGCTCATCGCCATAAAGCTCGTGAGCCTTACCCCAGGAAAGATCCTGAAGCTCCTGCTCTGCACCTTCAATAAACGGAGTATAGGTACCCATTGGAATAGGCCTTATATCGTCTACCATATCGGCTATTCTGTTGGTATTTTCTACAACTATTTCGTAAGCCTTTTCCTTACCGAGATATTCAAATTCTTCAAGCATTTCGTCTGTTGTACGAAGATAAAGCGGAGCTTGATTAGACGCGTCGGCAAAGCCCTGTCCCGCTTGCATTATTTCACGGAAAAGTGCGTCCTCTTTTCTTATAAAATGAACGTCGCAGGTTGCAACAACGGGTTTACCGAGCTTTTCTCCAAGCGCAACTATTCGTCTGTTTATATCTCTAAGCTCTTCTTCTGATTTCACAGACTGATTTCTTATAAGGAATTGGTTATTCCCAATAGGCTGAATTTCAAGAAAATCGTAAAAAGAGGCGATTTCTTCAATTTCCTGTTCGGGCTTTCCCGCTAAAATAGCGCGATAAAGCTCGCCCGCCTCACAAGCCGAGCCTATGATAAGGCCTTCTCGGTGATTTTTAAGCTCAGAAAGCGGAATTCTCGGCTTTTTATAGTAATAGTTGAGGTTGGAGTAAGAAATAAGCTTGTAAAGATTTTTGAGTCCCGTGTTATTTTTAACAATAATTATCTGATGGTAATAGGGCATTTTTGCCACGTCAAAATTACCAAGCCCTGAATTAAGGTCGCCAAGCTTTGTGATTTCTCTTCCCTTTTTTGCAATATCAATCAGCTTCACAAAAATAAGCGAGAGCATTTTTGCGTCGTCTATTGCACGGTGGTGATTAAATTCGCCAAGACCAAGCTCATCTGCCATTGCGTCAAGGCTGTGCTTTCTCTTATTCGGGAATGCGGCCTTTGAAAGCTTCAGAGTGTCGATAGCAGAGTTTGTAAAGGAGATACCGAAGCTATTGCACGCGGTTCTTATAAAGGACGTGTCAAAATCTGCGTTGTGGGCAACGACAGGCGCACCCTTACAGAATTCAAGGAAGCTCTTTACAGCCTCCTCCTGAGACGGAGCGTTTTCTACCATTGCGTCGGTTATTCCCGTTATATCAGTAATCTGAGACGGTATAGGCATTTCAGGATTTACAAAGGTTTGGAAGGTTTCAACCTCCTGAAGCCCCTTGAGCTTTACCGCACCGATTTCTGTAATCTTGTCGCTTTTATGCGAAAGGCCTGTTGTTTCAATATCAAAAATTACGATTTCGTCGTCAATTGAGTAATTAGTACAGCCCTCGACAAGCGAATGTCCGTCGTTTACAAAATATGCTTCAATTCCGTAAAGAATCTTAAAATCAGCTTCCGGATCCTTTTTTCTTATTCCCGCAAGTGTGTTCATAGCGCCCGGATATGCCTGAACGTTTCCATGGTCAGTAATTGCTACTGCCCTGTGTCCCCACTTATAAGCCTGCATTACAAGCTCGTCAACGGGTGTGATTGCGTCAAGGTCGGACATATTCGTATGCATATGAAGCTCACAGCGTTTTACGGGCGCTGTATCCTTTTTCTGAGCTACCGTTACTTTCATAACGGAAATGGGATCTATGTAGCTTGATTTGCTGTAATCATCATATTTAAGAGAGCCGTGAACGAGCAGGCTTGTCCCCTTGCTTATAAAAGAATAGCTTTCAACCTTATCTCCCGGTACGAACAATCTGAGCGTCTGAGAGTTTGTTTTATCGGTAAAATACGCCGTGATAATGACAAAATCATTTTTTACGGTCTTATCTTCTCTGAAAAAAACAGTTCCCCACACAGTAACGCTGTCCATCATGCCCTCTGTAACAGACGCCATTTCAATCGGAGGATCGTTTATCGGCTTTCCTGCGATAAGCTCTGCCTCGTCCTGAAAATGCGAAGACTCAAACATAAGCTTCATTGACTGCGGCTTCTCGTGAATTTCCATTCCCCTTCTGCCTCGTCTTGGAGGCTCGCCGCCTCTTTTATAGTCGTTTTTGTAATCATTGCGCTGAAAGCCTCTGTTCTCACGCACAAGCACAGGTGCAGGCTCAGAGATAATTACAGGGGGAAGCTGTGCGATTTCTTCTCTGATTTTACTTTCGTGTTCTTCAAAGCTCGCTTCTACGACTCCGTCAAAAACAACCTTTATCTGAACGCCGTAAACGCTGTTTACAAGCTTTTCAATTTCAACGTCCATCTTATTTTCAAGGAGGTTTTCCTTGCCGCCGTTTTTAAGGGAGATTTCATATATTCCGTCGCCCTCTGATATCTCAGCGTCAAGAAGATAGCTTCCAACCAAGCCTGATTTTGATTCCATCATCGAAAAAAGCTCAGGGATTCTCTCAGCCGAAAAGAGCGAGGGGTTATATTTAGGATAAATTTTCACGCCCGAAACCTCAAGCATCTTTGCTATAAGGTCGTTAGCTACCGCAATATCATCCTTGCTTGCAACCTCGTTCATCTCAAGCTGAAGCATCACGGTATTCTTTTTCTTGCTTGTCATTACGGATAAAATAACACCGTCTGCAATAGCAGGCGCAAATTCAGCACCGTTGAACATTTCTTTGAGTTTTTTCGACATTTTTTACTCCTTAAAACTTCTCTATCTCAGAAAGTAGCTCATCAAGCAATTTTTCTTCGGGAATTTTTCTGATTATTTCGCCCTTCTTGAATAAAAGCCCTTCGCCGTTTCCGCCTGCAATTCCGATGTCAGCTTCCCTTGCCTCACCGGGACCGTTTACAGCGCAACCCATTACCGCAACCTTCAGACTTTTATTTATATTTTTCGTCGCCTCCTCAACCTCGTGAACAAGGCTGATAAGGTCAATTCTTGTTCTTGCACAGGTAGGACAGGAAACAATCTGAATACCCTTTCCCTTTCCTATTGCACGAAGAATATCTTTAGCCGCATAAATCTCACGAACAGGATTTTCCGTGAGCGAAATTCTTATCGTGTCTCCTATTCCATCGCAAAGAAGCGAGCCTATCGCCGCAGCGGACTTGATTATTCCCATTCGCTCCGTTCCTGTTTCAGTAACACCGAGGTGAAGCGGATAATCTGTCTTTTCAGCAAGAAGCCTGTACGCTTCTATGGTAGTTTTTACAGACGAGGATTTTACTGAAATCACAACGTCGTCAAAATCAAATTTATTCAAAAGACTCGTGTGATAAAGTGCGCTTTCGGTCAGCGCCTGTGCAGTTGGCGCACCGTATTTTTCAAGCAAGCTTTTTTCAACAGAGCCTGAATTTACGCCTATTCTTATTGGTATATTATGCTCACGGCAAGCGTCGGCTACTTTTTTTACGTTTTCGTCAGCGCCGATGTTGCCGGGGTTTATTCTGATTTTGTCAACCCCTGCGCTTACACATTCAAGCGCAATCTTATAATCAAAATGAATATCAGCAACAAGTGGTATTGAAATATGCGACTTGATTGCTTCGATGAGCCTTACATCCTTTACAGACGGAACAGCCACTCTCACAATCTCACAGCCCGCACTTTCAAGCTCCTGAGCCTGTCTTATATTCCCTTCGAGGTCTTCGGGCGGAATATTGAGCATCGACTGGATATAAACGTTTCCGTCGCCCAACGTCAGATTCCCGACTCTTACTTGCTTTTTCATATTATCCTCCCGTGAAGACTCTGACTATATCGTTAAAGGTAACAACAAGCATCAGAATCATAAGCGCTCCAAAGCCTATGAGGTGAACCACTCCTTCGTATTTCGGAGGAACAGGCTTTCTTCTGATTGCTTCGATAAGAAGAAAGAGGAATCTTGCTCCGTCAAGCGCAGGAATGGGAAGCAGATTGAAAATACCTATATTTATTGTAATAAGCGTTATCATTGATAAAAGCTTGTGAATATCCACAAGAGGAATTTCGCTTACTGCCGACACTACGCCGATAGGACCCGAAAGATCGTTAAGACCGTAATTACCTCTTATAAGGTCAAGAAGCGACATCAGCACAAGTCTTCCGTAAGAAGCAGAAGTTCTGAACGTATATTCAGCCACGTTCCCAAAGGTAAGATCGTTTGCGTACACGAAAAAGTCGAGGTAAATGCTTTTTTCGCCGTCTTCAAGGTGTCTTATCTTAAACTGAACGTCATCAAGAGCTACCGCCTGACCGTTTCTGTCTACAACAAAATCGTAAGAAACGTGAGTGTCATCCTCAGACGCTCTTGCAACAGTATTCTGAAGTGCATAAGATATATCCTTATCGCTCCAGATCGGAAGCCCGTTTATCGAAACGATTTTGTCGCCCTTTTGAAGAAAAGAATCCGAGAGCGAGTTGTCGTAAAAGCCGCCAATTTCACTTGTAACCACTCGCCCGCTTGAAAGAATCGAAACGGCGCAGACAATAAGTCCCAGAACTATATTCATAACAGCGCCCGCCACGATAACAAGCATACGCTGCCACACGGGCTTATTTACAAAGGCGTTGGGATCGTCTGATTCCTCATCCTCGCCAAGCTGAACAGAACCTCCGATAGGAAGTAACCTCAGTGTAAAATCAGTCTTTTTGCCTCTTTTTTTGAATATCGCAGGTCCCATTCCTATCGAAAACTCGTATACGTTCATCTTAAAAGCTTTGGCAACGAGAAAGTGCCCCAATTCGTGCACAATAATAATAACGCAGAATGCAACTATTGCAAGAAAAATTGTCATAAATCCTCCGATTTACCGTGATAAAACAAATTCACGAGCTGCTTTTTCGGTTTCCTTAATAACATCAAGTGTAAGCTCAGGCTCGAAAGTAAGCTCAGACATTGCCTGACTTACCAGCTCAAAAATCCTGTAAAAGCTTATTTTTCTCTCTAAAAAGAGCGAAACCGCCGCTTCATTGGCACAATTCATAATGCAAGGAAGGTTTCCCCCTTTCTCTATTGCCGTTTTTGCACAATCAAGAAGCGTAAACGTCTCGAAATCAGGCTTTGCGAAGGTAAGCTCTGAAATCTTAAAAAGATCGAGCCTCTCAGCAGAAGAAGGAAGTCTTTTTGGATAAGTCAGCGCATACTGAATAGGTATTCTCATATCGGGAACGCCCATCTGACCGATAACCGAGCCGTCTTCAAATTCGACAGCCGAATGAAGAACGCTTTGCCTATGGATAAGTATTTCCACATCGTTTGGTTTTACACCGAAAAGCCAGACCGCTTCAATAAGCTCAAGCCCTTTATTCATCATAGTTGCGCTGTCAGTAGTAATTTTCGCGCCCATATTCCAGTTGGGATGATTAAGCGCTTGTTCAAGAGTAACACTCTGAAGCTGATCTTTTTTATAGCCGAAAAAAGGCCCTCCCGACGCTGTAAGCAGTATCTTTGAAATTTTATTCTGAGAGTTGCCCTGAAGCGCTTGAAAAATAGCCGAGTGCTCGCTATCGATCGGGATAATATCAACGCCGTTTTCTTTTGCAAGCCTTGTCACAATCTCGCCGCCGACAACAAGCGTCTCCTTGTTTGCAAGACCAATACGGTTCTTCGCCTTAATCGCCGAAATCGTAGGAAGAAGACCTATCATTCCGACAATGGCATTGACAACCATATCGCACGAAAGCTGAGCAAGCTCACACACTCCCTCGTTACCGCAAAGGATTTTTATATCCATATCAGCAAGAAGCATTTTAAGCTCAGGGTAGCAGTTTTTATCCGCAATACACACAGCTTCGGGCTTAAACTGTCTTGCCTGTTGTGCAAGGAGCTTTACGTTTTTCTTTGCACAAAGTGCTTTTACCGTTATATTATGCTTTTTTGCAACGTCTAATGCCTGAGTTCCGATTGAACCCGTTGAACCAAGAAGAACAATATCTTTCATAGCAAAAATAATGCCGAGCGAACCCGGCATTAACTCCTTAATAGAATCAGATAATATTTGTCACAGGCTCATAAATCGCAAAAAGGAGGTACAAGAACGGACCTGCGAATAAAACGCTGTCGAATCTGTCAAGAACGCCGCCGTGACCGGGAAGAAGATTTCCAAAGTCCTTAACTGAACACTGGCGCTTGATAATTGAAGCGGTAAAGTCTCCAAAAACGCCAAGAACAGAGCAGATAAGCGACAAACCGACAAGGTATGGGATATTGATAGTGAAGGTGTTCACGCCCTTCATCAGATAGTCAATATACATATAAACGAAGCAAGCCGCTGTTGCAGTAAGACCTGAAACAACGATTCCTCCGAAAAAGCCCTCCCAAGATTTTTTGGGGCTTATAGTCGGCGCCATCTTGTGCTTTCCGATGAGCGTTCCAACAAAATACGCACCTGCGTCGCCTGCCCAAACGCTAAGAAGCAAGAAGACGATATAAAAGATTCCGTGATCATCATAGCGCATCTGGAAAAACGCAATTGTACCGAGCGCAAGAGGGATACAAACCGAAATAAACGCCATAACCGCAACTTCTTCGAAGCGGATTTTATCGTGAGATTTCAGCAATACAAGGAAAAGCGCCGTAACAAACACAAAAACAACAACTGGAAGATACGGCTTCGTTTCTTCAAACGAAAACAGCGGAATAAGCGCTGCTCCGAATGTGATACAAATTATGGCAATGGGCTTATTCTGGATATATTTTGTTGCAATCAGCATTTCGTATACCGCAACCGCCGAGAAAAAAGTCAGCGCAACCATAAAAACCATGCTGTTATCAAGTAAAAGAACTCCTATTGCCAACGGAACCGCTATTGCAGCCGTGATCAGTCTTTTAGCCATCAACCGTACCTCAGACGCCGCCGAAGCGACGATTCCTTTCTCTGTATTGTTCTATTGCAAATATCAAATCTTTTTTCGAAAAATCAGGCCACAATACATCAAGCGACACAAATTCCGCATAAGCCGCCTGCCAGATTAAAAAGTTAGAGGTTCTCATTTCTCCGCTGGGGCGGATAATCAAATCAACCTCAGGCTGTTGCGACGTATAAAGAAAATCGGAAAAATCCTTCTCAGAAAAAGCGTCAAGATCAACCGAGCCGTCAGCGTAAGCCTTTGCAAGCTTTTTGGCGGCAGTAAGCACCTCGTTTCTTCCGCCGTAATTTATAGCGATATTGAGGTGAAGCCCTGTGTTATTGGCAGAAACTCGCTCGGTTTCAGCCATTTTTACACGAATAGATTCGCTCAATGCGCTTTTATCGCCAATGAAACGGAAAACGATATTCTTGTCGTCCCACGAGGTAATATCGTCAAGATATTTCTCAAAAAGCGACATCAGCGCTTCTACCTCGCCCGTCGGTCTTGACCAGTTTTCGGTCGAAAACGCATAAAAGGTAGCGTAAGGGATTCCAAGCTCAATACAGTCATCAACACATTTTTCAAAGGTCTTAGCGCCCTGTCTGTGTCCGACTGTCCTTGGCAAATGGCGCTTTTTTGCCCATCTGCCGTTTCCGTCCATAATTATGCCGATATGATTTATTCCGTATTTTTGAGCCAGTTTTTCTTCAGCCATTTAGATAGTCATTATTTCCTTTTCTTTATCTGCACAAACTGCGTCAATCTTGTCACAGTATTTGTCAGTTATATTCTGAACATCTTTTTCGCAATTTTTCATATCGTCTTCGGTAATTTCAGAATTTTTCTTCATTGCCTTGAGTTTATCCATTGTATCACGGCGGATTGAACGGATAGCAACCTTACAGTCCTCACCGTATTTCTTGATGCTCTTGCAAAGCTCCTTACGTCTTTCTTCTGTA